>CAYQJN010000106.1:0-6438 GCA_964417845.1 uncultured Isosphaeraceae bacterium
GGTTGAGTAGGGGGTGAGCACCTGATCGACGGACATGATGCGGTCGTGTTCTTCCGGCGTTGTCTCAAGCAGAATCATCCCTGCCGACTGAAGCGAGCCGGTGAGCCACGCGTGCCAGTCGATGTTACCGACGGCGCGTGCAGGCGTGATCGCGATGCGCTGGCCCTGCAAACTGTGGACCCCCGGGCCGAAGAGTGGGTGCGTCCCGATCACGCTACCGCTGCTTGAGTCGCACATGGCTTCAACCGGGCCACGTTTGGTGCTCGTGACGTCCGTCAACAGTGCGTCGGGACCACAATGGGGGCCCGCGCGTCGAATGACGTCCTCCGTGGCGTCGATATCGACGGAGACCAGGACGACATCGGCCCGAGCCGATGCGACTTCAATGGACAGCGGTGTGTCGAGATCGACCTCAAGGACCTCGTGCCCGATACCACGAAACAGCGATGTCATCAGGCGGCCCATACCGCCGTTGGCGCCGATGACGGCCACAACCTTCGGCTCAAAATCGACCGGAACGGCGGCGAGCAGCTGGGCCTGACGGTTCCGGCTGGCCCAGAGCACCAGCCTGAACAGGCTCTCGATCACCTCTGCGTTCAGTCCGCTCCCCCCGGCGATCCGCCGCCTGTCGGCGAGCAACGCCTCTTCACGGTGGTCGTCACGGATGGGTACCCCCGTGGACCGCTTGATGGCCGCCACCTCACCGACGACTTGATGCCGCTCCTGGAGCAGTTCGAGAAACCGATGATCAATCTCGTCGATTCGATCCCGAAGGGCCTGCAATTCCGGCGGGATCTCCATGGGCTGGCCATTTGGTGGGGACATGGCAGAAGAGGATACGGCGGTGCCGCGTTAGTATTTTTGATCCGTGTTAAACGGAATGGCGCCGCGTCTGCGGCGGACCGCACCATCTGTGAAGGATTGAATCTATGGATACGTCGGTTGTGTCGCCGCATGTCGGTAGTGCGTTTGTCCAGGAGTACATCGATCTGATCACTGCTCGTGATCCGCACCAGCCGGAATTCACGCAGGCAGTACAGGAGGTCGTGGTCTCGCTTGAACCCGTGCTTGAACGGCATCCGCACTATCGCTCGCAGCGGGTGCTCGCGCGGCTTCTTGAACCTGAGCGTGTTATTCAGTTCCGTGTTCCGTGGCAGGACGACGAGGGCTGCGTGCATGTCAATCGCGGATTCCGGGTGGGATTCAATTCGGCGATCGGTCCATACAAGGGCGGGCTTCGCTTCCATCCGAGTGTGAATCTGAGCATTCTCAAGTTTCTGGCGTTCGAACAGATCTTCAAGAACAGCCTGACCGGCCAGCCGATCGGCGGGGGCAAGGGTGGTTCCGACTTTGATCCTCGTGGTCGAAGCAATGCCGAGGTCATGCGGTTCTGTCAGTCATTTATGACCGAGTTGTTCCGACATGTCGGGCACAATACGGACGTCCCCGCTGGTGACATCGGCGTGGGTGGACGCGAGATTGGCTACCTCTTCGGTCAGTACAAGCGCATTACGAACACGTTCACCGGTGTTCTGACAGGCCGCGCGCCCGGGTGGGGCGGCAGCATGCTTCGCCCGGAGGCGACCGGATATGGCGCGGTGTACTTTGCTGCCGAGATGGCGGCGACGCAGGGGCGTGATCTCTCCGGCATGCGATGTCTTGTGTCGGGATCCGGCAACGTGGCGCAGTATGCCTGCCGAAAGCTGATCGAGCTTGGCGCGGTACCGGTCACCCTCAGCGACTCGAGCGGTTGGATTTATGACTCCGAGGGCATCACTGAAGAGAAACTTCAGTTCGTGATGGAGCTCAAGAATGAACGTCGCGGACGCATCAGCGAGTATGCCGAGCGGTACTCCTCTGCAACATGGGCGGCCGTCGATTCCGAGGCGGACCATCACCCGCTGTGGGCAGTTGAGGCCGAGGCCGCGTTCCCATCGGCCACGCAGAATGAGATCAATGCTGTCGATGCGGCGCATCTGGTGGCCGGTGGCGTCACGTTGGTGAGCGAGGGTGCGAACATGCCGACAACTCCGGAGGCGCAGGATGCGCTGGTGGACGCTGGCGTGCTGCTCGGGCCTGGCAAGGCTGCCAATGCCGGCGGCGTGGCCGTTTCGGCGCTCGAAATGGCCCAGGCGAGCCAGCGACTGCGTTGGACCAGTGAGGAAGTCGATCGACACCTCAAGCGCATCATGCACGACATTCATGCGGTCTGTCTGGAGGCCGCGGGATCGTATGGGTTCGGGGCGGACTATCGGCATGGCGCCAACATCGCAGGCTTCCGAAAGGTCGCTGATGCGATGGTGGATCAGGGACTCGTGTGACCAGCATGGCGGCGGCGGCGGACACAGCATGGGCGTTCGGTGATCGGGTGAGACTGCCGAGCAAGCCGGAGTGGGGGGTTGGCACGGTGACCCGTGTGGCAACGACGCACGTCAAGGGCGCGGTGTGCCATGCCCTGACGATTCGGTTTCCGAACGCAGGAATCAAGACACTCAATACGAGTGTGGCGTTGTGTGAACGCGTCGATGAGACGACCGAAGAGGGGGCGGGTGAAGCGGCCGTGGCGATCGCTCAGGCCGAAGCAGCTGCCGGAGACGAACTTCTCGGGCCTTCCGCACAACGACGTGTGGAAGCACTCATGGTCGGACTACCGGAACCATGCCGAGATCCGTTCAGGGCGCTGGCGGCACGCATTGAATCGACCTGCGATCTCTACCGCTTTCAGCCGTCCGGGCGATCGCTTGTTGACTGGGCGGTGGCGCAGACCGGGCTGGACGATCCCCTGTCACGGTTCAATCGACAGGAGTTGGAGACGCACTTCCGAAAGTGGGCAGCCGAGCGGGACCAGCATCTGGCTCGGCTGGTGTACGAGGCCAGGCAGAAGGGCGAGGCGACGGACCGCCTGCTTGCGGCGGCTCCCGAGGAAGCCCGAACGGCCGCGCTGCGGACCCGATTCAAGCACTGAATCCTCCTGAAGGGCCTCCGGGACGCCTGCAAACCTTGGCCAGCCGGTACAGATGGACCCTCCAGGGAGCTGTCCGCCCCATTTGTCGATGTCCACCGTGGCCGGAGCGTGAGGCTGTGTCACCCTGTGGATGTGCCGCAGCAACGCGGCCGACATCGAGAAGAGACGGAGCCAAGTCATGGATGAGCGCACATTCCAGGAGCAGTTCGTTGATCTGCTGGATCGGATCACGGGGCTGCCTGATCGAGAACGGGCCATGCTGGTGGGCCTTGCTGAGGCGACGACCCAGCAGAACCATCAGATGAACAACTGTCTGCAGTCGCTCGAACAGTCAATTGACTCGATGCGGCTCTGCGTGAAGTACCTGCTGTTTGATCTGGAAGCCACGCGGCGAGAGAACGCCTGTCTGCGGCGGCTGCTGACCGAAGCGGAGCAGCGGCCCATCGAGCGAGACGAGGCTGAGGACGATCGGGAGTCATTCTGGGAAGACGGCGCTGAGTGAATCGAGGGAGCGTATCCTCGTGCCATGTGCGGCCGATTCCTCCTGAGCAGTCCTTCAGACCTCGTCTGTCGGCTGTTTGAAGTTGAAGACATCGACCTGACGCCCCGCTGGAACATCGCCCCGACGCAGCGCGTCGCGTGTGTGCGGTGGATCGAAGGGCGGCGAGTGATGGATCAGCTCCGTTGGGGTCTGGTGCCGGCGTGGGCCAGAGATGAACGGTCCGGCGCCCGCCTGATCAATGCCCGCAGTGAGACGGCGCACACAAAGCCCTCGTTTCGCGGGCCGATGCGATCCCACCGCTGCCTCATTCCGGCCGACGGCTTTTACGAGTGGACCGGCGAGCGTGGTGCCAAGCGCCCTTGGTGCATTCGCCGCGTGGACGGCCAACCAATGGCATTCGCCGGTCTCTGGGACCGGTGGACGCGGGGTTCTGAGCCGCTCGAAACCTGCACGATTCTGACGACGACGCCCAATGCCGTCACCGCTCCGATTCACGATCGGATGCCGGTCATCCTCGACCCGGCCAATTGGACTGACTGGCTGACAGCGAGCACTGCCGAGCAGACGGCGCCGCTGCTCAAGCCGATCGGCGATGAGGTGCTGCGAGCATATCGGGTTGACCCCCGAGTCAATCGACCGGCATGTGACGTGCCGTCATGTGCCGATCCGGTGTGATGTCGGTGCAGGCCGCGCCGACATAGGACTGCAACCACGGGAGGTCTCGATTCATGTTCGCCATCGCAGCGCGGGCCAGATGGGCATGGCGGCGCGCCTCGGGCAGGTGGTTCTGCATGTGATGCACCTTGGCGAGCGCGGCCTCGGCGCGTGCGCGGATCCACGGTGGCTGCCGAGTGCGTTCCATCGATCCGGCCAGGCGATTGAGCACATCCGTTGCGACACGCAGGTACCCGTGTTCGATCATCTGTTCCGTGTCAGCGAGCACGGCGATGACCTGATCTCCGTCCGTCATGGCGATGAGCAACAGAGGATCCGCGAGGGCGGAGAGGCCCAGACGGAGCGTGTACGTTCTCGTGACAGGTCGATCACGCCGGCGCATACTCCATAACTCAATGAGCGCCGGATCGCCGGTGAACTGCGCGGCTTGGTGGCACGTGGCCGCGAGTACCCTGGCTGGCAGCATGCTGGGGGAGGCGGTCAGTCGCCATTGCTTCTCGGCCAACGGCAGGACTTCGGCAGCGTGCCCGCTGGCCAGCATGATGTTGAGTCTGGCAGCCTGGGCCATCAGCAGCGATGGGTGGTCTTCGTCGAAGTGGGGCAGCATGGCGCTGATGAGGGTCTGAATCTCTTCCGTAGCTTCCGCGTGTCGCCCCGACCGCGAGAGGATTCGAGCGAAGTGCGTCCACTCTCGACTCAGCGCGTCATCCTCGACGGTGAGCGTTTGCCGGAGATCAGCCAGGAGTGTGCGGTAGATCTCGGCCGCTTCATCAAGGCGACCCTGATCTCGAAGCAGAAGCGCCTGCAACGACCTGGATTCGATGCGCCAGGGATTGGTCGGAGGAAGGTGTTCCTGCGCCATCGACGCGGCGCGCTGGTACCAGCGGATCGCCTCCGGGGGATCCTCATGGGCAGCGTATCCACGGATCAGCACCGCTTTGGTCAGACGACCCCAGTCGATTGGCGTCTGCGCCTCCAGCCACGGAATCAGGACCTCGAGATGCGCGGCGCACAAGGGCTTCATGCCGGCATCACGTTCTGACCATGCGAGCAATTCGAGCGCGTCCATGGTTCGCCGATCGCCTGGAGGAAGGTGTCTGGCCCGCCACTCATACACTTCGCGGGCATATCCGGCAGCCAGCGGAAGGTCGTAATCGCCGTTTTCAAGATCGGAGTGGAGATCCGCCAGTGCCAGCAGACACGCCTGTCGATCGGGATCACCGGGGGATCTGACGTCGTAGTAGATCTCAGCGGCGGCTCGGAGGTGGCGGATGCACTCTGGAATGCGCCCGGCCCTTCGATAGGTTTTTGCAATGAGCATGCGAATCGACGCTTCGGCAGTCGGGGATTCGAGATGTCCCTGGTCCGCCCGGTCGGACATTTCTTCAAGCAGTGCAAGCAGTGGGGCGTCGGCGGCGTCCGGGTGGTCAACCTCGTCAAGGCTGGCGCCGATGGTGTCGAGCACATCGAGCAGCTGAGCGCGTTCGTGTTCGATGGCACGCCGATGGGTAGACTCGGCGGCCAGTGATCCGGTTGCGAGGGCCAGCAGGGTGCCGAGGAGCGCGATGATGATGCTGGCGAAGGCGACCGGTGCGCGGTGCCTTCTGACGAAGCATCCGGTGAGGTACAGAAGGCTGGGAGGTCGCGCCTTGATGGGTTCGTAGAGCAACCACCGGCGCAGATCGTCTGCCATCGCGTCGATGGTCTGGTAGCGCCGGGCGGGATCCTTGGCCAGCGCCGTGCGACAGACGGTGTCGAGGTCGCTTCGGAGCGAGCGGTCCGCAGAGGAGAGCGGTTTGGGGATGTCGTCGCGAATGGCACGGACTGCCTCCGGTAGAGGAAGGTCATCCAGATCGATCGGCGGTCGGCCAGTGAGGAGCTCATAGAGAACGGCGCCAACACCGTAGACGTCGGTTCGTTCATCCAGCGACTCGGTCTGGCTGCCGATCTGCTCCGGGCTCATGTATCGGAGCGTGCCGACGAGCTGCCCCTCCTGAGTGAGCCGTGTTTCGCCCGCGTTCCTCGCCTGATCGTCGATGGCGACGCCAAAATCGATGAGTCGTGGGTCGCCGCCCTCGTCGATGAGGATGTTGCCCGGCTTGAGATCCCGGTGAATGACGCCTCGGGCATGCCCGTGCGCAATGGCGTCGCAGACCCGAATGATCAGTCCCGCTCTGGCTCGTTGATCGAGTCGTTCCCGCTCAGCGAAGTCCGTGATCGCCTCCGGGCGATCGACGTACTCCATGATGAGGTACGGCATGCCGCCACGCCCGTCATCATGAATGCCCGATCCATA
>CAYQJN010000107.1:0-6427 GCA_964417845.1 uncultured Isosphaeraceae bacterium
ACGACCGCCGATGACGCCCGACGGTATCGCGAACAGGATGAAGTTGATGCGTGGAAGGGACGCGACCCCCTCCTTCGACTTCGAAACTGGCTTGAGCACCGTGATCTCTGGGATGAGAATCAGGAGCAGGCACAGCGTGCCGAAAACGAGGCAACGGTCTCAGCCATTGTGAAGCGGGCTGAGGGGATCGAGCCACCGACCACCGATGACATCTTCAAGTGGATGTACGCCGACACCCCACCGGTTCTGGAGGCGCAACGCCGCACCATGCGGACCAGCAGCCTTGGACAGGGCATCGACGGAGCCGGACCCTGAGGCCAAGCAACACAAACGACAGGGCGAATCCCACACTTGCACCGGCCATCAACCGCGCGCGGGCGCCGGAGATGCAAAACCACGACCGCGTCCTGCTTCTCGGCGAAGATGTCGGTGCCAACGGCGGCGTGTTCCGCGTGACGGAAGGGCTTCACGAGCGATTCGGCGGCGACCGCGTCGTCGACACACCGCTTGCGGAGTCCGGCATCATCGGGACGGCCATCGGTCTGGCGATGGGCGGGCTTCGTCCAGTCCCGGAGATCCAGTTCGAGGGCTTTCTCGGCCCGGCATACGACCAGTTGTGCACGCACGCCGGACGTATGCGATCGCGCACGCGTGGGGGGCTCACGGTGCCCATGACCGTTCGCGTCCCTGTGGGGGGAGGAATTCACGCGCCCGAGCTGCACAGCGACAGCCCCGAGGCGATCTACAGCCACAACCCCGGCATCAAGGTGGTGATGCCCTCCTCGCCCTACGATGCCAAGGGACTCCTGATCAGCGCCATTCGCGATCCGGACCCCGTGATCTTCTTCGAACCCAAGCGGATCTACAGAGCGTTCCGGGAGGAAGTGCCCGAAGCGGAGTACACCGTCCCGATTGGCGAGGCACGCGTCGTCCGTGAAGGAAGTGACATGACGGTCATTTCATGGGGCGCCACAGTGCTGCAGTGCATGAACGCCATTGAAGAGTCGGGCCGCGACATCGAACTGATTGACCTTCGAACCATCAATCCGCTTGATATGGACACGGTGGCGACATCGGTCCGCAAGACCGGCCGCGCCGTGATTGTCCACGAAGCACCGATGACCTGCGGAGTCGGCGCTGAGTTGTCCGCACGCATCATGGAACAGTGCTTCCTCCATCTCGAAGCGCCTGTCCAGCGTGTCACGGGCTTTGACACACTGATGCCGTACTACAAACTCGAACTTGAGTACCTCCCCGACGCGGAACGCATCGGAAAGGCGATCGCCGAAACGGCGTCTTATTGACACCAGGAGCCGAACCCTCATGGCCATGAAACAGCCAGACGATCAGTCCTATTTCCTGCTCCCGGATCTCGGCGAAGGCGTCGCGGAAGCGGAACTCATCACGTGGAAGGTATCGCCAGGCGATGACGTCGCCGAACACCAGACGCTCGCAGAGATGGAAACCGACAAGGCGATGGTTGAGGTGCCCAGCCCCTGGTCGGGCACCATCAAGGAACTCAATGGCGCCGCCGGAGACATCATTCAGGTCGGCGCCATTCTGGTGACGTATGACATTGCTGGCGGTGGCGAAGCGCCCGCCCCAATGTCCGCTGAGGCTGCGTCTCCTGAAGCAGGGAGAGAAGACGCCGGAACCGTGGTCGGAAATGTCAGTGAGACCTTATCGATGCCCGCGAGCTTCGCACGGTCTTCTGAGCCAGCCGAGGATTCAGCAAGTGGAGGCCGCGCGCTGGCCACGCCATCGGTCCGTCGCATCGCCCGAGACCTGGACATTGACATCAACTCGGTAGCGGGTTCCGGACGAGGCGGCAGAGTGACAGCGTCCGACGTTCAGGCCCATGCAGGTGCGCCCGCCGCCCCTGCGGCACCCCAACCAGCGGCTCCCGTCGCCCCGGCACCGATCACACCCGCGGACAATGACGTCGCCATCGCAACACGGGTCAATCTTCCCATCGAAGGTGTCGCGGAACGGATCCCATTTCGGGGTATTCGACGTAAGACGGCGCAAGCCCTTCAGCACTCGGTGCAGACAACGGTTCACTTCACCGTCGTTGATGAAGCCGACGTCACTGAACTGGAGCGTCGCCGTCAGGGCTTCGAGGAGTTGCTCGGGCGCCGCATGAGCCTGCTGCCATTCGTCATGTCAGCGGTCTGCAAAGCGCTACGAGCGCACCCTGCCATCAACTCGACCGTGGACGACTTTGTTGAGGAGATTCAGATCAGGAGCGTCGTCAACCTCGGATGCGCGGTCGACACCGACCATGGCCTCATGGTGCCGGTGATCAAGGACGCCGACGAGTTGAGCGTTGTCCAGATGGCCGACCGCATCTCGGAGATCGCTCGCGGGTGCAAGGACCGGTCCATTGATCGTGAGGACCTCTCGGGCGGCACATTCACCGTGTCGAATGTGGGGAGTTACGGCGGCATGTTCGCGACCCCGATCATCAACTATCCGGAAGTGGCCATCCTGGGTGTCGGGCGGGCCAAAGAGCGTGTGTTGACACGAAACGGCGCGTTCTACGCCGGGCTCGTCCTGCCACTCAGCCTGTCTTGTGACCACCGCATCGTGGATGGTGCCGAGGGTGCTCGATTCCTGAACACCATCGTGGCGCACCTCGAGTCGCCGGAGAAGTTTCTTCCGTCGGTCTGAGTTACGCCTACGACAGTGATCGCTCTGTCAGCGTGAACCAGTCGTCGGACCGTTCCACTTCGAACACGGGGTGCCCGGGTTCATGGTCGAGCACCAGAATCCACGACTCGTCGCATGCCCGCCCAAGCAGATCTCGCTTTGTGAGCATGTTCTGATAGGGCAGCATGTCGTACCCCATGCTGTAGGGCGCGCCGAGGTGATGGCGCGTCGGCATGACGTCTCCGGGGAAGCAGATGGTGCCATGCGCTGTGTCAGCCAGTACGGCCTGTTGCCCCCACGTGTGCCCTGGCATCGGCATCGTTCTGATTCCCGGGAGAATCGGAGCCTCGCCTTCGTGCAAGTTCACCTGCCCAGCAATCGGATCGAGATGACTTCGAAGATAGGTACCCGTCATCGTCGACCTGTTGGCCAGCGCGTCTTCCCACTCACGCCTCTGCACATGGATAGCTGCATGATTGAAGACCGACACAACGTCGTCATTCCGCCGAGTCGTCAACCCGCCCGCATGGTCAAAGTGCAGATGTGTCACCACGACATCGGTCACGTCCTCGGGGGCCACTCCAACTTCCCGAAGCGCGTCGGCCACCGTCCGGTCTTCGATTCCGAATCGAGCCCGCACTTTGTCGGACCACTTGTCACCACACCCCGTCTCGACAAGCACACACCGATCCTCGGATCGAAGCAGAAGACAGTTGGTCTGCAACTCAATCCGATGCTTCGTATCCGGCGGCGTCATTTTGGCCCAGACTGGCCGAGGCACCACGCCGAACATGCCGCCCCCATCCAGCCAGAGCGACCCAGCGCGAATCAGCGTGCATTCCCAATAGCGTTCAGACACCGGCGGGCGTGTGCGTCTTGACGAACTCGACAATCGTGCCAGCCACACATTCCCGCTGCGAACCGGTCAATTCGGCATAAACCGGAATCGCAATGCTCTCCCGAGCAGCCTGTTCACTGAATGGCAGGGACACCTCGCCGAGAGACTGGAAGCACTCCTGCTGATGCAGGGGCACCGGGTAGTAGACATCATGCCCGATCTTCCGCTCGTTGAGGTGCGCCCTCAAGTCGTCTCGCAGGTCTGCCGGGACGCGAATCACAAACTGGTTGTAAATGTGCACACTCGGCGCCGCGGGCTTCGCTGGCAGAAGCAGCGGAACGTCGGCATCTGCCATTGACACCTCAGTCGTTGCTGCGCCGGCCTCAAAGAACAACCGCTCGTAGTCGGCGGCATTCTCGGATCGACTCGCCGACCATCCGTCAAGGTGCTTCAGTTTCACACCAAGCACGGCCGCCTGCATCGCGTCAAGTCTGCTGTTCATGCCGACTTCGCGGTGGTAGTACTTGGGCTCCATGCCGTGGTTGCGAAGTCTGCGAAGGTGCGAAGCCACATCTTCGTCGTTCGTCGTGATGATGCCGCCATCTCCGAATCCTCCCAGATTCTTGGATGGGAAGAAGCTGAAACATCCGGTCCATCCGCGTGATCCGGTTCGCGCTCCGCCCGCGTCGCGGGCGCCGATGGCCTGCGCGCCGTCTTCGATCAGCGGCACGCCACAATCTGACGCGACCTGGAGCAGGCCATCCATGTCAACAGCCTGTCCGAAGAGGTGGACCGGCATGATCGCCTTGAGGGAGGTGCATTGTTCCGCCGCCGCGCGAACGCCCTCCGCCGTGCAGTTGTATGTCACCGGATCGATGTCCACCCACACGGGCCGCGCCCCCAGGCGCCAGATCGATCCCGCCGTCGCAAAGAAGGTGTAGGAGGGACAGATGACTTCGTCGCCCTGGCCAACGCCCGCAGCCATCAACGACAGGAGCAACGCATCGGATCCGCTGGCGCAGCCTACGGCGTGAGCCGCGTCGCAGTAGGTCGCAACCGCCTTCTCGAAGGCGTCGAGATGAGGGCCGCCAATGAACCACTGGCTCTCGGCCACCTCACGAAGCAGTGGTTCGATTTCAGAACGGATCGACTTGTACTGCGCCTTCAGATCGAGCAGGGGAACCGGTGTGGGATCCATGGGGGCCTCCGCGGGAAAGACCCGGATTCTAGCAGGCCCCCCGCACACGCTGGTGCGTGAGCCCGCCAATCCCCTTTCCTGGACGGACTTGGCTGGCGACTGCCTTCCTGAAGGAGGCTGAGGCTCACCCGGGGTTGTTCATGAGCCACTCGAGCAGCTCTTCGAACGTATCGACACCTGCCGGCCAGGTCGTCGGATCATTGGGGTCAAAGTTGTCAGGGAGGCCGCCTGAGTCGCCGCCGTCAGCGCCCCCGCTGTTACCGCTGTCGCCACCACTGCCCCCTCCGGAGGAACCTCCGGACGATCCACCGGAAGATCCACCGCTACCGGAGCCACTGTCTCCGCCTGAGCCTCCAGCGCCGCCACTGGAACCACTGCTGCCGCCGGCCCCCTCTTCCTGCTCGGGCTGCACCTCCGGAATTGACTCGAGAATGGTGCCACTGGCGCTGGCAACCCGGTATCGATCGACGTTGTAAGCATCGACCGTATTGATGACTGGCTCGCGGTCGGCCAGCGTCGCAACGTGCGCTTCAATCTCGTGTCGCAGATACGGCTCCAGATCGCCAAGTTCCTGCCAGGCATGCATAGGGTTGCGGAGGTACTCCACCAGCGCGGGTGTGAAGTCGAGCAGCGTCAACACTGTCTGAAGAGCCGCTGGCGCATCGGCTGCGGGCGTCGCCTCCAGCGTCTCAATGGCACTGACCAGCGATGCATACTGCGCCTCGGTTGGTTCAATGTGAGCCAACGTGCGGGTGGAAAGGGTGGACAATCCGCCCTGTGATGTCGCGATTGTCGTCAAGCCATCTTCGCCGTGCGTCAGCAGACCGCGGATCCGACCGCGGTTCAGAATCTCCTCGCCGTTCCACGCGAGGTACCCACCGTGAAGCACTGTCTCATCTGACATCTGCCACACACCGAGCCGGTCGCTCGCGCGGTCACGACCGAGCAGGTCTCGCTCATCGCCATCGCCGTTGAGATTCCCGACCAGCCAGGGCTGCCAGGTCGATTCTGTCTCGATCGTCAAACCGTCCGAGTCGACGATGGGGTCCCACCGCACGAGTGTCGCGGGATCGAGTTCGGCATAATCGGCCGCCGCCATATAGGTCGGGTTCTCTCGCCTCCAGAGGATTCGATCGTTCTCGCCGGTGATCCCCGGCACCACCACATACGGACGCCAGTGCCGTCCATGCTGATCGGCATTGGCCACCCAGGTGTCATCACTCACGCCTCCCTCGGCAGCCGTGTCGATGTTCCAGATCGCTATCTCGCCCGTGGAGATGTCCCACCAGACCATGTCCTTGCGACCGTTCCCCGAAATGTCCGCGAGCTTCCATGGCTTCCATGCTGGCCCGGGGGCGGCCATTGTGTAGGAATTGGCCACGACGGCGCCATCCATGATCCACACGATCGCCACGTCATCACCGCCAGCGCCGCGTGGCCCGCGCCACATCAGATCGAGGTCGTAATCACCGTCCACATCGCCTGGATAACAACGCCAGTTGCGGCCCTGAAGCAGGAACGGCTCACCATCCGTGCCTTTGACAATGACCCGACCCGTCTCGTCGCTGACTGGGCGATCCTCTTCGTCGAGGTCCGACCACAGGATGGCCTCCACGTGATCTCCCATCTGATCGACCTGCAGGCCAAGCACTGGCGGGATCACATACCCCCAACCCGGATTGGCCACCTCAACGCCGGTGATCGGCCCGGTGCGGGACATTCGGTACTCGAAGCCCTCGCCA
>CAYQJN010000108.1:0-6406 GCA_964417845.1 uncultured Isosphaeraceae bacterium
CTTCAGTGGTGAGACGGCCGATACCGCGATCGAAGGCTTCACGATCACGGGTGGGTCGTCTGGCGGGATCTACTGCAACCAGAGCAGCCCCACGATCACTGGCTGCACGATCACGGACAACACCAGCAGCGGTGCAGACGGCTCCGACGGCGGGATTTACTCCACCGCGAACAGCAACCCCACACTCACCGACACGATAGTGTGCGGCAACAGCGGCGATCAGATCTACGGCCCCTGGACCGATGGCGGCTGGACGCTCATCTGGGACGCGTGCGAAGACTGCAATGGCAATGGCGTTGATGATGCTGATGACATCTTGAGCGGCACGTCCTTTGACGTCGATCAGGACGGCATTCCGGACGAGTGTGAATACGACTGCGATGGGGATGGTGTGACTGACCCATTGGAAATCCTCAACGGAACACAGCAAGACATCGACGGCAACGGCCATCCGGACGAGTGCGAGGATTGTGATGGGGACGGTATCCCCGACGAAGTCGCCATCGCGCAAGGGTGGGTGCCGGACTGCAACGGGAATCTGCTTCCGGATTCATGTGATATCGAGAGCGGTGTGGAAACCGATTGCAACGGAAACGGCTTCCTTGACTCATGTGAGTTTGAGGATGACCCGTCAACGGACTGCAACACCGACGGCGTCCTCGACGCGTGCCAGCTCGATGATCCGCTCCTCAATTGCAATTCAAACAATACCCTCGACTCCTGCGAAATCGCTGACGGGACCGTGGACGACATCGACGGCGACGGCATCCCCGACGAGTGCGACTGCCTGGCCGATCTCGACGGCGACGGGTTTGTGGCCACTGACGACCTGCTGCTGGTGATCAGCCAGTTCGGGCTCAAGGGTGGTTCGGCTGATCTGGACTACGACGGTGTCGTGGGCGTAGGTGACTTGCTGACGCTGATCAGTACGTGGGGGCCGTGTCCGTAGGACTGACCGAGCGGCCCGCTCCGAACCGCTCCGCCCTCAATACGCCCGCGCCGCCGATCCGTCACGCCAGTTCAGATACGCGCGGTTGAGGACCCGCAGGCCGCCGGGCGTCGGGTACTCGCCGGTGAAGTACCAGTCGCCGCTGTGCTCGGGCATGGCTGCGCGGAGGTCGTCGACGGTCTGGTACACGACTTTGAGCTCGCCCTTCCACGGGAGCCCCTCCGGGCGGACCAACGTGGCGATGCGATCCTGAAGGTCTTCCAGTGAGCACTCGTCGTAGATGCGGCGAACGTGGTTGCCCATGCGGGCGGGGGGCAGATCGGCTTCGGCCCGGCAGGCCGCTTCAACCTCCGCCAGCAACTCGTCCCCGCCACGCTCCTGCACCAGACTCACGGCCGCCTGAAACGCGATGAAGCGGTCCAGTTGACTCATGTCAATGCCGTAGCAATCGGGATACATGATGGGGGGCGCCGAGCTGGCAATGATGATTCGCTTCGGGTCCAGACGAGACAGGATGGTCACGATCGACTCCCGCAACGTTGTGCCCCGAACGATCGAGTCGTCCAGCACGATCAGCGAGTCCTTGCCGCTGACGATGTCGTGCGTGATGTCGTACACGTGGGCAACGAGGTCCAGGCGTGCCCGATCCTGCGTGATGAAGGTTCGCAGTCGCTGATCCTTGTGGGCGACCTTCTCGGCCCGCACCTGCGGTGGGCTCAGCTGCTCCAGTTCATCGCGGGTGATGGCGCCCGACTGCACCTTGGCCCAGAGCGCGTCGATCTGCCGGTGCCGCACGAGGTGTTGCGTTTCGGCGATGAGCCCGTAGTAGGCGGTCTCCGCCGTGTTGGGCACAAAGCTGTACACGGCGTCTGCGACATTCCAGTCGACCAGATCGAGCAGCGGCTTTGCCAGCCGCCTGCCGAGGTCCTTGCGTTCTTCGTAGATCTCAGGATCGTTTCCGCGACTGAAGTAGATCCGCTCAAAGGTGCACTGGCGGACCGGGCGCTCGGGGGCGCACCGCTCGGTCCAGGTCGTGCCATCGCGGCGGACAATCAGGGCGTGCCCGGGCTCGATGGCCGGTACCTGGTCGGGCGGGGCGTTGAAGATGGTCGCCAGCGGCGCACGCTCGGATGCAGCGGCGACGACGTGCTCGTCCTCGTACCAGAAGCCGGGGCGGATGCCGGAGGGGTCACGGAATACGAAGGCGTCGCCGCTTCCGAGCAGGGCGGCAAAGAGCCAGCCGCCGTCCCAGTCTTCGGCTGCCCGGCGGAGAACCCTGGCAATATCGAGTTCGCGGGCGATGGCCTCGGCCAGTTCCCGACCTTCCAGCGACATGAACGAGCCGGGGCCCATGGTCGAGCGGAGGTGCCGGTGCTCCAGATCGAGGCAGTATCCGATTCGCTCAAGCACCACCTGCGTGTCGGAGTCGCCGACGGGGCTGAGCCCGTAATCGACCAGTCGCTGGAACAACTCCCGCGAGTTGGTCATGTTGAAGTTGCCGGCGACGGCCAGGTTTTTGCTCGCCGTGTTGTCCTTGCGAAGCAGCGGGTGGCAATGGGCAACGGCGTGTCCCGAGTGGGTGCCGTAGCGGAGGTGGCCGATGTAAGCGTCTCCGATGAAGTCGGCCTGGCGGCGAATCGCTGCGTCGTCCATGTCCTCGGTGATGCGGGGCAGGTCAGCGGAGGCGCCCTTGAAGATGCGTTCAATGGCGTTGTCGCGGTGAGACCGCAGCCGCCGCATGAACGCGGCGCCCGGCGGCATGTCGAACTTCACCGTCGCCAGTCCGGCGCCGTCCTGCCCGCGGTTTCGCTGCTTCTGCATGAGCAGGTGCAGGCGGCGAAGACCCCATGCCGGATCGCCCGTGTGCTGGGCGTACCACGACGGCGCGTGCTTGAGGCGGACGAATGCGAGGCCACACTCGTGGCCGATCGGGTCGCTCATGTGCGAATGGTAGAGAGACGGACGGTCGCATGCGTTTCCGCTCCCTCGCTTGCGGGGGAGCTGTCGCGAAGCGACTGAGGGGGTGTGTGATGCTGGCAACGACGTTGCTGTCGCTGCTGCAACACTTCCCCCCTGGCTGGCTGCGACAGCCTGTCCCCCCGCAAGCGGGGGGCCGGGCCGGCGGCTCAATACCGGTAGTGATCGGGCTTGTACGGGCCCTCGACCGGGACACTGATGTAGTCGGCCTGCTCCTGGGTGAGCTCGGTCAGCTTGGCACCGAGCTGGTCGAGGTGCAGTCGGGCCACCATCTCGTCCAGTTTCTTGGGCAGGGTCGTCACCGTCGTGCAGTCGTAGGCGTCGGCGTTGGCGTGGAGTTCCATCTGGGCGAGCACCTGATTTGTGAAGGAGTTACTCATCACGAAGGAGGGGTGCCCGGTCGCGCAGCCGAGGTTCAGCAGGCGGCCTTCAGCGAGAACGAGGATGGAGTGCCCGTCAGTGAACTTCCACTCGTGAAGTTGGTCCTTGACGCGGATCTTCTCGATGCCCGGCGTCGCTTCGAGGCCCGCCATGTCGATCTCGTTGTCGAAGTGGCCGATGTTGCCGACGATCGCGTTGTGCTTCATCTTCGCCATGTGGTCGGCGCGAATGATGTTGTAGTTGCCGGTCGTGGTGACGAAGACATCGGCATCACCGACGACATCATCAAGACGGACGACCTGGTAGCCCTCCATGCAGGCCTGCAGGGCGCAGATCGGATCGATCTCGGTCACCAGCACTCGGCAGCCCTGTGAACGAAGGCTCTGACAGCATCCCTTTCCGACATCGCCGTAGCCGCAGACGACGGCTGTCTTGCCCGCCAGCATGACGTCGGTCGCTCGCATGATGCCGTCGACGCAGGAGTGACGGCATCCGTAGAGGTTGTCGAACTTACTCTTGGTTACGGCATCATTGACATTGATGGCCGGGAATAGAAGGGTGCCGGCCTCGGCCATCTGGTAGAGACGGTGCACGCCGGTGGTGGTCTCTTCGGTGACGCCGCGAATCGCCTTGGCGATGGGCGGCCACATGCCGGGATTGGTCTGCGCGAGTTCCGCCAGCAGCGACAGGAAGACCTGAAATTCCTCCGACTCGCCGGTCGCAGGGTCCGGGACCGAGCCCGCTTCGTCGTACTCGGCACCACGGTGCACCAGCATGGTCGCATCACCGCCGTCGTCGAGAATGAGGTTGGGGCCGGAGCCGTCTCCCCAGTACAGCGCCTGCAAGGTGCACCACCAGTACTCGGGCAAGGTCTCGCCTTTCCACGCGAACACGGGGACGCCTTGCGGATTCTCGGGCGTGCCGTTCGGGCCGACTGCCACGGCAGCGGCGGCGTGATCCTGCGTCGAGAAGATGTTGCAACTCGCCCAGCGAACCTCGGCACCCAAGGCCGTGAGCGTCTCGATGAGCACGGCTGTCTGCACCGTCATGTGCAGCGAACCGGTGATTCGAGCCCCCGCCAATGGCTTGCTGTCGCTGTACTGCGATCGCAAGGACATCAGGCCCGGCATCTCATGCTCGGCCAACTCGATCTCTTTGCGGCCAAAGGCGACGGTCTCTGCGGAGAGGTCGCGGACCTTGTAGGGGAGGTCGCTGATCAGCGGCATGCCTGTATCCATGAAGGTGGTATCGGCGGTGGCGGTCATGAATGGCTCCTTGGTTTGATATTCATCCATCCGGATAGACGGATCATACCGCTCTCACGGTGGCCTCGTCAACGATCTGGAAGCGTGAGAGGCCGCCAGCGCATGGTGGCTCGTGGTACACTCCCGGGCTTCTCTGATATGGAGTCCACCGATGGCATCCACCTTCCATTGCACCGTCATCACACCGTCTGGTTCCGTCTTCGAGGGCGACGTCCGCTACGCCTGCTTTCCGGCATGGGATGGCCAGTACGGCGTCATGGCAGGAATGGCACCAATGCTGGGGAAGCTCGGCACGGGTGATGTTGAGTTGGACGTGGACGGGACGCGGACCAGGCTGTCCATATCGGGCGGCTTCGCGCATGTTCGATCGGGCGGGCTGACCATCCTGACCGAGCACGCGGAAGAGGCTGCGTAGGGGCGAACCTCCTTCGTGTAAGCGCCGTCAGCGCGTACACTGCCGTCGTGACTGAACAGCAGCAAGTGGAACAGCGAGACGCCGACGCGGCGCCGTCTTCGGAAGTCGTTGCGGCGATTCCGCCGATCGCGCGGGTCGAGGCCGTACTGGTGACCAGTGAGCGGCCCGTTCGGGCTGCACGGCTGGAAGAAGCAACGTGTCTGGATCGCAGCTAGATCGAGGACGCCAATGCCAAGTTGAACGAGTCCTACGAAGCCACGGGGCGCGTGTTTCGCATCCGTCCGGTCGCTGACGGCTGGCAGGTGCTGACCGAGCCCGATGTAGCGCCGGTCCTCGCACGCCAATTGGCGCTGCGACAACAGACGCGACTGTCTCAGGCTGCTTTGGAGACGCTCTCCATCATCGCCTATCGCCAGCCCGTACTTCGGGCGGAGATTGAGGCAATCCGCGGAGTCGCCTGTGGTGAAGTGCTTCGAGGGTTGCTGGAGCGGCGGCTCATCCGCATTGCCGGACGGGCCGAAGAACTCGGTCGCCCGATGCTCTACGGCACAACCCGTGACTTCATGCGAGCCTTCGGGCTCAGCAGCATCGAGGATCTTCCTGCGGTCGACGGGCTGGAACGGGCGCCGAGTTGGTCACCGCCGCGGGAGACGCCTGCCGATGCCACAGACTCCGACGAGGCAGCGGACGACACGCAGGCCGTGACCGAGACTTCATGAGCGGCGGGCACACGCCGCCTGCGCCGATGTCCGGCGACCGTCGAGAACCCATTCGCGTCAAACCGTCCGTTGCCTTTCTGCTGGCGATCGGTCTCATCGCGCCGACGGCGATCTTCAAAGGCAGCAACCTCATGCTCCTGCTGCTGGCCGGCGTGCTCGCCATCGGATTGTTGAGCGTGGTGCTCTCGTGGGTGGGAGTCCGGTCGCTGAGCGTCGTTCGCATGGCGCCGCGGTGGGCGGAAGTGGGTCGCCCCATCCGATTCCGGTATCGGTTGCGGCGACGAGGCCGCCTGCTGCCGTCCTTTGGCATTCGCGTTCGTGACGCGCTTCCCCGCGGGGCTGCCAGGATTCTCCGGGACGGGTGGGTGCTTCATGTCGGTCCCGGTGAGGAAGTTCTTGCAGATGCAACGATCCTCCCCTTGCGGCGAGGCAGGCTTCGGCTCCAGACCGTCACTGCCAGTTCGGCCTTTCCTTTCGGGCTGCTGAGGCGACGCCGCCGGGCACAACAGCCTCACGACGTCGTTGTGTATCCGAGGTGGAGGCACCTTCGACCCGAGGTCCTTCGCGCCACCATCTCAGATCGGCTCGATGGCCCCCGGAGCGGTCGAACGCGGGGGGACGGGCGGGAGTGGTATGGCACGCGAACGTCATCCGGCCGCGCCTCCCTGCGTGACATCGCCAGGAACTTGTCGCCCCACCC
>CAYQJN010000109.1:0-6380 GCA_964417845.1 uncultured Isosphaeraceae bacterium
CCTCTCCCGGGGCAGCAGAAGGCCCGAGGCGTTGCAGCCTGGGGGGTTCAAACAGTTCAGTCTGATGTGATCGAGTGGGCCTCAGATCACTTCTTCTTGCTGGCGCAGCAGGGGGGGGTGCCTGCAGCGGCGGCAGCAGCGGCAGCCTTGGGGCAGCCAGCGGCGGCCTTCGACTTGTCGCAGCCTGCCTTGGCCTTGTCACAGCCAGCAGCCTTGGCCTTGTCACACGCAGCCTTCTTGTCGCCGCACGCGGCGGGGTCGGCGCACTTGGACTTGTCGGCGCAGCAGGCCGGGGTGTCGATGGCGCCGGGGCTCGCGGTGGTGGCCTTCTGGTTGCAGCCGGCCAGTAGGGCGGCGACGCCGAGGGCGGCGGTCAGGGCAAGGGTCTTCATTGGAATCGTCTCCTGTTGGGTCTAAGGCCTCCCCACATGGGGAGTCAATCACTCTATCGGAATCAGCAGGGGTCGTGTCCGAGGTATTCCGGGAATTGTGGAGAGGGCGGATTCAGGTCTCGTGACGGTGCCTGGAAGGGCGTCCTGCCTACCATCGTGTCCATGATGGACGACCCATCTTCGCCAGACGACCACCGAAGCGGGCTCCACGCGGAGGCTCGCCAACTCCCCGATGGCCCGGGCGTGTACCTCATGAAGGCCGCGCATGGGGAGGTGGTGTACGTCGGAAAGGCATCGTCACTTCGCGATCGGGTCGCCAGTTACTTCCTGCCCTCCACCGATCTCGGGCCCCGGAAACAGCCAATGCTGGCGAGGATCACATCGTTTGAGGTCATCGAGACCGAGGCCGAGTGGGAAGCGCTCCTGGCCGAATCGAGGCTCATCAAGGACCTGCGCCCGCGGTTCAATGTGATGTTGACCGATGACAAGTCATACCCGTACCTGGCCGCCACGATGCGAGACGACTTTCCAGGCGTCTATGTCACCCGTGATCCCGCGGACGCTCGCTTCAAGGGTGCCCGCGTCTTTGGTCCGTTCACGTCGGGCCGGGATATCCGGGAGGCCCTGGATGTCATGCAGCGAATCTTTCGATTCAGGACATGCCACCTCGACATCAGGGAAGGCGATCCGGCGAATCGGCACTTCAGGCCCTGCCTGCTGCATGCCATCGACCAATGCACGGCACCCTGCGCCGATCGCATTTCCAGAGATGACTACCGGGCCGACATTGATCGCATGCTGCGGTTCGTCGAGTCGAAGCGAACCAGCGTGATTCGCGAACTCACGGCCCAAATGGAAGCGGCCTCGAAGGCGCACCGCTATGAGCGGGCCGCGGCCCTTCGCGACCAATTGCGGGCGATCGAACGGCTGAGTGATCGCGCCCGAACGCAGGAAGAGGCACGCGCCTGGCAACCGGACGTGACGGTGTTCGCGACGGACCCCTCGGCGGCGCTCCGATCATTGCAGCGAACACTGTCGCTGGACGAACCGATCAGGTGCATGGAGGCGATTGACATTGCGCACCTGGCGGGGAACGAAACCGTAGGCTCGAAGGTGTGCTTCCTGGATGGGCGGCCCTTCAAGGAGCAGTACCGCCGGTACCGCATTCGGTCGGCATTGAATGACGACTACGCGTCCATTCGTGAGGTTGTCACGCGGCGGTATCAGGATGCCGGGCAGGGGCTGGAGCGTTTTCCGGATGTCATTCTGATTGATGGGGGCCGCGGCCAGTTGAACGCCGCACTGGCCGCGCTGGCGTCGGGCCGGGTGCAGCCGCCGGTGGTCATCGGGCTGGCCAAGCGGGAGGAGTTGATCTGGGTTCAGGATAAGGAGGTCCCGATTCGGCTTGGGAGGCACAATCCCGGACTCAGGCTCTGTCAGGCCATCCGGGATGAGGCCCACCGGTTCGCGCAGTCTTATCACCATCTGCTCAGAGGCAAACGATTGTTGGAAGAATGACGCCTGACGTGTTGAATTTCATCGGTTCGCGTGTATTTTCGAGGCTCCGGAAGGAAGAGGAGCAGATTTCGATGATGCGTTCGATCTTGATTGGTATGACGGTTCTGTCTGGAAGCGTGGCGCAGGCTGCGGTGATCGAAGTTCACGTCGGCAGTTACTACCTGGAGCCACAATTCCCGGCAGTGGAAGTCGGAGACACGATCCGCTGGATCTGGGACGGGGGGAACCACGATGTGACCAGCGGCGCGTTTTGCGGTGATGACACAGGCCTCTTCTACGCGCCGATCACGTCGAGCAATCAGACCTATGAATGGACCGTTCCGGCAGCGTTCGACGGGGATGTGATTCCCTACTACTGCAGTGTCGGAAACCACTGCGTGGCGGGCAATCAGTATGGCGGACTGCTTGTGAATGTCGGGTCGACGCACTTCGTGTCATCGAACGGCTTCGCGTTTGAGCCTGCCAGCATCGAGGCGGAGGCCGGTGACGTGGTCATCTGGATCCACGATGGCGGATCACACACCGTGACGTCCGGCGCCGACTGTGTGGCTGATGGCCGTTTCGATGAGGCGCTCGACAACCTCAATCAGATGCCCTACTTCGTGATTCCGACGGACGAGCCGACCGGTGTGATTGATTACTACTGCGTACCGCATTGCGGCATGGGCATGACGGCCACCATCGCTGTCGAAGGGACCAGTGGTGGCTGCAGCGAAGACATTGACGGAAGCGGCAGTATTGACGTCAACGATCTGCTGGCTTTGCTGGCGGCGTATGGACAGTCGTGCAGCGGGTGCAGTGAAGATGTTGATGGAAGCGGGCAGGTCTCCGTGGACGATCTCCTGATGGTGCTCGCGGTCTTCGGATCCGATTGCTGATCAATCAGACACCACAAGATCGAGTGTGCGGTCCATCCGGCTCCAGTGCCTGGCTTCATTGGTGAGGTCGGCCATCGTGAGTGGGTGGAGTTCTGCCTGTTTGCTCGGAAGGTGAAGCCGCAGGCCGTCATCCATTCCTTCTGCATCGATGCCTTCAATGGTCTCGTCTGAGCGCCCTCGGTGCAGATGCACCGCGATCCGAAGCAGGAGCGTCAGATTGAGCGCACGTGCGAGTCGAGCCCCGTCGATGGACGGGAGCCGGTTCCATGAAATGCGCTTCCGATGGAAGCGGACGATGCAGGCAAGCAGTTCCTGCGTGGTCCGAGAGAATCCAGGCAGGTCGGTATTGGCGATGATGTACTCGCCATGACGGTGATAGTCGGTATGACTGATGGAGAGTCCCGACTCATGGAGAAGGCAGGCCCACGACAGCGCCGCTTTGTCTCCCTCATCGAGCCTCCAGCATGTGCGGACGCACTCGAACAACATCTGCGCCGTCGTTTCCACACGCGTCGCCTGAGCACGATCGACCTGTGTGCGCTCGGCCAGTGCCTGCACCGACGCACTTCGTCGATCGCGTCCCGCTTCACGGCCGACGAGATCAACGAGCACGCCTTCTCGAAGGGCACCTCGGCTCGTACGAATCGACTCGACGCCGAGCGCGTCGAACACCGCCAGCATGGCCGACAGCCCCGCGGCGATGACGCCGCGCCGACCGTCTGAGAGCGCCTCGAGTTTGAGGCGATCTGCATGGCCAGCTTCGACGAAGGACGCTCGCATCCTCTTGAGACCGTGGCGAGTGACTCCGCAGTCCCACCAACCGGCGGCCTGGCCGATGGCTTCGATGGCCAGGGCTGTGCCGGATGAGGCCACCACATCGACGTCCCGGTTCGCGAACCGCGCCTCGACTGGTTCCAGTTCGAGCCGCGCGTCGAGCATCGCTCGTCGTATCCGCTTGTCGGTGATGCGACCGTCTTTGAAGTGTCGCGCTGTGAGTGCGACGCAGCCGATCTGGACACTCTCCGCCAACTCCGGGGAATCGCCGCGACCCAGCGCCAACTCGGTACTGCCTCCCCCGATGTCGACTGCCAGCAGTGGCTGATCGGTCGGGCCGATGTCGTATCGAACACCGAGGAAGACGAGCCGCGCTTCCTCTGCGCCTCCCAGAATCTCAATCGATCGTCCGATGGCCGACTCGCACTCTCGCAGGAAGTCCGCTTCGTCTCGGATCTTGCGGAAGGTGTTGGTGCCGACGACACGAATTCGGGATCGCGGGACGCCACGGAGCCGTTGTGCAAACTGCTCAAGGCACTCCGTCGCGCGTGTGCGAGCTGCCGCATCGAGATGTCCATGGCGATCCAGCCCGGCTGCCAGCGCGGTCCGAGATCGAAGGCGGTCGACCAGGCGGAGCCTGCCTTCTTCGACGTGAGCAACGACCATATGAAATGAGTTCGACCCGAGATCAACGGCGGCGAGTTGGTCGGGAGCCGGCGGCATGGCGATCTGGCTCCGGTGTCAGCCTCAGGCGGGAGAGGGAACGAACCCTTCCCCTTCGTCACCATGGTCGCTCGGTGCCTGGGTGGAGGATGGGCTGGTGGTGTCGTTCGTCGTCGCCTCGCCACTCTCAACATCGAGCAGGTCTGAAACGGTTGGGCGATCGATGCGTCCGCCATCCATCAGTATGGCGACTTCCGAACTCTGGAGTGTCTCATACTTGAGCAGTGCTTCAGCGATGGCCGTGACGGTCTCCCAGTGCTCGTCGATCAGTCTGGTCGCATCTGCATAGGCGGCATCGATGATGGCCTTCACCTCTTCATCGATGATCCGGGCTGTCTCCGGGGAGTAGTCCTTGTCAATGAGGAGCGACTCCTCCCCGTCATCAGGCGCGTACCGGACGAACCCGAGCCGCTCGGACATGCCCCAGTCGAGAATCATGTGTCTGGCGAAGGTCGTCGCCATCTGAATGTCCATTGCTGCGCCGGATGAAACGTCGTCCGTCATGCGCTGCTCTGCGATCCGTCCGGCGCAAAGCACGCGAAGCGTGGCTTCAATGTACTTTCGTCCGTAACCATACCGGTCCTTTTCCGGCAGGCTGAACGTTGCACCCATGGCTTGCCCGCGGGGGATGATGGTGACCTTATGGACCGGGTCGGCATCGTCGAGCATGGCCTGAACTGCAGTGTGGCCTGCCTCGTGGTACGCCGTTGCCATCCGTTCCTGTTCTTCGATTTTGCGGCTGTGTCTGGCCCGTCCAAACCTGATCTTGTCCCGGGCTTCCTCAAGGTCAAACTGATCTACCGCGTCCTTATTCTCAAGCGTTGCGATGATGGCCGACTCGTTGATGAGTGCCGCCAGTTCGGCGCCGGAGAACATCGACGTTCCGCGGGCAAGCCGCTTGAGATCGACTTCGGGGGAGAGTGTGATTGACTTGGCGTGCACTTCGAGAATCTTGAGTCGCCCCTCCACGTCCGGGAGCGCCACGGGCACCTGGCGATCGAATCGCCCGGGTCGGGTCAAGGCAGGATCGAGGACGTCGGCGCGGTTCGTGGCTGCAATCACAATGACCTGATCGGTCGCCTCGAAACCATCCATCTCGACAAGGATCGCGTTGAGCGTCTGCTCACGTTCGTCGTGTCCGCCACTATTGAATCCCCCTCCCCGACGGCGACCGACCGCGTCGATCTCGTCGAGGAAGATGATGCAGGGCGCATTCTCCTTGGCCTGCTTGAACAGGTCGCGGACCCGGCTCGCGCCGACGCCGACGAACATTTCCACGAAATCCGAACCGGAGATGGAGAAGAACGGGCAATCCGCCTCGCCCGCGATCGCCTTGGCGAGCAGCGTCTTTCCGCAGCCGGGTGGGCCGACCAGAAGGACACCGCGCGGAATACGTCCACCCAGCCGTTGGAACTTGCTCGGATTCTTGAGGAACTCAACGATCTCCAGGACTTCTTCCTTCGCCTCATCGATGCCGGCAACGTCCGTGAACCGCACCTTGCTCGCTTCCTTGGTGGAGATGCGGTGTCGCGATTTGCCGAAGCTGCCGAGCATTCCGCCTGGACCACCGCCTGCACTCCGCATGGATCTGGAAATGAGGAACCAGATGAGGATGAGCAGAAGAATGATCGGGCCGGTCGTGACGAGCAGCTGGACCCAGATGCTCTGCGTCGTGTCGGCTGAGAAGTCCACACCGAGATCGGTGAGCTGCTTGAGATAGAAGTCTCGGTGGCCGCCATCAATCTTGTGATAGACAGGTGCCGGGTCATTGCCCGGGTTCTCACCTTCCGTGTGGGGAGCGATCGTTGCGGTGATGCGATCGGATCGGACAATGACGGGCGCTGGAGCGCCCGGTGTCGGCTCATAGAGATGGCCATTGGCCGGGTCGATCAGTGTTCGGAAGTGCTTCCAACTCGCGACTTCGCGGCCAGCCGTCGAACTC
Source organism: uncultured Isosphaeraceae bacterium (assembly GCA_964417845.1). Lineage (GTDB taxonomy): Bacteria > Planctomycetota > Phycisphaerae > Phycisphaerales > SM1A02 > UBA12567. Next base: position 6,228 of record CAYQJN010000109.1, read on the forward strand.
TGCATCACGGCGAAGAGCACGATCATGAGGCCGAGGATGAAGACCCAGCTCATGATGCCGCGCCCACCGCGGGGGGCGGGTGGCTTGGGAGACTGGTCTTGCTTGTCTGACTGATCGGGTGGGGGGGGTGTCTTGTCTGTCATGGCATTGATC
>CAYQJN010000110.1:0-6319 GCA_964417845.1 uncultured Isosphaeraceae bacterium
TGACCGCCGTAAACCAGCGGTCAGCGCCCGTTCGGCGCATGGTTTCGCTGTAATCGATGTTCACATTGTGATCAGTGGCGACTGCGAACTCCACACCCTCGCCCGCGATGGAGATCATGCGCTCAGGCATGTTCGAGTCGCCGTGTCCGCTGTGGGTGAGCGTGTGCAGGTGAAAATCCCCGCCAACCCATCCACTGGTGTCGATCGCACGGTCGATGATGGTGTTCCAGTGCACGGTGGATCCGGGTTCCATGCGCAGGTGGCATCTGGCGGTGTCGTACTCCATGCCGCGACTGGCCAGTACGATCCACTCGCCGGATGGGATCTCGATCGATCCACTGCCATCGATGGAGTAGACGACATTCCGGCGGACTGCGAATCGGTCGGGGTCGCCATCCGTCACGTCAAAGACGTCGCCTGGGTCACGGCCCTGACCATCGAGAAATGTCAGCCGGACGGGAAGGATCTCGCCAGCGTGGTCCTGAATCGAGAACGAGAGCGTGCTGTTGGGCGTAGTACCTGACACCAGAGGCGTGGCGATCAGGCAGGAGAGCAGGAGGTGCGTTGTCATGGAAGCCATGGTACGACCGCGAATGGAGGAGCGGCGACGCGATGCGGCTGGCGTGCGAGCTTGAAGGAGTCGTCAGGGCTGGTTGCTGTTCAGGCTGCCCATCGCTTCTCGAAGCGGCTCGAGAAAGTCCTTGAAGTGCGCGGCTCGACCAACGGCCGACGTGTTGATTGGGCGACGAACCTGATCCATGCTTGGCGTTGCAGCAACCCGATTGGACGTGTGAAACTCAAGCACGTCGGAGTCCCACGGAAGTCCCAGAAAGTCGAGTACGCCGCGAATCGTCTGCTCTGGTTCCCTTGCGAGCGTTTCGTACGTCACCACATGCAGCGGAAGCGGAATGACGCGGCGCCAATGCGCCATGATGCGGCGCTCCTGCGCGATGGTCTGGCCGAGGTGTTCGAGGTCTGCGGTGAAGGCCATGCGAGAGGCAAAGGACTGACTGAAGCACGAGATGGCGGTGTCCATCGGGTCCCGCATCAGGTAGAGCACTTTGGCATTTGGGAGCAGCAGCGAGGCGATACCCAAATTGAGGTAGTTCATGGGCAGTTTGTCCACGATGAATGCACCCTGTGCAAACTTGAGGACCTGATTGGTGTAGACGCAGGCTGCTTTCCGAACGATGTCCACCGTGGCGTTCCTGATGGAGCCGGGGAAGTCCTCCAAGGCGCCGCAATCCTCAGCGAGCGTGCGGACCGCATTGGGCATTGCTGGACTCTCACCAGCCGGCACGATGTCCGGATGCGCCGAGAGGATCTGTTCAGTCAATGTGGTGCCGCTTCGGTACATGCCGACCACCAGAATGGGTGTGAACGGCGCTGGTTCAGCCTTGGGAAGCGAAGCGATGGAGTCCTGATCAAAGGTCGCCATCATGGCTTCCACAATCCCTTGTCTGGCGTCTGGATTCCAGCGGCCTCGGTGTGCCGCATTGCCTTGCATCCAGCATCGAAACGCATCGCCATATCTTCCGGAATGCTCATACGCTCGGCCAAGACGCATCAGCATGTTGGCTCGATGCGTCATGTTGCCGCGGTTCGATGCGAGATATCGCTCCATCGCGGAAATGGACTCCGCGGAACGCCCCAATCGCTGCTGGACTCGTGCCCACGCCGACACGGTGGCGAATGAGGGTGAGGATTGGTTCATTACCGGCGTAAGCACCGCCGCTGCCTCTTCGCTTCGACCTGCCGATTCCAGTGTTTCAGCCAATCCGGCTGTTGCTGGCAGGAACTCGGGATCAAGTTGAAGCGCGTGTCGAAACGACGCTTCAGCGTCATCGAGGGCATCGTTGAATCGCTGGGCGGTCCCGAGGCGAACATGATGCGCTGCGACGTCGGGTTCGAGGTCCAGAAGTTGGCGGGCATACTTGTCGGGAATCGGGAAGGCACCTTTGGAGATGTCGGCGTCGGCCAGGGCGGCGAGGATGGAAGTGTCCTCCGGGCTGAGTTCAAACGCCCGCTCCAACGAGCCCACCGCCGATGGTGCATCCGCAGCGGCCATCTCGGCGCGGCCGCGAAGGAACCACATCGTGGCATCCTCCGGGTGCAGCGTGGTCCCGTGGACGGCAAGGCGTCTGGCGACTTCAAAACCGCTCTGGCTCGTAGCCGCCTGCCACGCGTGCTCGATGATCTGCGGATCGGCATCCGGTCTCGAGGCGACTGCGACCAGAGGAGAGGCGATGTCTTCGAGTCGTCCCTGCGGGGCCAGAATCTCGGCCAGCGCCCTGAGAACGCGGGCGTCCTTTGGGCGCTTCTTCAGGTGCTTTCGGAGGAGTCGCTCTGCCTCGGCGGGTGGAGCACCGGCAGCCTTTGCGACAGGGTCTGAACGGCCTTGGCGGGACATGAGGACATTGTGTCAGGTTCGACGCGTCTTTGCGAGGCGACAGCGTCCTCGTGCGCGATGGGCCCAGAGCAGCGGGATCGTCAACAGCACACCAGAGGCTGGTGCCGGAACGGGGGTCCCAAGCACGCGGTACGCCAAATTGTCCGTCGTTTCAATCAAGGGGCTGAAGACATAGTCCCCGTCAGGACTCACCTGCCAGGCTGAGTCGTTTCCGAGGTCGCTCGTAGCGACGCCAACCCATCCGTTGGACGGATACGGGTTCGTCATGATGGCACTGAGGAAGTATGTTCCCGCGGAGAGTGAGATGTTCACGGGCAAACGAATGAGCCAGCCAGGCCCCTCCCATGAATCCACCACGACTGGCGAGGCAGTCTGATGAAGGAGGTCGCCAGCCAGATTGGAGGCTGCGGCCGCGAGGTCGGTGTAGATGTTGACTTCCCACGCGAGCACGTCGTCGGGACCAGCGAAGTTATACCACCCATCAAGCACGAACTCGATGGCCTCCAGGTCGGCTGCCGACTCAAGGTGGATGTCGTCAATGGCTCCGAGGTCGAGCGGAAAGGCGGGCGCAGGCGCCAGTCGCATGCTGCCATAGACGTCTCCCGAGAGCGAGCCACCATCACTCCCACCGATCTGATCGATCAGGATGTCGCTATGGGCCAGCCCGCAGACAGCCAGCAGCGTGGTGGTGATGGTGTGTACGGGTGACATTGGGGGGGATTCCTCGCCTCACAGCGGCAACGTCTGTTCCAGACGCACGTTGGGGCCGCGCTGTTGACCCCTTTCGAGCCGGCGGTGGCCACTGGGCGAGCCGAAAGGCCACATCCGGCAAGAATTGCGCGGGCGTCTCAACCTTCCCCTATGACGGCCGGCGAGGGTGTGTGAGCCGCACTGGCGAGAACGCATGTGTTTCTTCAGGTCAAGGCATCGGGCCGGTGGTCCCAAGAGGCTTTGGAAGGCCGGAATCACGATGGATGGCACGGGGCCGACGCGGCGGGATCGCGACGCCACGATGACGCAGTTCGGCGCGCAGAGCGTCCGACGCATAGATCGCCAGCATGATGTCAATGGACTGCCCATAGGGTGGGCAGAGATCGATGATCTCGGCAGACCCAGGTTGCCGGGGTGGGCATGGAACACGCAGCGCTGTGTCAAGGAGATATCGATACAGCGCTTCGTCGGTCAGGTGATCGGTGTGGAGCAGGTAGACCTCGCGATCGCCCAGGGCAACGATGAGTCGATCAAGAGGCGCCTCGAATCCTCCATGAGCCACATCATCTGGTGCTGGTAGGACGATGCCTTCGTCGCGAAGCCGCTCGATCCAAGTCGGCGCCTCGTCGGGAGACCAGTGTCTGGCTTGAGCGAGCCAGGAGGCGACGGGATCGTATTCGGGCACCGTGGCTGGCTGCCGAGCATCCTTGATCATGGCTTGTTCTCCTTTGATGCTCGCACGCTATCCGTCGATCTCAGTCACTCAGGAGATTGCTGCCAAAACGCAGCAGCGGACTGCTGATACGTTGTGGGCATGTTTCGACGCGTGCTGCTGGCGATGACCTTGTTTCAGATTGGATGCGCGCCGGTGCTCACCGGACCGCTGGATCAAGCCCGTCCAGAGCAGGCGTCCATGACACTGGATCACGGATGGGCGCTACTTCAGGCGTTGCTTCAGGACGAGTCGTCGCTCTCTCTCATTCTCGGGATCAAGAACGTTGATGAGTCCGTGGAAGTGATTGTCAGAGAGATCAGTGACACTTCGGCACGGGCGCTGCGCACCCTTGGCCCTCTCATGAACTCCGGCGTGAGCACAGGAACTGACGACGGCCTTCCGCTGATCGAACGCAACGCTCGCCACCTCATCGCAAACGCGACGGCAGCATCGTTGCTGTTTGCGGGAAGTTCCTTTCAGACCAAGCTGCTTGTCTCCCAGCACAAGGCGTGCGAGTACGCCGCGGCCTTGGCGACTTCACTGGCCGTGGCTGAAGGTGAGCCGTCGCATTCGGACGCGTTGCATGGCGTTGCAGACTCTTTCTCAAAAATCGCCGCGAAGATCATGGCGATCCTCATTCACTCTCAGTCCGCATCGTCGAAGCACGCGTCATAGCGGACTTCCCCCGTCACGTTGCTGATGGCATCCGGATCGAGCACAAGTACCTGAAAGGCGGGGCCGTCTGTCCATCGGCAGCGTAAGCCGTACATGGAGGCCGGCTTGAATCCGAAGCGGCGATACCACGCTGGATCCCCGAGCAGGATGATGGCGGCGACGCCTCCCCGCCTGCTTCGGTTGATTCCCTCACGCATCAACTCAGATCCAACACCCTGGCGTTGCCGTTCGGGGATGACGGCGATGGGACCGATGGCCAGAATCGTTGCGGATGAGCCGTCAACCTGCACAGGAGACATGGCCAGATGCCCGATGGCTTCACCACTGCACTCGATCATCAATGAGACCGTCAGTTTTCCCCGATCTCGCAGGGATCGGACGATGTGCGATTCAGTTGGTGAAGCGAACGCGGCGGTGTGAATCCGGTCGATGTGATCGAGATCAGCATCGTCCGCAGGCCGGACTCTCACGACTGGCGACCGGTGAGATACCAGGTGTGCATCATGCCTTTACCCTTGATTTCGACGTCTCCCCGGGGCTCAAACTCGTAGTCATCAGCGAGTCGAATGCGCACGGCATCCGATACTTGAATCCTGCCTGGCTCTCCACTGGACTCCATGCGGCTTGCGATATTGACGACATCTCCCCACAGGTCATAGGCAAACTTGCTGGTGCCGACAATGCCAGCGACGACCGTGCCTGTGTGGATGCCGGTCCGCATTGCGAATGGACGACCGGATCGAACGGCGTATGCCTCGAGGGTCTCCTGCATGTCCAGTGCGAATGACGCAATCTGCTGGGCGTGGGTGGGGCTGCGATCGGGGATCCCAGCGACCACCATGTAGCAGTCTCCAATCGTCTTGATCTTCTCCAGACCATGCTTGAGGGCCAGTTCGTCGAGCAGTCCGAACACTTCGTTGAGCATGTCCACGACCTGCTTGGCGCCGATACGCTCGCTCATGCTGGTGAACCCGACGATGTCGCTGAACAGCACGGTAACTTCGGGATAGGACTCGGCGATGGTGTCCTCGCCGTCCTTGAGCCGGTCCGCGATGGCCGCAGGGAGGACATTCAACAGGAGTTTCTCACTGCGGTGCTGCTCGGCCTCCAGCGTGCGGGCCTGAGATTCCAACGCGTGGGTGGTGGCTTCGACTTCGGCCAGATGGGTCTCAACCGCGTCGACCATGGCATCAAACGTGCGGCCGAACGAGGCAATCTCGCCACTTCCGGACAGGTTGGCGCGAGCAGATCGGTCTCCTTCGGTCACGCGGTCTGCAACCCCAGCGAGGTGTTCCACCGGCCGCAGCACGCGACGGCGAATGAGCGCCACGGAGACGAGCGTTGAGAGCAGCAGGCCGATGGCCACCGCGATGTCCGCCACTTTGAGCCTCTGCTCCCGCGCATTGAGCGCTGCGACTTCTCCAGCAGTTCGGGCGTTCAGCATGCGCATGAACTCTCCGATCGGCTGCATGATTCTGGACTTGGCATCGTGATAGCCGGGGCCGTGCAGCAGCGAGATCGCACGATCTACATCGGGCGGGCCATCGATAGGGAATGTTCCCGTGCCGTCGTCGAACTTACCCTTGACCGCATTCATCGCGACGGATTCAAGACGCACCAGCGAATCAGACTGATTTTGAGCCTCGCTCAGCTTGTCGAACTCCTCGTTGGTGAATCCCGATGAGAGCATCTTCGATCGCAGGGATTGCGCCGGCGACTCAGCGCCTTCGATTGCCATCCCTCCGGCGATCAGATCCCAGTAGATGCCGTCGTAGCCAGCAGGCCTGGGTGCCTCGCCGTTTCGGATG
>CAYQJN010000111.1:0-320 GCA_964417845.1 uncultured Isosphaeraceae bacterium
CATGAAGGTCACCATCACGACGCCCGAGGAGTTCTTCGGAGCCGTCTCCGGCGACCTTGCCCGCCGTCGCGGCCAGCTCAACGACTCCGAGATTCGCGGCGTCGTCCGAGTCATTTCGGCAGAGGTCCCCCTCTCCGAAATGTTCGGATACACCACGGTGCTCCGCGGCATGACGCAAGGCCGCGCCACGAGCACGATGGAACCGGCGGAGTACCGGGTGATGCCTCCCAATCTCAGCGAAGCAGTGCTCACACACTCGTGAGCCAGGCGACCCTGACGACCAGCGCCCCCACCGCTCGACATTGGCGCGCTCGCGCGGC
>CAYQJN010000111.1:330-5906 GCA_964417845.1 uncultured Isosphaeraceae bacterium
CCGGGGGCCGCCGGCCCCCCCGGCCCACCCGGCCCGAACGGTTGCGATTGGGGCGCGTGGGGGGGGGGGGGGGGGCCGTTCGGGGCCATGGTGGCGTCGCGACCAACCCGCTGGTCGGGTGCATCGTGCTCGACGCCTCGGGGACATTCGCAGGATGCGGCTTTCACCGCCGTCACGGCGGACCGCACGCGGAAGTGGTCGCGCTTCGGCATGCGGGCGGGAAGGCGCGTGGGGGCACGCTCTACGCCACACTCGAACCCTGCACCCACCATGGAAAGACCCCGCCCTGCACGGACGCCATCATTGCCTCTGGCGTCAGCCGAGTCATCTACGGCGCCGCCGATCCGCATCCGGAGGCCGCGGGAGGCGCCGCGTTCCTCCGGACGCACCAGGTGCACGCCGCGTTGCTTGAGCAGGTCAGTTGTCAGCAACTCATCGAGCCATTCCTCTGGCGCCTGCGAACGTCGCTCCCGTGGATCACTGCCAAATGGGCGCAGACCATCGACGGACGAATCGCGGCCCGCACCGGATCCAGCCAGTGGATCTCCGGTGAGCGTAGTCGCCGGCTGGTCCACCGGGAGCGAGGCCGCGTCGAGGCCATACTCACCGCCATCGGGACCATCCTGGCCGACAACCCGAGGCTCACTGCCCGTGGCGTGCGACTGCGGTGCCTCGCTGAGCGGGTCATCATCGACCCGCGGGCAGAGACCCCGGTTGATGCGGCAGTGCTGAGTACGATCGCTCAGGCCCCCGTCCACATCATCACACACCCTTCGGCGGATCGAGATCGGATCGACGCCCTGCGGGCCGCCGGTGCTGACGTCCACGCAGGCCGCACGCGCGGGTCACGCATCGCACTGGGCGAATCGCTCATCGCCCTGAACGCAGCATCCAGATGGCCGCACATGCTCGTCGAGGGTGGGCCGGGGCTTCTCTCGGCACTCTTCGACGAAGACCTCGTCCGCGAACTCGCCGTGTTCACAGCGCCCCTGCTGCTGGCCGACAGCGCCGGAGTACCGCCTGTTCGGGGCGAATCGCCTGCAAGCATCGACGCGGCGCGGCGGCTCGTTCCTAGGCACCACCACATCCGCGGAGCCGACACCCTTGTCCGCTATGGCGTTCCGGAAAGGCCGAAGTCCGCAGGCTGATGCGGGAAGTGAGTGTCCTCAGGAAGCACTCGGAATACTCGATCACCGTTCTCCATGGCCCATCGCTCCGGGGCGCCGTCCACGCCCGGTTCGATGAGCAATCGCACGGTGTCCAGCGGTCCGCCTGACCTCCCAAGAAGCGTGATCACCGCCACCTCATGCTCGGACGGATAGGCCTCATGCAGACTTACCCGCTCGGCGCGAGTCGTGGTGAGCAGTTCGAGCAGATGTTCAACGGTGCCCTCGGTGGCCACGCCAAGGGTCGGGGACGACCACACGTCGAGTTGACGCTCCAGAAGGAGTTCGCGATCGCCCTGCCGGATGCGGACGCCCCGGACGTCCGGCGGGGACACCCCCGTTCCCGTGTGGTCCACCAACACCGCCGGATCCCCGAGAAGTCGCCCGACGTCGGCAGCGCCAATACGGAGAATCGAAGGCACGCCTTCCACCATCGCATACCGCGCCTGGCTGGCGCCGCCGACCCGCCCACCGATCCGAGCCACGGCTGTACCGGCTGCGGATTCGACAGCGACCCGGGCCACTGGAGGTGACAGGCCGAAAGCCGACAGGTCGGCAGGCTCATCGAGCAACACTGCCTCACCACGCACCGACGCAATGTCCGCCAGGTGCCTCGCCACTGCATCGTCATCAGCCCTGGTCGGAAGCGGCGCCGTGATCGACCATCGCCGGCCAGTCCGCGCAAGCATCAGTGTCTCGCCGGAAACGGTCCGACTGATCGAGGTCGCATCAACGGACACGCCAGGGAACATGCGGAGATCACGCCACGTCTCCGGAGGCTCCCGCTCAAGAAGTGCGTGCAGCGCAGCATCCACGATCAGAATCTCGGTGACTTCGCCTTCCTCATCTGGCACGGCAGCCCAGCCCCGGCCGCCCATGCCGCGCCGCCCCAGATGCATCAGGGCGACGTTCCCCTCGTGGTCCTCGAGCCGTATCTCAGCCACCGGAGGAACCAATCCGATCGTCGCGGCCGATGGGATCGCCTCATCTGAGGTTGCAAGTCGATCCTCCGCCGCCAGGCCCAGCATCACCTGCGGCAATCCCAGCAGCAGTGGCGCCCGCATGGGATGCCTGAAAGGCGCTACCTGCCACCACCCGTCATCCGTGCGGGCAAACGTCCAGGACGCACCGTCCCGCGCCAACTCGATGCGGTGCAGGTCGTCGACCTGCATCTCGCCACCAAAGACCAGGCCCGCCTCCACATCTTGAGTCGCCTGGCGAGGCTGTAGCGACAACGCCACAGTGATTGCGCCCACTGCAGCGATCCAGATCAGCATGACGGTCCCTCGTCCCATCAGGCCTTCCTCCTGAACCACATGAAGATGCCCGTACCCAACGACGCGACAGGGAGTCCAGCCAGCAGCACCCAGCCCCACGCGAGGCGGGCACCCGCCGAGATGCCTCCGAGCCGCGCCACTTCCTGGCTGAGGGCGCCCCGAGCCAGGCGATCATCCAATCCGGCAAGCCATGCAGCACCTGCAACTGCCAACTCATGGTTGCCCGGATGCATGAGCGCCACGCGATCACCACCCGCGGACGTCGCTGCATCGGCCACCCGCGTGCGCATCCATCCTCCACTGCCCACGACGAGCGCTCGCCCCCCAGCAGGCGTGAGGCACGCCGCCATGAGCGGTGTTGCGGACGCTGGGGCCGCGGAAGCATCAAACGCAGGCGGGCGTCTGCGCAGCCGAGGATCGGCCGAAACAAGCGACTCCCAATCGGTCTCGAGCCAGAGGCCTGCGGCCGGATGCACATCGGCCATCAGCACGACCTCTCCCGAGCCGGATGGTGCCAGCGGCACCGGAAGCGGTAGAACCAGCGACTGTCCGTGCAGCGCGGCGGCGAGTGGATGGACTGCTGGAAACTCAGTCACCTCCATGGCCGACTCGGGCGCCGCCCCGAGCGACCGAAGCAAGACGCGAGCGGTGTCCGCCTGAACACCCAGCGTGGATGCCAGCGTCGCCCACGGATCCGCCTGGCCGAGCCGAGGCAGCGGGCTCGGGTAGAGGTTGAGCATGACGCCTTCCCCGTCAGCGATCAGTGTGGCCACCGCTCGGAGCATCGCCGACTCTGCCGACTCGGGCGTCCCGCGGCTTCTCCTCACCGGCGGCAGGACGATCCATGACGTGGGTCCTTCTTCCCAGTCCGGCCGAAGGGGCGTCTTGCCAGGCCGCCACTCGTCGACGCGCATTCCCGCAGCCCTCAGCATGGAGGCAACGCCGGAGACATCCACGTCGGGCGAGCCGGGTCGAAGGACAGAGCCTTCGTGATCGTGCACGAACACGACGCGAGGGTGCACTGTCTGCTGAATCGATCGAATGGCCGAGGCGATCAACTGCTCTCCACGGAAACGCTGATCGAAGGCGACCCGGCCGTCCTCGGTGGCCGCAAAGCTTGCGGGAATCAACTGGCTGATCGGGATGATGCGAGCGCGGTCAGGGCCGATGACGATGGCGGCCTCACCCTCCTGCAGGTGACGAGCCAATCCTCCGGACTCCAACTCTGGAAGTCGCGCCAGCCGGTCAGCTGCGGCCGCCAGATCACGGGCCCTCGCCTCAAATGCGTAACTTCGGGCCGCCGCAGGAAGAACACCGTCGATGGGTTGAAGCGTTCGGTGCAGCACATCAAGTTCGAGCGACCACTGCGAGAGCGACTGCTGCAGGATGGCTCTGGCCGCGGCCCAGTCAGGCAGCGGATGCCCCGGCTCGATCCGCATCGCCGCCTCCACCCCATCAAGGAGCTGCGTCCCTTCCGCACCCAAGAGCGCCAGCGCGGCGGCGCCGCTTCTGAGTTGATCGTCGTGGTCTGCCACGGTTCGGAGCGGACCTGCCGCCACCTGGGCAAAGGTGATCAACCCACCGAGCACATCCGTGCCTTCTTCAATCGCCGCCCGCCACTGGTCTGCATCCGTCGACTGTTGGGCGCGCAGCGTCTCCAGAACGCCCTCCCATGCAAGCACATCCCGCCCCACCGTCGGATCCAGTCGCTGCGCAATCAACCTGGGGGCTTCCCTGCTGAATCGGCGCAGCACCTCGTCGATCTGTCGAACGGCAGCCGGGGACGCTGCGGACTCATTGAGGAGGACGTGAATCTGCCAGTCGCCATCAAGCGTCTCGAGAAGGGTGTGCGTGCGCGGACTCAGCGAATACAGCCTCGACTTGGTTGCATCGAGATGCCAACGAAGCCCCGGATGCAGCCAGATGACGTTGAGTGCCCCCAACAGGACCACGAGGCCGACCAACCCCCACCATGTCCAACCGGTCCGCCGCGTCACCTGAAGAAAGACGGCGGCCATCAGAAGAAGCAGGGCCATCAGCCCACCGAAGTACATCACATTGGCCGAGTCAATCAGACCGAGCGTAAAGTCCGCCAGTCGCTGGAGCGGATCCGCCTCTCGCAACGTGGAGATCCACTCCGGACCGAGGACCTGCGGAAGCGCCACTTCGAGCACGACCGATACCAGAATCCACAGGGCGCAGGTCACCAGGAACGCGACCGTCTGGCTCTCAACGATGGTGGACACCAGGATGCCCGAGGCCAGCACCGCGCCACCGAGCATCACCAGGCCCAGGTAGCCACTGGCCAGTTCCCCGAGATCTGGGCGACCATAGATCTCCAGCAGCACCACCTGAATCAGCGTGGGCACAAGCATCACTGCCAGGACCGCCATGGCCCCAAGCCACTTGCCCAGCACAATCTCGCCACTCGAGGCCGGACTGGCCTGAAGGAGCTGAAGCGTGCCTCGCCTCCGGGCGTCGCAGATGCTGCCCATCACGATGGCCGGCGCAGCCACCAGAAGAAAGACGGCGTCGAATCCCAGCGCTGCGCGGAGGCTGGCCGGATGTCCCGCCCGGAACACGGCCTGCATGAACACCAACCCGGACCCGAAGAGGAAGAGCGCTGGCACGAGCCAGCCGGCCGGGCTCAGAAAGAAGGCCAGCCACTCGGTCCGCGCGATCGCGAGTATTCGCCTCATCTGCCCGCACCTTCCATCAGGGCGTGCACGGCTGACTCAAGCGATCCGCTCACCGGCTCCAGTCTTCGCAGCTTGCCCCCCAGTGCATGCACCGCATGGGCCACGTCAGCAGGCGCCGAGGCCGCACAGGTGAGTTCGAACAACCGCCATCCACCTTCACGCGGTTCCTCCCGCGTCACGAGGCAGCCCTCCACCGCATGCTGGAGTTGCGACGCCGTGACGCCAGCAGCCTCCATCACCATCAGGTCTTCGGTCCCCTTCACAAACGAATCCAGCGGCCCGGACGCAATCATCCTCCCCCGAGCGATGAGCAGCAGATCATCACAGAGCGCCGTCGCCTCTGCCAATTGATGAGTTGAAAAGAGGATGGCTCGGTCTTCCGCGAGATCTCGAATCAACTGACGGAATGCCTGCTGCTGCACTGGGTCAAGCCC
>CAYQJN010000112.1:0-5833 GCA_964417845.1 uncultured Isosphaeraceae bacterium
TGGAGGAGATAAGGCTCTACGAGGTCCTCGAGCGTGCCTGCATCCTCGCCCAGCGTCGCCGCAATGGCTTCCAGGCCGGCTGGTCCACCACCGTAGACCTCCCTGAGGACCTTGAGATAGGCCCGATCGAGCCCGTCCAGACCCGCTTCGTCCACGCCCTCAAGCCTGAGTGCCTCCGTGGCCGTATCAGTCGTCAGGGCACCGCTGCCACGGACTTCTGCAAAGTCGCGGACCCGCCGAAGCAGCCGAAGGCAGATACGTGGCGTGCCACGGCTTCGTCCGGCAATCAGCGAGCGGGCGTCGACGTCGATGGTCTTGATGCCGAGCCTCGGGGCCGCCCGATCAATGATGTCCTCGAGGGCGGGTGTGTCATAGAACTCCAGGCGGTGGGAGACGCCGAATCGACTGCGGAGCGCGGCAGTGAGCAGCCCTGCCCGGGTGGTGGCACCGATGAGCGTGAAAGGTTTCAGCTGATAGGTGACGACACGGGCATGCATGCCTCCGTCGAGCGTGAAGTCAATCTTGAAGTCCTCCATGGCGGGATAGATGTATTCCTCCACAGCCACGGGGAGTCGATGAATCTCATCAATGAAGAGGACATCACCCGGTTGCATGCGTGTGAGCGTGCCGACCAGGTCAGCGCCCTTGGTCAGGGCAGGCCCGGAGGTCACGTATGCGTGTGTTCCCATCTCCTCGGCGATGATGTGCGCCATGGTTGTCTTGCCGAGACCAGGCGGGCCATGCAGGAGCAGGTGTTCCATCGGCTCACTTCGGGCCTTGGATGCTGCGATGGCGATGCCGAGCCGCTCACACAGTTGGGGTTGCCCGACGAAGTCCTGCAGGCGCGTTGGTCGCACCGAGGGGGCCATATCCGGAGGATCGGCCGGTTGTCTGTTCGAAGAGACGAGCCGCTCGCGCGTCATGGGGTCTCGACCACCCGTTGAAGTCGTTGATGGCGCCACGCCAGAGAGAGTACCGCACCATCTTCCAGCAGCGGCTGCAGAACGCTGCGAACGATGTCGCGTTGCCAGTCTGCCCGCCCTGGCATGCCCTCGCGGCCATTAAGAAACCACTCAGCTAACTCCGCTCGCGAGAGGGCCATGGCCGGCGCCACGCCTCGACCGATGGCTGCGGCCGCATAGGCGTGCCAGAGTCCGTCAATGGCCATGCGATGCTCAGGAGACTCCTCACGCTTCGCCCGCGGCGGTGTCGGCGCATCGCTGGCTCGAGCAGCCGCCATCGTGTCCAGCAGGGTCGGGCCATGCTGAAGGGCGATCTGCTTGGGCATGCCCTTGAGGGCAGCCATGTCCGCGGGTGTCGTGATGCGGGATCGGACCAGCGCGAGCACGGCGGCATCGGGCATGGTGGCCCGCGGCGGGAGGTCGCACTGGCGGGCGATGTCATCACGGGCCTGCACCAGCGCCGAGAGCACGCGGAGCTCAGCCGGTCGAAAGTGCCGGTTTCCCTGGATCTTTCGTTGCTGACTGGCCAGGTCATTGAGATGCCACGCAGGGTCCTCAAATGGTGCGCAGGCTGCTGCTGCCCATTGGTCATGGCCGCGTGCCGTGACTTCAGCGCGCAGTGCGTCGTAGAGCAGCGGGAGATAGCGGACATCATCCGCGGCATATCGCTGCTGGCGAGCGGAAAGCGGTCTGGCATCCCACGCAGTGAACGTCATTCCCGGCGGCATGGGCGCATCGATGATGTGCTGCACGGACTTCGTGAGTGAGCATGGCCACGGCAATCCCGCCAACCCTGCCAGGAGTTGGGTGTCGATCACACGCGAGGGAGGTGTTCCGATGGCCCGCGTCAGAATCTGAAGATCCTGACGGCCCGCATGTACGAGGGTCGTTCGGTCGGGTGACGCGATGACCTCGAACAGAGGTGAGAGGTCCGGTACTGCGAACGGGTCCACCAGAAAGACCTGCGACCGGGTGCCCACCTGCACCAGGCAGAGCCGAGGGTAGTAGGTCTCCTCGCCAATAAACTCGGTGTCGAACGCGATGACATCGTGCGTTCGGAGATGGTCGATGACCTGCTGGAGGCCGCTTTCATCCGTCACCATGACCGCAGGGGCGGGCGGGACATCCTGATGGTCCGGGATCGGTTGGGTGACGGCCGACTGGGAGTGGGACTCCTGATGGTGCCGGTCCCGCCGGCTTCGCCGTCCTCGCGAGGGCTTGCGTTGTCCAGGGGGCATGCGTGGAGGGTATCGGGGGAAGACTGGAAAAACAGCGAGCGCCGGCGGTGTGACGCGCCGGCGCTCGTGATTCCTGATCGGCGAAGCCGATTCATCCGTGGGATCAGTAGTCCATGTCACCGCCGGCCGGAGCGGCATCGGACTCCTTCTTGATCTCAGTGATGGCGCAGTCGGTCGTGAGCAGCAGGCCCGAAATGGAGGCTGCATTCTCAAGAGCGACCCGCTCAACCTTGGTCGGCACGATGACGCCGGCCTCGACCAGATCTTCATACGCTCTGGTCAGGGCGTTGAAGCCCCATGTGGCCTTCTCGGCGTCCTCGACCTTCTGGGCGACGATGGCACCTTCCATGCCGCAATTCTCAGCGATCTGCTTGACCGGTGCCACGACGGCTCGGGAGATGATGTCAATGCCGAGTTTCTCGTCACCCTTGGCCTTTTTGCGGGCCGATTCGAGTGCTTTGCGGGCCCGAATGACGGCTGTGCCGCCGCCGGGAAGAATGCCCTCTTCCACCGCAGCCCGGCAGGCGTGCAGGGCGTCCTCGACACGGGCCTTCTTCTCCTGCATCTCGACCTCGGTGGCCGCGCCGACGTTGATCTGTGCGACGCCGCCGGCGAGCTTCGCCAGACGCTCCTGCAGTTTCTCACTGTCGTAGTCGGACGTGGACTGCTCGATCTGCGCTCGAATCTGCTCGATCCTGCCCTGAATCTCAGTCCGCTTGCCAGCACCCTCAATGATCGTGCTGTTGTCCTTGTCGATGGTGACCTTCTTGGCACGCCCGAGATCCTTGAGGCCGAGGCCTTCGAGATCGATGCCGAGCTCCTCCATCACGGCGGTGCCGTTGGTGAGCGTGGCGATGTCCTCAAGCATGGCCTTGCGGCGGTCACCAAATCCAGGGGCCTTGACGGCGCACACTTTCAGAATGCCGCGAAGGCGATTGACGACGAGCGTTGCAAGGGCCTCGCCATCGATGTCCTCGGCGATGATCAGAAGGCTCTTACCCGACTCGGCGACCTTTCCGAGAATGGGAAGAAGGTCCTTCGCGGATGACAACTTCTTTTCGTTGATCAGGACGTAGCAGTCTTCGAGGACGGCCTCCATGGTGGCGGTGTCCGTCACGAAGTGGGGGCTGAGCCACCCCTTGTCAAACTGCATGCCCTCGACCAGTTCGACGGTCGTGTCGAGGCTGGAACCCTCTTCGACGGTGATGACGCCGTCCTTTCCGACCTTGTCCATCGCCTCGGCAATGATCCTGCCGATGGTCTCATCCTGATTGGCAGCACAGGTGCCGACCTGGGCGATCTCTGTCGAACGCTTCACCGGCTTGGACATGCTTGCCAGTTCATCGCAGATGGCAGAGACGGCCTGGTCGATGCCACGCTTGACCTGCGTGGCGTTGGCGCCCGCGGTGATGTTCTTCAGTCCTTCTGTGAAGATGGCCTCGGCATACACCGTGGCGGTGGTGGTGCCATCGCCAGCGTCCTTGGAGGATTTGGACGCGACCTCTTTGACCATCTGGGCGCCCATGTTTTCCCAGGCATCTTCAAGTTCGACTTCTTTGGCGACGGTGACGCCATCCTTGGTCACGGTGGGGGCGCCGAACGACTTCTCAAGTACGACAACCCGGCCAGAAGGGCCGAGCGTGGTCTTGACTGCTTTGGCGAGCTTCTGAATGCCGCGAAGCATGCGTTCGCGGGCTTCGATGTCGTATGCAATCTGTTTGGCGGTCATGGTTCTTGTTCCTTCCTGTGCCACCCTGTGGCGAGTGTCCTGTGATGTGACCCCAGCAACAGGGTCTGGGCGTGCTGCCCGGTCAGTCGAGGTCGACGCGTGCCTGCCACATGGCCGACACATGGCTCGCATCGAGCCAGATCGTGTTCGACTTCGTCGTGATGCGAAGTCCGTGTGCGCTGTGAAGTGATTCGACGCCTTCGACGTTTCGCAGCTCGATCGGCTCATGGTCACCCTTGAGCACGATGTCGAGTTCCGCCGAAGTGCCGACCATTCCTGTCAGCACGCTGAGAATGGGTCCGCGTTCCATGGTGCGACTCAGTCGATGATGCCGAGGATGTCGTCCTCGGTCATGATGAGATACTCCGTTCCTTCAATCTTGACTTCCGTGCCCGCGTAGGAAGTGAAGAGCACCCGGTCGCCCTTGCTGACCGTGAACGGCATGTACTCGCCTGTCTCCTTGTTGAGCAGCCCGGCGCCGGTCGCGACGACCTTGCCTTCCTTCGGCTTGTCCTTCGCGGACTCGGGCAGATAAATGCCGGACTCTGTACGGTCCTGTGCTTCCGCACGCTTCACGAGCACCTTGTCACCCAGTGGTTTGACTTTCATCGTGTTCTCTCCTTGGGGGGCGGTTCAGCGTCCGCCGGGTTCCATGCTTGGTTGGCCCGGCCCTGATGGCCAGGTGTCCTGATAGTGACGCCGCAGTGCGCGGCGTAAGGTCTCCAGAAGGGTCTCCATGTGGAGGGGGCGGTCAATGACCGCAAAGGCGCCCTCTCGAAGGGACGCCACGAGGCCCCGCGCATGCTCCCGATCGGAGGCCTGCTTCGGTCGCACCACAATGGTGGGCGGGGCAGGATCGAGCCGGCGGAGGAGTTGGAGGATCCTCGGGCCGCCCGGCGAGGCCGCCGACGTTGACCGGTTGAGCGGAATCTCAAGGTCGACAATGGCGATATGGACCGGCGTCTGCTCGATCAGTGACGCAGCCTCTTCCCCGGTGTCGGCTTCCATGGCGTGAATGCCCATGGGCTCCAGGAGCCGTGGCAACTGCTTCACAGCGGCATGCTCCCGCCATCCTCCGTAGGAGAGCAGCAGGTTGAGGTGGGCTGGCACCTGCCGGGCATTGCCCTGATTGGGCTCGAAATGGGGAGCATGTCGCATGTGCGTCGGTATCCGTGGCCCTGAGTACTGCAACTGGCGTGCCGAAATCTGCGGCGATGGGGCCATTTATGCGTCCGAACGCCCCTGCCGGTCAGGCATGGGGGGGGCTGGGGGAGACCCATGGCTGCCGTTCTGGCGGGCATAACGGGTTGACGGCCGGGCAGGCCCGCTGGGATCCTGCTCGCTTTGCACCCTGAAAGGCCGCGGTGATCGGCCATGGAGCGTTCCTCATGACTTCCCAGGCGTCCCTCATCACGGTCAAAATGTTGCTCTCAGGACGTGCCTGCGCCCCGGGCGATCGAGTTCGGATCCAGGGGTGGGTGCGAACGCGGCGTGACTCCAAGGCTGGCCTGTCCTTCCTGCAGGTGCATGACGGCACATGCTTCGATGCCGTCCAGGTGGTGGCCCCTGGAGACCTCTCCAACTACGCCTCGGAGGTGCAGAAGTTGACCACTGGATGTTCGGTGGCCGTTGAGGGCATCGTCGCGGAGTCGCAGGGGAAGGGCCAGTCTGTTGAGGTGCAGGCAGCGATGATCGAGCCGGTTGGGTGGGTCGAAGATCCGGATACCTACCCGGTCCCGGCGAAGCGACACACCTTCGAATACCTGCGGGAGGTGGCGCATCTGCGGATGCGGACCAACACGTTCTCAGCCATCGCTCGTGTCCGACACTGCCTGGCGCAGGCCGTGCATCGGTACTTCCATGACAACGGCTTCTACTGGGTGCATACGCCCATCATCACGGGG
>CAYQJN010000113.1:0-5771 GCA_964417845.1 uncultured Isosphaeraceae bacterium
GCCGGAGGGGTTCGCCGTATCGACCCCTCGGCTTCCACGTCCCACCACCCATCCGGAATCCACCGGCCCGGTCAACGCGCTCTTCGGGGAAGTCCCCATCGCGGTGCGGATCACGCCGCCGCACGATGTGACGCTCGGAGCCGACGCCGCGTTTGAGCTCACCGCCCATTGGCTGGTCTGCCGCGAGCAATGCCACCTCGGTGAGGCGACGGCCACCGTCCGGGTGCCGATCACCGCCGCGCCAGGACCGCCGACCCCCGCCGCCGCCGTCGCTGCCGCACTTCCGCCATCCATTCACGCCCGACCGGACACCACGCTCACCCTCAGCCCCCACGATGTGCAGATCGAAGGCCCCCTCGGCGCCTGCCGCCCGCCCGCGTTTCTGCCTGTGTCGCAGCCAACCGTCGCCCTGGGGAGTCCCGCCCTCACAATGACCCAGGATCGGTTTTGCCTGACCATCCCGGTGGCATACGATCTCGCCAGTGGCCCTCCCCAGCCCGAGCGCCTGCGTGGGCTGCTGATGTTCGGGACACAGGGCGCAGACCCGGCGTGGATCATCGACGTGCCGCTTGCGCACGCGCGTGCCCGACCAGCCCCAGAAGGAGAGACGCCATGACGATTCGCACCGCACTCATTACCGCCACACTGGTCAGCGCATCGGCCTGTCTGGCGATGGCCGGGCCAGCCGATGGCGGTAAGACACCCGAGACTCCACCCGAGGCCACCGAGAAACGCGTGGCCGTCATCGGGCACCCGGCGCCGAAGTTCACGCTGCGCGATCTTGATGGGAAGACCCACGCGCTGGCAAATCATGCCGGGAAGATCGTGGTGCTCGAGTGGTTCAATGCCGAATGCCCGTTCAGCGGTGGCGCGTCGAAGGCATCCATCCACGCCTCAGGCAAGGCAGCGGCGCTCCGCGCGAATCTCAAAGAGCTTGATCCCACGATCGTGTATCTCATCGTCGACTCGACCGCGCGGAATCACACGCGGGAGTCGCTCATTGAGCGCGGCAAGGAGGCACGGACCACGTGGAAAATCGACGTGCCGGTGCTCATCGACTACGACGGCGTCGTCGGTCGCGCCTACGAGGCGCAGACGACGCCCCACATGTATGTGATCGATGCCAAAGGTGTGCTTCGATACGCCGGCGCATTCGATGACGACAAGAAGGGCCGCAAGGGCGGCGACGCCACCAACCACGTGCTCTCAGCCGTCAAACAGATCAGGGCCGGGGAAGCGCCCAGCCCGGACCGCCGCAAGCCATGGGGCTGCAGCGTGAAATTCGACTATCACTGATCGATCAGACGTTGACGGGCATCAGGACGTAGGTGAAGTCGCGTCCGGCGCGAATCAGGCCAGGCTTGTTAGCCGCTTTCAATTCCAGCGTCACTTCCGCATCGTCGATGACCTTGAGCGCATCGGCGATGTACGACGGATTGAAGCCGATCTCGAGCGCCTCGCCGCCGTAGTCCTTGAGTTCCAGATGCACGACCGCTTCGCCCATTTCAGGCGCGTGGCTGGTCAGCGTCAGCTTCGATGGCTCAAACTTCATGCGGACACTGCGTGACTCTTCATTGGTGAGCAGGCTGGCGCGGCGAATGGCGCTGCGGAGCGTCTCGCGATCGAAGGTCACTTTCTTGTCCTGATCCCGCGGAATGACATCCTCGAACGGCGGGAAGCGACCTTCAACCAGTGAACTGCCAAGCGTAGCCGGCGCGTCGGCGTCATCGAAGTGCAGCATGATTCTGGATTCACTGACCGAAATGCGCACGGACGTCTCGGGGCCGCCGGCAAGCCGGCGGATCAGCGAAAGGGCCTTCCCGGGAATGATGCACTGCTGGGCCTCGGACTCCGCTGTGCAGTCGCCGGACGCCATCGCCAGACGTCGACCGTCGGTGGCGACCAGTCGGATTCGCTTTCCGGCTCGGTCGAAGAGCACGCCGTTGATGGCGTACCGCGTGTGCTCCACCGCCGCCGCAAAGAGGCTTCGGGCGACCATGCTCGCCAGGCGGCCGCTCGGGACGGTGCAGTCGATGTTCGCCTCGTCGAAGGCATCCAGCACCGGCGCCTCCGCGGGATCGAAGCCGTAGACCTTGAAGTGGGAGTCACCCGCGTTGATGTGCAGGGCGTGCCCTTCGGACTCCAGCGACACCGTCGGGTCCACGCACTCCCTGACAATCTGGGTCAGTTTGTCCGCTGGCACCAGCGACTCGCCGTCGCTGTCCACATCCACCCGATCGAGGTCGAGCTGGAGGGAGATTTCGCCGTCCGTGGCAGCCAGACGCAGCTTCCCCTCGGCGGCCGTCAGTTTGATACAGGTGAGCACCGGCGTGGGTGTCCGGGAGGCCACCACGGCGGAGACGGTATTGAGCGCATCGGCGAGCGCTCCCTGATCACAAATCACCTTCAAGCCCATGGCCGTTCTCCATGCAAAGGAATGCCGCTGGAGTGTAGCATCCGGGTCCCTGCGCCCTCGCCTCACCCCAGCAGCGTTCTCCGGGCCCGAATTTCCCCTTCTGGCCCAGTTCGCCCCAATTCCATCCCGTGGAGGAACCGTCCATGTCCTTCGATGCAGCCGTTCACGCCAAGGCCATTCGCCTTGATTCCCTCGCACTGACCATGTGTGGCCATGCCGGAAGCGGGCATCCGACCACCGCACTGAGTCTGGGCCATCTCGTGACCGGCCTGATGTATCACGCCATGCGGTGGGTTCCCGAGAATCCCGGCCTGAGCACCGCCGACCGGTTGGTGCTCTCGGAAGGGCACGCCGTCCCGATTGTCTATGCGGCCTTCGCCGACCTCGGCGCCATCGTCGGCAAACCCGGCGCGGAACATCCCTGCACCGAGCAGGACCTTGAGCACTTCCGCGAGTCAGACTCGCCGCTCGACGGACATCCGAATCCCCACGAAGGGTTCTCCTTCTTCGACGCGGCAACCGGATCACTCGGCCAGGGACTCTCCGTCGCAGCAGGGCTCGGACTTGCGGCCCGCACCGACGGCATCGACCAGCGGACCTACTGCCTTATTGGTGACGGTGAGTCACGCGAAGGCCAGATCTGGGAAGCCGTCGACTTCATCATGGACCACGATCTCACCAACGTCCTGCCGATCATCAACTGCAACGGACTCGGACAAGCCGGCAGTGTGAGCGGACAGCAGTCTCCCGAGCGACTTGCCGCCAAACTGAAGGCCTGCGGCATGGACGTCCGTTTGATCGACGGCCACAGCCCCTCCGCCATTCGCGAGGCACTTGATGCGTTTGCTGCCGGCCCTGCGACTCCGATGGCGATCATCGCCAACACCGTCAAGGGGTGGGGCGTACCGTCGATGCAGGGCGGTGGATGGCACGGCAAGCCCGCGACCGGTGCCAAACTCGACGCGGCGCTGCAGGAACTCGCCGCAACGGGCGCGACGCTGACCGGCGCACTGGGCGGCACCACACTGACCATCAATCCTCCCACAATCGCGGAGCGGCCCGAAACGCCGCACACGGACGCCATGACCTTTCCACAGGCATGTGACCGCTGGGATATGCGAACCATGCTCCAATCCGGATCACTCTCGACCCGCAAGGCCTTCGGCCTGGCGCTTCGGGCACTTGGCCATACGGATGAGCGCGTCTGGTCACTCGACGCAGATGTGCAGAATTCCACCTTCGCCGAGTGGTTCGCGCAGGACGCCGACCTCGCTGGCCGCTTCGCCGAGTGCCGCATTGCTGAACAGAACATGATCAGCGTCGGCGCGGGACTGGCCGCTGCCGGCAAAGTCCCCTTCTGCACGACCTTCTCCAAGTTCGTCACGCGTGCCTACGACCAGATCGAAATGGCGATGAACTCAGGCGCGAATCTCAAGATCGTTGGATCGCACAGCGGCATTTCACTGGCGGCCGACGGTCCCAGCCAGATGTCGCTTCCAGATGTCGCCTGGTTCCGAAGTCTGGGAAGCGCCGAAGGGCACTCCGGCGGGCCTGCCTGCTGGACCCTGCATCCCTCCGACGCGTGGGCGACCTATCGCCTCACCCAGTTGATGGCCGAACATGACGGCATGTGTTACATGCGTGTGCATCGCCCGGAGGTCGAGTTCCTCTACAACGAGCACACAGCGTTCACCTTCGGGGGAATGGAAGTGCTGTTGCAGGGGCGAGACCTTCTCATCGTCTCCGCCGGGTACATGGTCCACCAGTGCAACCGCGCCCTCGATGGGCTGGACGCGCTTGGCATCGACGCAACGCTGGTTGACTGCTACTCACTTCCGCTCGACGAAGAGCGTCTGCTCGATCTGGCCAACGAGAATGGCGGCAACGTGCTGGTCGTCGAGGACAACTATGGCGGTGGCCTCTTCTCGGCCGTGGCGGAAGCGTGCGTGCGAGGCGGCGACGCCTTCACAGTCGAGCCGATGCATGTCACCCGGATTCCGAAATCCGCCCGCTCCGCGGACGCCATCATGGCCCAGTGTCACCTGACACCTCAGGAGATCGTGGACCGGGCCGCCGGTGTCCTTGGTATCACGGCTCGCAAGACGCCACCGATGGTGGCAAAGTAGTCACCGCAGGTCGTACTGCTGAATCAACTGCACGACCTTGGGCTGATCGGGCCTGAGTTGGAGTGACGTGGCGAACGCCGTCACCGCCTCCGCCTTCGCCGCAGTGTCTGCGCGGTCGCTGAGCAGCCACCGGTTGACGGCGTTGACGCCAAGTCCATTCCATGCCTGCCACATGGTGGGATCCGTCTCCACCGCCTGAATGTAGGCGGCCGCTGACTCCTCATACTTGCCCAGACGGAACCACGCCCACGCCAGCCGCTCGGACGCCTCCGCATTGGGACCGTCCACCAGCATGCTTCGGGCCGTACCGACGACCTCGTGGTAGCGACGCGCCCGCGCGTATGCGTGCAGCAGATTGTGGGTGAGTTCCGGCGATGACTCGATCCGCTCCGACGCCGCCAGGTAGGCATCAAGCGCGGCGTCATCGTTGCCGTTCTGTTCCTCGGCGGCCCCCAGACTCACCCACGCCCGCCCATCATCAGGATCGAGTTCGACGGCGCGTCTGGCAAACGGCAGCGCGTGCTGAGGCTCGCTCAGTTGAAGGTATGACGTCGCCACTCCCAGACTGGCCTCGGCGCTCATGGGATCAATCGACATCGCGCGGTGGTAGGCCGCGACGGCGTCAATCAGCCTGTTGAGCATCTGCAGCGCGACGCCGTGACCGAACTGCGCGTCGTACGACTGCGGTTCAAGCTGGCAGGCCTCTGAAAACGCCGGTTCTGCACGGTTCCATTCGCCCATTTCAGCGTAGGCGTCCCCCATGCCGATCCAGGCCGGCACGTTCTCGGGCTCGACAGAGAGAACTTCCTCGAAGAGCCGCGCAGCCCTCATCCACTCGCCCTCGGTAAGGGCATCGTGCGCCTGCGTGGACCGTGCTTCCACGACGACATGCTGCGCCTCTGAATCGCTCTTCTGAAACAGAAAGCACGACTGAAGCAGCAGGACCGCCGCAACGAGCATCATCATCCGCATGCGGAGATGGTACTCCGCCATTCCAACGCGGCCGATCAGCCCAGGTGCGAGAGCAGCGTGAGCAGATCGTCCACCGTGACCCATCCATCACCATCGAGGTCACCGCTGCATCCAGCGCACTGGCCCCATTGCGAGAGCATGATGAGCAGGTCGTTGACGTCGACGACGCCGTCACCGTTGAGATCGCCCTCGAGACCCACCACCGGAACAACCTCCAGCGTCGTCGCGTCCATGACAACCGGCGGCGACATCCCACC
>CAYQJN010000114.1:0-5692 GCA_964417845.1 uncultured Isosphaeraceae bacterium
GAAGCCCTCAGCACAGCAGCGTGCTGGCATTCGGTGTTGAGCCGAAGGGGGCAGGCTTTGTGGTTGTGGACATTCATCCATTCGTCGATGGTGTGCTGTGCACAGATGTGGACATGGGCTGGGATGGTTCGGTCTATGTGACCGACTGGGTGCAAGGCTGGGGCAGCACGGAAACAGGCCGCCTCTGGCGCGTGACCCACAACGAACGGGCAGCCGCGCCGGTGGTCGCTGAGGCAGCAACACTGGTGCAGGAGGGATTCTCGCAGCGGTCCATTGAGGAACTGCAATCGCTCCTTGCGCACGAGGACATGCGCATCCGATTGCGTGCGCAGTGGGCATTGGCGGATCATGGCGAGGCTGCGTTGGATGCCTTTGAAGCGGTCGCCCGAGGAGATCATCAACTCGCCCGCCTCCATGCGGTCTGGGGCCTGGGGGTGGCCGATCGGCGCGCTGGCGGGGGGACACGGGCCGGGGCCCTGCTGCAGGACTTCACATGGCACGACGATCCCGAAACGCGATCGCAAGCGGCCAAGGTGCTCGGCGACCTCGCATATGCGTCCGCTCGCGACGACCTCACTCAGTTGGCCTTCGACATGTCACCGCGCGTCGCCTACCACGCGCTCATTGCGCTGGGCAAGATCGGTGACTCGGAGGCCGTCGACGCGGTAGCGGAGGTGCTCTGGTCGAATGGGAATGAAGACAAGTGGATTCGGCACGCCTGCGTGATGGCCCTCGCTGGAATTGGTGATCGCGATCGCCTGATCGAGTTGCTTGGCGATGCGCAGCCCGCTGTACGCCTCGGTGCCGTGCTGGCGCTTCGTAAGATGCGCGACGAGGCGGTTGCCTTGGCGCTCGCGGATCCCGACCCGTTTATCGCCGCCGAAGCGGCTCGCGCGATTCACGATGCCGAGATTGATGCTGCGATGCCGGCACTCGCAGATGTTGCTGCGTCCCTTTCAGGCGGCGACTCTCGCGAGGCCCGTTCAATTGGGCGCCGCGCCGTGGAGGCAGCCGTCAGGCGAGGAACTGCGTCGGACGCCGAAGCGCTGGCCCGCGTGGCAGGCGACACAGACATCGCGCCGATCGTTCGGCTTGAGGCGGCTCGCGCGCTGGCCGACTGGGCGGAACCCGGGCCGCGCGACCGCGTGACCGGGCGATACCGAAGCGTGCCTTCGCGCGATCCGGCGGCGTCTGCCGGCGCTGTGCGGGCGCTGCTGCCAGCCATCGCAGCAGCGGATGGCGAGGTCGGCGAGCAGGGCCGCGCTGCTGCCGAGGTGTTCGGCGTGTCCCTCGATCCGGCGGCGATGATGGCCATCCTTGGCGCAGACGACGAGGCCGTCACGACACGCCTCGACTGCCTGCGACATCTCGGCGCCGATGACACGACCCGCGATGCGGCGGTGGACGTGGCGCTCAAGTCCGGCCAATCGATGCTCCGCGCCGAAGCGATCCGCCTGGCGCCGCCGCAGGTTGGTGTGTATCTCGCCCGCTCGGGCTTGACCGGATCCGACCCTGCGGTGCACCGCGCCGCCTTCGATGTGATTGCGGCAGTCGAGGGCCCTGGCGGGCTGGACTCAGTCGAAGATTCCGTCACCGACGAGACTCGACTGGACTTCCTGCTCGCCCGAAGCCCAGGCGCCGGAGACGACGCCGTCTGGGCTGCAGCGCTGCACGGCGGAGATCCAGACCGGGGATTACAACTGGTGCAGCACCACGCATCGGCGTCATGCCTGCGGTGCCACGTCGTGGAGGGCCGGGGCGGCATCGCGGGACCGTCGCTCGAGGACGTGGCGGCGCGTTTGACGCGGGCGGAGATCCTGCAGTCGATCATCGATCCACAGGCCATTGTGGCCGAAGGCTACGGCGCGATGTCGGCCATGCCGGAGATGCGTGAGGCGATCACGCCGTGTGAGGTGCGAGACATTGTTGCCTACCTCGCGACCTGCCAGGGAGCACCGAAGTGAACACGATTCTGATGGCCCTGTCGATCGCCGCGGTGCCGGTCGACACGTCTGCGCTGTCACTCCAGCCGGGGGACACGATTTCGATCGTCGGCAATACGTTTGCGGAGCGGATGCAGCACTACCCCTACTTCGAAGCGGGACTTCGCGCGGCGTACCCGGAGCTGGACCTGCATGTCCGCAACCTCGCCTGGAGCGCCGATGAAGTGGCGATCCAGCCACGCCCGCTCAACTTCGCCGGGATGAAAGCCCATCTCGAACGAGAAGGTACGGACGTACTGATCGCCTGTTTCGGCATGAACGAGTCATTTGCGGGCGAGGCCGGCCTTCCCCGGTTTCGAACGCAACTTGGCGACTGGCTCGATGCACACACGAAGTATCGCGTCGTCCTGGTGTCACCGGTCGCGCATGAGTCGCTCGGTGGTCGCTTTCCCGATGGACAGACCCGCACGTTTGAGATCGGTCGGTACACGCAGGTCATGCGAGAGGAAGCGCTGCGCCGAGGCGTGCCCTTCATCGACCTGCACTGGCCGATGAGGCGGGCGATGGCTGGTGGCGAGGATCTCACCATCAATGGAATTCATCTCAACGACGCGGGATACCGCATCGCCGCGAGGGAGATGCTGGTGCGTCTGGGTGTGGATCCGAACGGGGTGGATGCGGTGACGCGGGACCGACTCGCCGACCTGCGCGAGAAGAACCGATTCGTCTTCGAGCGATTCCGGCCGATCAACACTGAGTACGTCTATGGAAGGCGATTTGAACCCTTCGGTGATGACAACTTTCCTCGCGAGATGGAACGCCTGGAAGCCATTGCTGACGGGGCTGACGCGGCGCTGCTTGCGGGTGATCGTGTTGATGGGGCGGAGATCCTGCGCGGCATGGAGCCGGCGTGGGTGCCCACGGTGCCGGAGCCGGAATGGGACGCCGTCTCGACACCACCGGAGAATCGACCGGTTCCCGCCGTGGCCGATCAGCTCGGCAACTTCGTGCTGCCAGAGGGGTGGTCGATCAACTGTTTCGCCAGTGAAGAGGACTTCCCGCTGCTCGCCAACCCTATCGCGATGAACTTCGACGGCGACGGCCGGTTGTGGGTGGTTGTGGCGCCGACCTATCCGCACGTCGTGCCGGGTGAGTCCCCGCAGGACAAACTGGTGTATCTCGAAGACACGAATCGAGACGGCCGGGCCGATGTGCTCACCGTGTTTGCCGATGGACTCTACGTGCCCACCGGCTTTGCGACCAATGGCGATGAGGCGTGGGTCGTCAGCCAACCGAACCTGTTGCATGTCGTCGACACGGATGGCGACGGCGTGTCCGACACGCGCGAGATCGTGCTGCACGGGTTTGGTCCCGAGGACAGTCACCATGCCATGTCGGCCTTTGCGCGTCCGCCAGGCGGAGGGATCTACTTCCAGGAGGGCACGTTTCATCACACGCAGATCGAGTCGCCGCATGGTCCGTCGCGATCGATCGATGGCGCGGTGCATCGCTTTGATCCACAGACAGGTGAGGTCGAGGTCGTGTCGTCCTGGCCCTGGGCCAATCCCTGGGGGCATGTCGTGGACGTCTGGGGTCGAAGCATCATTACCGACGGAACGAGCGGGACGTCGCGTCGCCTGACGCACATCGCAGGGGCGCACCCCTATCCCGATGTCGGAAAGGGAGGACCTGACGTGCGAAGCGTGCCGGCGTTCACGCCCGGAAGCCGGCGTCCATCGGGCGGAACGGAGATCCTCGGCGGTGCGCATCTTCCGGCGCACGTACATGGCCGCATCGTGCTGCCGCAGAACATTGGCTATCACGGATTGCACTGGTATGACCTGCGCGAGGAGGGCTCCGGGTTTGCGGCAGATCCGCTGGAACCCGACCTTGTGTACTCCACCGATCCGACGTCACGGCCCGTCGATACTGAAGTGGGGCCCGATGGCGCGATCTACATGCTCGATTGGGCGAATCCGATCGTCGGGCACATGCAGTTCAGTGTTCGAGACCCGAGGCGTGACCACACGCACGGGCGGGTGTGGCGGATTACAAAGGACGATCAGCTGCAGCATGACTGGACGCCTCGCTCATCGATGGACATCGCGGAACTGCTGCCCGATCTGCTCGAAACGGACCTGTGGAAACTGCGGCGCACACGCACGGAGCTGCATCGCCGGCCCGCCGACGAGGTGCTTCCCGAGGCGGTGGCCTGGACAGGCTCGTCGGATCATCCCAGGGCGGATGTTGAGGTGCTGTGGTTGCACGAAGCCCATGGCGTCGTGAATGAAGCACTGCTGGACGGTGTGCTTGCGAGCGATGAACCTCGAGCGCGGGCTGCTGGGGTGGCCGTCCTGCGATCGTGGCTGGACCAGGTTGATGTGGCGGCGCGTCTTGAGCGAGCCGTGCTGGACGGTGATCCGCGGGTGCGGGCCGAAGCGCTGCTGGTCCTCGGATACATGGATGATCCCCGCGCGGTCGAGTTGCTGTCGCTGGCGATGCGTCAGCCGATGGATGCGGGCATGAAGGCGCTGCGATCAAGGGCGCTTGCCGCGCTGCAGCGCTTTGGTGAGCCGGGTGGAGAAGGCACAGAGGCGTGGCGTCTGGCGCGGCTGGTCGATGAGGCCCTGCTCGCTGAGCCGATGGGGCACTTCGTGGCCGCCGAGCGGATGACGCGCGGATCCCTGCCACTGGATGCGCGGCGCGATGCCGCTTTGTGGTTGGCCGAGCGATCAGATCGGCCAATTGCGGCAGAAGTGTGGGACGCTGTTCGTGGGGGTCCGTCCGATGGCGCTGCGTCGTTGCTCCTCGCGTGCGATGCGGCGGAGTTGCGTGAGATCGAACCGCAGTTGAGCGAGGCATCGATGAATGGATCTCTCCCTGCCGATGTACGGGAAGCCGCGTGGGCCGCGATGGCGCGCGCCACGGGATGGTCTGAGGCATGGTCTGCGGCGAACAGACAGCGGGGAGATCAAGCGCGACTCGACATGCTGTCCGCGTCGGCGCGATGGCCGTCACTCGTCGATGAGGTGGGCATTGGCACCCTACGCGCGCGGCTTGAAGCGGGTCCCAGGACCGAGGACACGCGGTGTGAGGGGCGGTACGTGCGGATCGAACTTGACGGGCCAGCAACACTCACGCTGGCGGAGGTGGAGGTCATCAGCGGCGGCGCGAATGTGGCAATGCGAAAGCCGTGCAGTCAGTCAACGACCAACTGGGGCGGCACCGCCGATCGTGCGGTTGATGGTGACGCGACCGGTCAATGGGCGGCGGGGACGTCGACCCACACCGTCGAGCAAGACGCGGATCCATGGTGGGAGGTGGATCTCGGGGAGACCGTGCCGATTGACGCGATCGTCATCGCCAATCGAACTGACCGGCCGTATCACAAGCGGCTGGACAACTTCCGGGTGCAGGTGCTGGACGCCGATCGGGCGGTTGTGTGCGAGGTTGATGAACAGCCAGCGCCGGAGTTTCGCGCGAGGATCGTTCCCGGAGGAGATCCCGATCTGAATACGCGATTGGCGGCGATGGAGGTGCTGACGCGGATCAGGCCCGACGGGGAGACCCTGTCACTACTCAGACCGTGGGTGGAGGCGGGCGCCGACGCGGACCGCCTTCGCGCAGCGATCGCGATGAGTGCCATCGCTGAAGATGTGTGGCCGGAGGACATGCGGGAGCTTCGGCTCAAGCGTGTTCGTGTGGGGACGATTCCGCACAAGATGATGTACGACGTCAAGCAGATTGAT
>CAYQJN010000115.1:0-214 GCA_964417845.1 uncultured Isosphaeraceae bacterium
TCGGACGAAACCATGACGGCTTTCTTCATGCCCAGACTTGCCCGTACAGGGTGACTCGGCGCACCGAACTGCAACGCACAAGGCCACGGCGCCCCCGAAGGGACGCCGCGGCATGCGCTCTGAGAAATCCCGTGCCACAGGCGGGCCACTCCGGCGCTAGCGGCGCCGGCGGCGGCCGGCGATCACGCCAACACCCAGAATCGCCAGTGTGCCC
>CAYQJN010000115.1:224-5664 GCA_964417845.1 uncultured Isosphaeraceae bacterium
GGTGATCCAATGGGCATCGGACCGGCGGTTGGAGATACCTGGGGATTCAGGTCAGGCATCTGAATGTCCGGGAGCAGCGGCCCACCGTCGGAGTCGGCGCTCGAGACACTCGCCCAGGCGGGGGTGAGTCCAACCAGCGTGCCGCTGGAAGCAAAACGCTCAGGCTCGCCCGAGAGGAGGAGCCAGTCGCCAGTAGGTGCCTGCGCGCCCATAGGCCCATCCTGATTGGTGTGCATGACCGGATGGAGTCCATCAGTCTGCCATGGGAATTCGATGACGTTCTTGATGGGCTTTCCAGCCATCGCGGATGGGACGGCTGAGAGCGAAACCGCAAGGATTGCCAACAGCATCGGAAGTCGGGTTGGTGATGTGTTGTGAAGTGACATGCTGAACTCCTCTCAGGATGCGGCCGCGACGTGATCCGTCACGACCTGAGCCGACTCAAGCATCTGCCAGCCGGTCTGTCTGAACTGTGGGAAGCGGCCCATCGTGCCTGTGATCATTCGGATGTCGTCCGTGTCGATCGTGATGGGCTTCTCCTGACCGGTCCAGCCGACGAAACGTTGATGGCCGTTGAATTGAATTGAGAAAACACGCTCGCGCATCGCCCAGTTGTCGAGCGTCTCGGCGATTTCGTCAGCCTTGTTGGTGAAGAGGGCGAGCAGCCGCTGCAACTCACGTTCGTCCGTGATGTGCCGAAGCGCGATGTTGCATCCGAAGATGCACCACCACCCGTAGCTCTCTCGGACGTCTCCACTGTCTGCGGCTTGCGGATCGATGACCGACTGCATCGCGTCAATGATGGTCGCTGTTGCCTCACGGGCATCAATCATGCCCAGCATGACTTCTGCTTCAAGGACACCGCCGCGACATGTTCGCGCGATGCCTGGTGCCGATGGCACCATCCTCGCGTCGAGGTTCCCGAACAGGGCGATGGCATCGAGCAGTGCCGTGCGAGCTTTGGCGGCATGCTGGTGCGCGCGGCCCGGATCGGCGTCGATGAGCCGGCGGTGCGTGCTCCCCAACACATACTGCGCGAAGGCATGCGTTCGGCGATCCCGATCAGCAACTGCTGGCACGGACTCGTAGTGCGCGACGAGATCGGTGGCGATCGTTCTGGCCTCAGTCAGATGCCAGAGGCTGTAGCAGGCGTTGGCCAGATTGCTCTGGAGCATGCGCCGCACATCCGCGGAGATGGGCGACTCTCCCAGCCCTTCACGCGCCACGTCAAGGCTGCGTGTGAAGCGGCCCAGTCCGTCCCATCCGCCGAGTTCGCGGTTGCACGCCAGTGCCCGTTCCTCGCCAGTCTCCGCGATCGCCCGGGCCTTGCCGGAGAGACGAATGAGCTCCCGGTAGTCTCCCCGCCAGTGGGCCTCGCCGCAGGCCTCATACAGGTCGCTGAAGTGTTGTCCATCTTCCTGTTCAGACGTCGTGCCTCCAGTCCCCCAGAGGCAGTCCGTCACGTCCCCGACGGTCCAGTCCAGCACATCTGCGAGCTCCACGATCAAATCCAGCTTCGGATTCCCGCTGGCCGGAATCAACTTCGTTGAGTCCCGCCCGAGGTTCTCCGCCAGTTCCCGGCGCGACCAGCCTCGATAAACCTGAGCCAGTTCGACCAGTCGTTCCAGTCGCTTTCTCCTGTGTGACATGTCGATCATGTCTTCTACTCCCCATTGGCAGCTGAAGTCGCCGCCCTTGAGCCTTGTGTGATGTTCCCGCGTCGAGGACTTCCATGGCCCCTTCGCACGTGTGACGTCACGGGAGCGACCCTATGGACGCAACACGCCATTCGGAAGCCTTGTTGCCAAAACGCAGCGCGGTGCCGAAGGGCCATGTGTAAGTCATTGGGATTGGGCATCTAAGCCACGATCAAAGCGTGCTTTGAATTTCTCCTGCCATGTTCAGGCGGGATTCCCGGCTCAAAGATCACGGAGCGAAGGGTTGGTCTGCGCAGTCTGTAAGGGTTGCGAGGGGGAATGCTGGAATGGACGGAGCCCGGCTGGGGTGTTGCAGGGCGGTATGCCTGCTGAAGCAGGCTGCTAGGCTGGCCGCATGTGCCGATGGATTGCGTACACGGGATCACCGCTTCGGATGGACGAGTTGCTGGTCAAGCCGGCGCGGTCTCTTCTGGCGCAGTCGCGACACGCCCGTGAGTCGACCTTCGAGGTCAATGCCGACGGATTCGGCGTGGGGTGGTTTACGCGGCATGCGTCCGGTCCGGGCGTGTATCACGAAACGCGGCCAGCCTGGAACGACGAGAACTTGCGAAGTCTGACCTCGCATCTCGTTTCGCCGCTCTTTCTGGCGCACATCCGGGCGGCGACGAGCGCGGTCTCGCGCACCAACTGTCATCCCTTCCGCGATGGCGCCTGGCTCTTTCAACACAATGGCGCGATCGGCGGATTCGATCGGGTTCGCCACACTCTGGACGCCGCCATGGATCCGGATGTGTACGCACGCCGCCTTGGGTGCACCGACAGCGAGACGATGTTCGGGCTGTGTCTGAGTGAGGGGCTCCGCGACGATCCTCCGGCGGCCCTGGCCGAGATGATCCGGCGGGTGGAGTCGGCAAGGGCGCGAGCGCGGGTGCAGGACCCGTTCAACATGACCGTGGCGGCGTCAGATGGATCGACGCTGTGGGCGGCCCGGTACGGCTCCGACGGTGACGGGCCGTCCCTGTACCACTCGGCATCGCAGGCAGCCCTCGATGGCGCGTCCGCCACCGCTGGCGCGATTGAGGCCAACGCCACGATCGTGGTCTCTGAGCCGCTGGACGACGGTACCGAGCATTGGAAGGCCATTCCGCCCCGGAGCATTCTTCAGGCGTGCGGTGGTGACGTGGAGATCCGGCCACTCTCTCTCTGACCCACGTGCGGTGGAGACCGCTCAAAAACGGGCTGGAAGCGTCCAAAACGGTGGATCTCCCATCGACGATACCTCGGACTACTGGTACGCTGGGAGGCGGGTTTCGGGGCTCATACGGCGTGCCGAACATGGGTTTCGGTCGCCCGCCGGTATGGCGGGTGTCTACGCCGGATCGCTCCAATTGGATGTCCGGGAGGAGTCCTTCCATGGCCCATCAGTGCACATCTCTGAGCATTCCTGTGACCGCGACGTTGCTCTTCATGAGTGGCGCGGCCAGTCCGGCGGCAGGCCAGGAGTCGCTGACGGTCACCATGCGATCTCCCATCCAGGTGTCGTCCAAGGCCGAGGATCTGGCCGAGGCGCCGTGGGGGGCTACGCCGCTGGCCGTCGATGCCACCGATCTGTCGTCACTCTGGACTAGTTCAGCCATTGTGTTGAGCGACATGCCCATGCCTGACGGTTCGCGGGCAACACTGCACCTGCGACGACTCGACGATCCGATCGAATCCACCTGGCTCGCTGGTGGCGATGGGCATCTGACTCGTCTCTCAGCGTCACCTGTACTGTTGCTCGCCGGTGAGATCGAGGGCTCGTCCACGAGCACGGTTTTCCTCGGGATTGATGGTCCGCGTGCTCAGGGGTGGATGGAGTGGGAGGATGAGCTCCACCTGATTGCAACTCCGCCGGACGGCGGCCCCACGCTCATGTTCACGGTTGGTGCGCGGGCCGGTGGCATCGACCTGCCAGCGCCGGGTGGCGTGACTGAAGTCGGTGCGTCTGCCCGGCCTGAAGCGTCCGATTCGTGGGGGGCGGCTCAGCTCATGCGTGACATTGCCCGCGAGGGCAGCCCCCTCAAGGATCTCCTCGCAGGTGATCAGGCGCGGCGGCTCCCAGAGATTCTCGACCGCGTGATTGATGATGATCCATCGCTCGAAACGGGCGCGTGCTGCATCATGCCGGGCTTCTGCTATGAGATGACGGCGGACGCCTGTGGCGCCTACTGCCAGGCTCCGGACAATGTCGGAAACACATCGGCTCTGTATTGCGACCGAACGTGGAACGGGCCGCCGGTCGACTTTGACTCATCTCCACAGAACCTGCCGCCGTGCTGGCTCGGCCCTGGCGTGTCGTGCCAATCGCAGTGGGCCTGCTATGAGTCCGTCTCTGACAGTGACGTGGCTAATCCGGATGACCCTGCCATCGGCAACTGGACGGGCGCCTGCTGCGTGGAAGTTGCGTCCGACCCTGGACTCTTCGAAGTCGTCGATATGGTCGCGTGCGAGTGTGCCCTGGAAGGCGGGCGGTTTCTTGTGTCGCCTGCGATCTGTGTTGGCGACGATCTGGCATCGCCGGAGTTGATTCCGGCGACGAACTTTGTCTCGGCGGCTGAGATCCAGGCGCTGGACCCGGATATCTGCAACAAACCGACGGGGGCCTGCTGCATCGAACAAGAGATTCTCTGCGCAGACATCTCTAACCCGGGTAACCCGATCTACGACATGTTCACAGCAGTGACGTGCATCGAGGTACCGGAATCGATCTGTCTGGATGGCGACATTGTTCGGGATGTCTTCAATGGCACCTATGACCCATCAAACGGGGACGGGTATCCGGGGATTTTCACACGCGAGTGCTTTCTATGCCTTTCCGGTCCCGGCGGGTCAACCTGTCCAGACAGCATGAAGTCAGCGACCGGCGGCGTGGCGCTCCCGACCAGCACGATGTGCCAATCGGTTCGGATGGCGATCGATACCGACGAGTGGTACCTCGATCGCTTCCATGGGGATGCCGGTGCGGCACAGGCGTACGCCACGATGCTCATCGCGTCGCTGAACTGGATTCTCGAGCGTGATGCGCTGGTGCAGTTCGAAGTCGGTGACCTGATACTCAGGGGCCGATCTGGAAACAGCACCTCCACGGGTCCGACCTACTTTGTCGGAGGCGCCTGTTGCTTCACCAATGCATGTGAAGAGAACTTCGAGGAGTTTCCGTGCACCCTCTCGGGCGGAGACTGGCTCGGGCCGGGATCCTCCTGCTGGGATGAGAGTGGCGGTAGTCCGGGAGAGACTTCGCAGTGCGGTGGTGTGCCGATCTATCTGGAGAACGATGCGTCGTGGACCATCGTCGATACCTATGAACAGATGCGCCGGGTCTGGTCAGCCGCAACCAACCCCAACCACGCCTTGCACCCAGTTCGAAGTGCGAGTAGTTATGTGCTGCTACTCTCAGGGTATCCCTATGACCGCGGATTCCATCCCGATGCTGTGAACGAGTACGGCGTTGAGATCCAGGACGTAGCGGCAGGTGTGCAGGGCACGATCTGCACGGGCTATGACACCGAGCCCTACGCGGCGGCGGCGGTGCAGGGCACTTTCCCCTGGCCGGGCAGCAGTTTCGAGGCAGGGAATGTCAACTGGGATCTCATCGCGGCCACACGGGCGACTGGACTGGCGCTGGGCCTGTCGGAGACAAGTGAGTATGGCTTCGACAACTGCGTCGGACCGCCATGTGATGGCGTCCTCGAGGCTGGTGGTGTTCAGGCGATCACCGATTGTGATCACCGCTTCTACTACAG
>CAYQJN010000116.1:0-5602 GCA_964417845.1 uncultured Isosphaeraceae bacterium
ACCTGCAACCTTCGGTTTCGTAGACCGATGCTCTATCCAATTGAGCTACACCCGCAGGGAGCGGCGCATCCTACCGCAGCCGCCGCCCCATCGCCATGCAGCCCCCCCGCGCGTGACGTTTGACAGTTGATTGAAATGTCCCCACCTTCAAAGTCCGATGGCTGACACCACCTGTGGAGCCTGTTACGGTGCACGTGGCGCGTGCCGGGGCCTGAGGGATACACGGGCGTCCGGAGGGAAACACGCCGCTGATTAGAGGAGAGACTCATGCTGCGCCACCGATGTTTTGTGCTGGCCTCCTGCGCCACCACCACGCTCATCTGCTCAACCGCGATGGCCACCACATGGACGGTCGATGACGATCTGGTCGACTTGCCCACCGCAGACTTCACGAGCCTGCAGGACGCCGTCAACGCAGCGAACTTCCACGACATCATTCAGGTCCACCCCGGCACCTACACGGGAACCGGAGACTCGGTCATTTCGCTGGGCGGCAAAGCACTGCAAGTCGAATCGGTTTCCGGCGCCGCTGTCACCATCATCGACGGACAAGGCGTCCGCCGAGGCATCCTGTGTCAATCCGGCGAGTTTGATGAGACCATCATTGATGGCTTTACGATCGAAAATGGTTCGGCAGACGTCGGTGGCGGCATTTCCCTCGTCACCTCCAGCCCCACCCTCTCCAACTGCATTGTTCAGAACTGCGTGGCCACAAGCGATGGCGGCGGCCTGCACGGCGACAACAGCCAGCCGGTCATCACCAACATGCAGTTCCTCACCAACACCAGCGGCGGCGATGGCGGCGGTGTGATGATTCACGATGGCGACACAGCCTTCAGCCTCACGAACTGCACCATCACCGGCAATACCGCTACCGGCAGCGGTGGCGGCCTGCTTGCCCGCGATTGCGAGCCTCTCACGCTCGACACATGCACGATCACTGGCAACTCCGCTGATGACAACGGCGGCGGCGTGGCCGTGGAGTCGACCGACGTCACCATTTCCGGTGGCGATCTCTCCACCAACCTGACCACGAGCGGCGATGGCGCTGGCCTCTACGGCTCGGAGTCCCGGATCACCATCTCCGGCGTTTCGATGAATAACTGCGCTGCAGGCGGCAACGGCGGCGGCGTGTGCTCGGTCGTCACCGTGGGAGACAAGCCCCTGTCAGCTACGGCGATAACCGTGGATTCGAGTTCGGCAGAGAACGGCGGCGCGTGCCACATCACCGGTGGAACTGCCTCCTTTGGCGGCGGCAGCGTGATCTCGTCCACGGTGGGCGCGGTGGACGGCGGCGGCCTCTGGCTCAGCGGCGTCTCCGCCACCATCGATGCCTGCACGATCACCGGGTGCGACGCCACCACCGGCAGCGGCGGCGGCCTGCATGCCATCGTCGGTTCCACGGTGACCATCACCGACACGCCGATCGCCTCTTGCACCGCCGGCCAGGACGGTGGAGGCATCCATCTGGACGCCAGCACGGCGAGCGTGACCAATGAGTCGCTGAACGCCAACACCGCAGGCCAGAGTGGCGGCGCCATTGCTGCATCCGACGTGGCCGGCGCCCTCACACTGACAGGTGTTGCGATGGACGGCAACACGGCAACGCTTGGCGAAGGTGGATGCCTTCACCTCGCGGGCGTCGACGACACCGATCTGACCAGCACCACCATCACCAACAGCACCGCCCTGGGCAATGGCGGCGCCGTCATGGCCTCCCACACCGGCGCAGGCGACATCATGCTCGACACCGTCGTCATCGATGGCGGCTCTTCTGACGCCGCGGGTGGCGGTCTCTTTCTCGGCGGATCCGGCGTCGCGGTCACCCTTGACAACTCCAGCATCGACAATATGACCAGCGTCGGTGACGGCGGCGGCATCAACGCCGACGTCGCATCGCTCGATATCACCAACAGCACGATCGAGAACAACACCACGAGCAGCGGCGACGGTGGCGGTGTGATGTGGCTCAATGCCAGCGGGACGCTCTCCTTCGCAGGCGCCACGGTCGGATCAAATGCCTCCACCACCGGCAGCGGCGGCGGCGTCTACACGCATACCGCCAGCCATCCAACCGCAGAGAACACCATTTTCTGCGGCAACGCCCCCGATCAGGTCTTCGGCGGCTGGAGCAGTACGGGCGTCACCGCCAACTGCATCGCGTTCTCCTGCACCGACAGCATCCCGGATGGTGATCCAGACGAATGCGAAGCCCGCGGCGATGTCACGGTCATTCCCGGCGGCGGAGGTGACTTCACCTCGCTGCAGGACGCCGTCGCCTTCGCCGGTGCCGGAGACACGGTCTTCGTCGATCCCGGCACCTACGTTGCCGCCGATCCCGGCGACGCATGGGTGGTGAACACCCAGGGCAAGCCGATCACCATTGAGTCAACCGGCGGCGCAGCCGTCACCATCCTTGACGCCCAGGGCATTGCCGGGCGACGCCCCCTCCAGATCACCAGCGCCGAAGGTGCCCACACAGCCGGCGCCGAGACCACGATCGAAGGGTTCACGCTGACCGGTGGCAATGCCAGCGAAGGTGCTGGTTTGCTCTCGCGGTACAGCGCCCCGGACCTCATCAGCTGCATCATCGAATTGAACACGGCCACATCGAAGGCCGGCGGCGTCCTGTTGTACGAAGGCCCCGACGCCCCGGACGCAGCGAACTTCACGACGTGCACGATTCAGAACAACGACGCCCCCACTGGCGGCGGAGTGATGCTCGAGAACAGCGATGCCACGCTCGTCAGTTGCACGATCGGGTCAAACAACGCCACCGCAGGCAATGGCGGAGGCCTGCTGTTCAGCGATTGCGATCCCACGCTCACAACCTGCACCATTGGATCCAATACGGCTACCGGAAACGGGGCAGGCGTGCATGGCACCAATGGTGGCACGCTCATCGTGACGAACGGTTCCATCGACGCCAACACCGCAGGCGGAGATGGTGGCGGGCTGCACCTCACGGGAACCTCAACCAAGGTGCATCTCGACGGCGTGAGCGTGACGGCCAATGGCGCCGCCAATGGCGCCGGCGCCCTCGTGGACGGGTGCCCGGACCTTGACCTCGACAGCGCCATCGTGTCGAACAACGTCGCCACGGCGGCGGGCGGCGGACTGCACCTGCGCGGCACGGTGACGGCCGACTTCAACACGGCCACCATCGACAGCAACAGCGCATCAACCACCGGTGGCGGCCTGGATGCCGACAGCACGGTCACCATGACGGTCATGGCCGGCTCCATCTCATCAAACAACGCAACCGAGCAGGGCGGCGGATTGCATCTGGACGGCAGCGCCCTCACCGCCGATGGCTGCGTGATCGACGGCAACTCCGGCTCTGAAGGCGGCGGCATTCATGCCAATGCCGGATCGCTGAGCCTTGACAACGGTTCGGTGTCGACCAACGTCGCCACCGCCGGTGATGGTGGCGGCCTGCTCGTCATCGATCTTGATCCGGAATTGGCCGATGTGACCATCGACAACAACACGGCGGCCGCCAGTGGCGGTGCCGTGGCAGCTTCCGGCGCGATGATCACGGTGTCGGGCGGCAGCATTTCGAATAACACCGCGACCGCCGGCGATGGCGGCGGCCTCCACCTCGATGCCAGCCCCGCGACCCTCACAGAGGCAACGATGTCCGGCAACGAGGCCACCGCCGGAGATGGCGGCGCCTTGCTCGCGCAGAACGGGAGCGCCACCTCGATCGCGGGTACGTCCCTCATAGACTCCAGCATCGCCGGAGGCAGCGGCGGGGCGATCTACGCGGACGCCAGCACGCTGAATGTGGCTGATGCCACGATTTCCAACAGTTCGGCGGGCGTGGACGGCGGCGCGGTCTATGACCTCTCGGCGAACTCCACGTTTGTCAACACGACCTTTGATACCAACACCGCCGGCAATGACGGTGGCGGCATCATGTGCATCAACAGCAGTCCCACGCTCACGATCTGCGTGGTCGCAGACAACGACGCCACCGCCGGCTCGGGGGGTGGTCTGCACTGCAGTGGCACGTCAAGTACGCCCACAAGTGATGGCACCACATTCTGCGGGAACACGCCCGATCAGATCTACGGTTCATGGACGCATCCCGACGTAGAGGGAACTTCGTGCATCGCCTTCCAGTGCATCGACAACGACGGTCCCGACGGCATCCCGGACACCTTTGACGACGATGGCATCATTGACGAGTGCACGACAGTCGCAGACGGGACTCATGAAGTCCCTGCCGAATTCGGCGCAATCCAGACCGCCATCAACGC
Organism: uncultured Isosphaeraceae bacterium; assembly: GCA_964417845.1. GTDB lineage: Bacteria > Planctomycetota > Phycisphaerae > Phycisphaerales > SM1A02 > UBA12567. Next base: position 4,263 of record CAYQJN010000116.1, read on the forward strand.
AGCCGGTGCGGCCGACACGGTCCGGGTCGCGGCCGGCACCTACACCGAGTCCATCGACCTGGGCGGCAAGCCCATCACCATCATCTCCGACGATGGCGCTGCGACCACCATCCTGGACGGCGGCGGCGGCCAGCGGCTCCTCAGCGGCACCAGTGGCGAGAACACCAGTTCCGTCATCGACGGGTTCACCTTTACCAATGGCCTGGCCACCAATGGCGGCGCGATCTTCCTTCAGGACAGCAGCCCGCTCATTGCCAACTGTGTCGTGCAGAACAGCGAAGCCACCGCGCTTGGCGGCGGCATCTACCTGAGCCAAAGCAGTCCGGACATTCAGACAACCGTCGTGCAGGGCAACCTCGCTGTTGATGGTGGCGGGCTGTACGCCACAGCATCCAGTCCAATCCTCACCACGGTCGACTTCCTGAACAACGACGCCACCGGCGATGGCGCTGGCGCCTTCATGACCGGAGGCACCCCCACCATCGTCAACGGCACCGCCTCGGGCAACATCGCCGTCGGAAACGGTGGCGGCTTCTACCTCCATGCCACAGATGGATCGGTCTCAGGAACGCTGATGCAGACCAACTCGGCCGATCGCGGCGGCGGACTGTTCCTCGACACCGCCACTGCGACGATCGACATGGCCTCCATCGACCAGAACGATGCGGCAAGCCGCGGCGGCGGCGTCTACATGCTCACGGACGCGTCGGCACTCTCCGACACCGATGTCACGGACAACACCGCGCCTGCGGGTGCCGGTGGATATGCAGAGGGTGATGGCGCCAGTGTCGGCACGACCACAATGCTCGACGGCTCCTTTGCTGGCAACGACGCCACCGGCAATGGTGGCGGCCTGCACTTCGACAGCGACTTCACCGCCTGCACCAATGTCGCCTTCAGCGCGAATACCGCGGCCCAGGGCGGCGGTGTGTACGCCGACCAGAGCGCTGCCACGCTCTCCGGTGGCGACGTCGTGGGCAACACCGCGACATCCGCGGGAGGCGGCATGTACATGAACGGCGGCACCATGAGTCTCTCTGACGGCCTGGTCGTGAACTCCAACAGCGTCAACCTGGCTTCCGGACTCGGTGGCGGACTCTACGCCACGGCGGCCGATGTCAACATCACATCATGCCGATGGACGAGCAACGAGGCCTTCTGGGGAGGCGGCATCTACGCCGAATCCGGCGGGAGTCTCACGCTCTCCGGAACGCCGGCCGCGCCCGGCGAATTCGGCACGAGCGATGCCGGAAGCGGAAACATCGCAGAATGGGGCGGCGGCGTCCTGCTCTCGGAGCCCAACGCGCCGCTCACCCACCCCAACAATGACCACAACACCC
>CAYQJN010000117.1:0-5592 GCA_964417845.1 uncultured Isosphaeraceae bacterium
GCGGGAGCAGTCGTACTGGCAGAGGCCGTCAAGGAGGTCAGGCTCAGGGACAACGCACTGACGCGACCGTCGGCATCGCTGGCGTCTATCAGTTTGAAGCGTTCCCGGACCGCAATGCGCTGCTGGTGCTCGCCAAGACTGAGCAGAGTTTCTCATTCATCGAGAGTGTCATCAAGAAAGTCGATCAGCCCACTGACGCGGGGCTTCCTGAGATCATTCCCCTCAAGTACGCCGATGCCGTCGCACTGACCGAAGAGATCAACATCCTTCTTGCAAAGGCCGGCGGTCGCGTCTCTCTGCCGAGGCCGGAGACCGGCCTCAGCGCTGAGGGGTTCTCGAGCGGAAGCGGCAGTCTCGACGTCAGCGGCCCCGACACGTCGGGCACGTCACAAGACCTCACGTTTCCGTGGGGAACCGCCTCGGACGAGGGATCGCAGTCGCCTGAGTCTTCGCTCATCGGCAAGGTGCGGGTCGTCCCCATCGTTCGTCAAAACGCTCTGGCCATCCTCGCCCCGACCGCCTACCGCGAGCCGATGCGAAAGCTGATCGAGGCATTCGATCAGCCCCGCCGCCAAGTGATGCTCTCCGCCACCATTGTCGAGGTCGATCTCGGTGATGACCTCAACCTGGGCATGCGTGTGGGTTCCGGTTGGACGCCAAACACCGGTGCTATCGTGACCGGCGGCGCCGAATTGTCCCTGGGGGCCATCGACTTCATCACCAACATGCTGGACGGGACCCAGACCAACACCCTGACGCTTGGCCCATTCGGCGTCAACGTGATTATTGAGGCGCTCAACTCCGTAACCAACACACGAGTCATCCAGGAGCCTCGCGTCTTCACGGCCGACAATGAGGAAGCCGTGTTCTTTGCAGGCCAGGAGTATCCGATCGTCACGGGTTCAGTTGAGGCGGCCACAGGCCTGCAGAACCTGACGACGACCATCGAGTACAAGAACATCGGTGTCTTTCTGAATGTGAGACCACGCATTACCGAGGAGGGTGCTGTCGATCTCGCCGTCAGCCTCGAACTCTCGCAGGCCAAGGGCGCCGTCAATGTCGGCAATACCCAGAGTGAGATCTTTGACCGCAAGCAGGTCACCACGCATGCCATCCTGCTCGATGGACAAACGATCGTGGTGGGTGGACTCCTGAGAGAGTTCGAGCGAATCAAGCGAGATCGCATTCCGCTGCTCGCGGACATCCCGTTCCTGGGACAACTCTTCGAGTTCAATGACGAGTCGCTTGAGCGCACCGAACTGATCGCGTTCATCACACCGAAGGTCGTCCACCGGCCGGTTGACAACTACGACAACTTCAATGTTGAGGACCTTGATCGACTTGAAGCCGTCGCACGCCCACTTGCCGAACAGATCGAAGAGGGCCAGAAGATCGTCAACCTCAACGTGCATGAACGGCTCGGGAAGCGGCGGTCAGATCGCGACGGACAGCGCGTCATTCTCCCCTCCGACGACCCCACCCAGACCTCCATCGATCAATTCCAGCCCGAGTTGATTGAGCTGACACCTCACGGTTCACAGGACGAATGATGCAGGCTCGCACAGGGTGCATCCTGGCCTGCATGGCAGCGGCCTTGACCGCGGGCTGTCAGGATTCCCCATGGCCAAAGCGGCAGCCACTCACACCAGCGCAGGCGCAGGCCATCAATGAGATCGCAGCACGCCAGCAGCAACTCAATGAGGCCAACGAGGGTGCTTTTCGAGGGGAGACGTGGAACCTCGGCGCCATTCCCTGGAATGCCACCGTTCTTCCTCTGCCCAGCCCGGACGGGCGCTGGATCGCCACGTCCACCGGAACGCCACCAAGCAACGCCACCAGGCTGGCACTTCCGGGCGCACGCCCCCCTGTCGGCACCGCCATTGAGATCTGGGAAGTCCTCCCCGGGTACGGCGGCGTCAGGCCACAGGGGTCCATCGACCTCCCCGTTCTCATGACCGACTCCGCAGACGAGGAAGGCTTTCTGGTCGAGGCCCCACAACCGAATGGCTCCCGATGGATCGGGAAGGCTGATTGGCGCACCGGGGAAGTGGCATGGCTGGTCAAGGACGATCAGGTCAACACCATGCCATCTCTGGGGCCACGAGGACGCCTGGCGTGGTCGACGCGTGCTCGTGACGAACGGCTCTTCTCGCTCGCCATTCGGTTTGCAGACGGACGCGAGTTCGGACTCCCATCAGCGGGCGATGACTGGTTGATGCCCGTCTGGAGCACGAGGAGCGATCGACTCAGCGTGTGGCGTCTCACAGACCGCGGCATCCTTTCGCTGGTCTCACTCGACGGAACGTCTTCAGAGACGCTCACACGCCCTGCTCGCCATGTCCTGGTACTCAGTGGTGCTTCCAGATGGGACGCCGTGGCGGCCAACGCCAACAGAGCCACACGCATCGGATTGCCGCCACCCCCAGTCGAGGAGGTGGTCTTCTATGAGCCGGTCGAACAACGCATGACCGTCTGGATGCCAACCGGGATCAATTCCGACCAACTCATCTCGCTGGCACCCGGATCGATCGATGCGATTCACGATGATCAGGGTGACTTCCTGCTGACAATGTCCAGAGGCCTGCACTGGCAGCATCTGGGTGATCTTCGCAACATCGTCAGGGTCGATCACGCCGCCGTCTTTCCTCGAGCAACGACCGATCCAATGAGGCCATTCCTTCTGTTGGATCCAGGCGCGGAGGTCGTCCGACTCCGCGGCATGCGACCTCGGCATGATGCACCAGGGACGCCCGCGGGGACTGAGACATCGCAGGCCTCCGGTCAGCGATTCTGAAGGCGTTTGACAGAAGGTCGCAGGCTTTATCCCGATCACAATCACAATGCCCAGCAGACGCGCCAGTCGCGATCAGCCTGCGTTCTCGTCCTCAATCTGAAGGTAGGTGCGAGGCCTATAGAAGCACGCCACCGGCACGAAGAGAATCGCCGTGCCCAGCATGACCCATGTGAAGAACCAGAAGTAGGACGCTCCTCGCAAGGTCTCAGCACCACCAACATCCCACCGCACGTCGAATCCGAATGCGCCCGGAGCGACCTCGGCCACCTCGTCTTCAGATGACTTCTCGGCCTGAAGGCGCTTCATTTCAGCCTCCCGACGCTCGATCCAGGTCTCAGCCGGATGGGCCCATCCAAGCACATCTCCACCACCTTTGCGTGCCGCCTCAGCCTCACGTTCGGTGGGCGACTTGGAGGTCACCGTGACATCCGCCCTGATGTCGTACTCGCTTTGCCAGACCTGATCGGGACCGTCGCTCGTCACCAGGAACTGCTTCCGGCTTGCCAGGATGTACCGAAGCGGCTGCCCCCATGGATCCGTGAGGGTGGACACCATTTCGCTCCCCATCGCCTGATCGGGAAGCCGATGGTGCGACTCCCAATAGGTGCCGATCTGATCGATTGCCTGATCGATGGCGTCCGCCTCGTCACCCACAAATCCCGCCATGGAGCCATCAGGCGCAAAACCGAGTTTGATGTCGTCCTCTGTTCCAAGAACTCCATCGACTCCGGACAGTGCCACGGCAAAGCCCTCTCCGGGAATGGTCTCATATGCCATTCTGCGATCGGAAGCCATCGCCTTTCGCTGATCAGGCGATGCGTCATCCCCCTGTTTGGCCACCTCAGCGGCAAGACTCTTGGCTGCCGCCGCATGCGAGTCCACAAGAATGGCGTGATTCACGCCAGCAGTGAAGATGTTCCCCAGGGACACGCTCATCATGAAGAACGCCATGATGACTGACTTCATGGTGCGCGGTGCCTGCGTGTAGGAGAACTCCAGACACGTGATGGACACCATGACCTCTGATGCAGTCAGAATGGCATAGGCAGCGATCTGCCACCCGATGCTCGGTTGCAGACCAGCGTCGATGGCTCGCTGCACAAACGCAACCATGGCAAACCCGGGAACCATGACAAAGAGACCGATCGCGATCTTCCGAATCGGCGTCAGCGCGAACACTTTGTTGATGGCTGGATAGATCAGGAATGTGAACGTCGGAATCAGAATCAGAATCATGATCTGATTGACCTCCTGAATCTGAGAGGTCAACCAGTACATGCCCTACCAGTTCCGATCGAGATCCCGTGCCTGCAAGACCCAGGAGGATCCGGTCTGATCAAACAGCGCCCAGAACACGGCAACAAAGACGTAAATCACGAGCAACTTCAGAATCGCGGAGAGCCCGGTCCAACTGAACACTTCCTTGAACCACTTCTCACCACCTGCCGGAACGTGAATAAACACCTTTCGCCCCATCCAGAACATGATCGTGGCGATCACCATCAAGACGCCAGGGACGCCAAAGGCCAGGTGGGGCCCATACCACTCCAGGAACCATGGCGTCATCAGCGTCGAGAGAAATGCCCCTGTATTGATCGCGAAGTAGAACCACCCGAACACCTTGGACAGGAGGTGGCTATTCGTCTCTCCGAACTGATCTCCCACATGCGCCGAGACGCATGGTTTGATTCCACCAGAGCCAATTGAAATCAGACCCAGTCCCAGGAAGAGCATCCATCCGGGGTTGATGCCTTCTCCGGCGCCCATCAACGCGAGGACGCCGTGGCCCAGGCAATACACCACGCTCAACGTGATGATGGTCAGATACTTTCCGAACAGAATGTCACTCAACAATGCTCCGAACAGTGGCGTCAGGTACACCGCCGTCGTGAAGAGGTGGTAGTTCTCGATGGCCTTCGGTTCTGGCATCGGCTCCATCGAGGACGCACCCGGGAGCAGGAACAAATAGGTCGTCATGAAGATGACCAGAATGCCCTTCATGCCGTAGAAACTGAACCGCTCCGCGGCCTCATTCCCAATGATGTAGGGAATACCTGCAGGCATCCCGGGGGCAGCCACAGGTGCAGTCCGGTATCTGTGCCCGGCAGTTGTCGTCGTTTGACTGTTCACTCTGAATCCTCCCTGCACACTGTCTCAGATGGCATGAATCGAAGGCGAGCTCGATCCTTCACGACCCCCGGGAATGTGATTACTCGGTTGTGCATGCAGACATACACTCCCGAATTGAGCAACTGCACAGCCAGAAGCGCCTCAGTCAGGTTCTGCTTTGCATCACTGGTCCGGAGAATCCATGGACGCATCGCTCCGGTCAGCACGATCGGAACTGTAAGCCATTCCCGACAATAGGCCTCGATGGCATCCCCTGTGACCGTCAGTCGATCCGTGCCGTGCACGATGACGATCCCAGCATACCGGCGAGCCGCATGAGCAGCAGCCATCACGATGGACTCGTGATCCTCGGGCGTCATGTCCAGGCTGTCCTTGTTCATCACCGATTCCCGGTGCAGGACCACACCCTCCAGGTCTAACTCTGAGAGCATGACATCCAACACGCTGACGTCGTTGGCGAGCACCCCGCGAAGTGGGTCGTACGTCTTCTCAATCGTGCCGCCCGTCGTCAACAGCGCCACATCGATGACCGAGTCCGATTGAACTGCAGGCGTCACGGCGCGTCTCCGAAACTCACAAGGAGCCGATCCGTTCTTGGAGCAAGACACAATCGATCATCGCATGCCTGCCATGTCACCTGTAGCGTGATCGGTCCCTCCGCACCCCGG
>CAYQJN010000118.1:0-5399 GCA_964417845.1 uncultured Isosphaeraceae bacterium
ACGAATCGCGACGTCGCTGTCCCTGAGAATCCGTAGAGGGAAAGGTGATCGAGTCATGACCAGTGGTACACCCGGCCGAGTCTCCAAACTGTCGCCTGCGGAAGTGAATCGTCAACTCGAGGAGGGGACGGCCGTCCTTGTCGATGTGCGAGAGCCAGAGGAGTTTGGCGCGGCGCACATTCCAAACGCCCGATTGATGCCTCTTGGACTCGTTGACAGCACGACGGTGCCGACCCTTGCGGATCAGGCCATCGTGCTGTATTGCCGGAGTGGAAATCGGTCCGAGATGGCCGCCGACGTGCTCATCGCCAGTGGCCGTGATGATGTCCACCACCTCGATGGAGGGATCAGGTCCTGGAAAGCGGCAGGGTTTGCGTTGACCGGTCAGGGGGGCGGCGTGAGCATCATGCGGCAGGTCCAGATGGTTGTGGGGATTGGCGTGTTGGCTTCTGTGGTCCTCGGCCTAGTGATGTCAGCGTGGTTTCTGGCGGTCGCAGCGTTCTTTGGTGCGGGTCTCGCCTTCGCAGGGCTCACCGGGACATGTGGTCTGGCGATGATCCTCAAACGGATGCCTTGGAACCAGCCCCGTCGATCGTGTCGTCGGACTGCACCAGATGCGCGTGCGTGCTGTGGGTGACCGTGTAGACGGCTGCCTCCACCGGTGCGATACTCCTCCCCATGAATCAACGGGAAGGGCTCTCGGTTCACGTTGAGAAGGCGAGCATCGGCAGCTGGATCGCGTGGGGGGCCGCGACGGTCTTCGTGCTGTATCAGCTGGCGACCCAGAATTCGATCGGCGCGATGCAGGATTCGCTCGAGCGAGATGTCGCACTCTCGACCCTGCAGGTTGGGATCGTTTCCGCAGCATTCCTGTTTGTCTATGCCGCCATGCAGATACCGGCAGGCATGCTGCTGGACCGCTGGCGGCCGCGTCTGCTGCTTCCACCGGCGGCACTCGGTGTGGCCCTCTCAGCATGGTTGATGTCGCTGGCCACGGGTTTCTGGGGGCTGTTGGCAGCACGGGCACTCATGGGGGTGTTTGCCGCATTTGCGTTTCCAGGCGCAGGACTGGTGGCGCGCCGCCGCCTTCCCGCGGGGCAGTTTGCGATGGCCATGGGCTTGATCGATTTCGCCTTCGGCGCTGGTGCGTACCTCGGTGACGCTGGTGTGGCAGCGCTGATGCAGGTCGAGGCGTGGCAGGATGTCATGGCAGACTTCGCGGTGATTGGAGCGGGCGTGGCGTTGCTCTGTTGGGTCTGCATTGGGACCACCACCAAGCGAGGGGAGTCCGCTACAGCGGCGGCGCGTCACCGACCGTTGTTGCAGTCCCTTCGCGAAGTCTGGTCGGTACGCCAGGTTCGCCTTGCGGCGATCACCGCAGGTGCGTTGATGGCGATGCTCTTCGGGTTCGGCGGTTTGTGGGACGTTTCGCTTCAACAGGCGTTCGGCTATGCCCACGATGAAGCCGTGGGCCTCAATGCGTGGCTCTTTGTTGGTGTGGCGATCGTGCCACCCTTCGCTGGATGGGCTGCGGATCGGTGGCGAAAGCGGCGTCCGATTCTGTTGGCCGGGCAGATTGTGGCGTTGATTGCCATCTCGCTCATTCTGGGCGTTACGGGGCCGTGGCCGGACTGGATGGTGGCTGGCAACCTCCTCCTGCTGGGGTTGGGCATCGGGACGTGCGTGCTGACGTTTCCAATTGCGTGTGATGCAGTGGCGCCGGCCAACGCCGGGGCCGCTCTTGGGGTGGTGAATGCAGCGGGACTGCTGACCTCAGCGGTTTTTCAGTTGGCCCCCGGAGTCGCCTTCCACCTCATCGGCAGCCACTCCCTCGGAATCATGCGGATCGTGCTGGCCATGTTCGGTGTCGCCATCGTGATCGGGGCCTGGGCCACCTGGAACATGACGCCCTGCCCCAGGGTGCCGCGCTGATACGATTCCCCATCTGGTATCGAGGAGCCGTACCTGATGGAATGTGGATTGATCGGATTGCAGGGTGTCGGCAAGACGACGCTCTTTCAGGCCCTGACCGCGCACGCAGTTCCGGTCCAGATGGGATCGATGAAGCCCAACGTCGGAATCGCCTCGATGCCGGATCCCCGGCTTGATCAGATTGCGGAGTTCATCCCACCTGAGAAGCTCATCCCGGCGACAGTTCAGGTCGTTGACATCCCGGGTGTTCCGTCAGGTGGCGGTGCTTCGAATCTCAATCAGGTACTTGCGCACATTCGAACGGTTGATGCCTTGGTACACGTCGTCAACTGCTGGGAAGACGGCGACGTGGGGTCGGCTATTGCGTCTATGGACGCAGAACTCATTCTGGCCGACCTCGTGGTTGCTGAGGGTGCGGTGGACAAGGCGTCCCGCGCAGCTCGCAGTGGAGATCCAGACGCCAGAAAGCGTCTTGCAGTGCTTGAACAGGTGCAGGCGATGTTGAGCGAGGAGCGACCGGTTCGCGATCATGATTGGGACGAGTTGGAGGAAGCCGTGCTCAAGTCGTACGGGTTCATGTCCGCCAAGCCCATGCTGTATGTCGCCAACGTGGCCGAGGAAGACCTTGCGGGGGTAGGTCAGGCGGCGATGGCCGTGTCGGAAGCGGCAGCGTCGGCTGGAACGACTGCAGTGGCGGTGTGCGCCAGGATCGAAAGCGAAATCGCTGAAATGGACGAAGCGGACCGGGGCGACATGCTGGAGTCCATGGGGATCGAGCGGCCTGCGATCGGGGTCCTTGCGGCGGCGATGAATGAAGTGCTCGGCCTATCGACCTTCTACACGGCGGGCGAGAAGGAAGTGCGGGCCTGGTCGATTCCCCAAGGTGCGCCAGCCCCGGAGGCGGCGGGTGCGATTCACAGTGACATTCAGCGTGTGTTCATACGCGCGGAGTGTTACCACTGCGACGATCTCTTTGAGCTCAAGAGTGAAAAGGCGATCAAGGAGGCTGGGAAGCTCCGCAGTGAAGGCAAGAGTTACGCCATGCAGGACGGAGACGTTGTGCACTTTCTCTTCAACGTCTGATGTCCGCAGAAGGTAATCCAGTCAAGGTTTTCGGGCACCTTCCGGGAGTCGGTCCCAGTATCTCTCAGGACCTCTGGGATCTCGGAATGAGAAGCGTGGACGACCTCGCGGCCGGAGATCCTGAGGTGATGTTCGAAGAGACTCGTCGGCTTGCAGGTGGCACCATGGATCGGTGCGTGCTCTACGTGTATCGTTGCGCCGTCGCATTCGCACGCAACCCGGATACCGATCCTGAACTTCGCAAGTGGTGGAACTGGAAGGGCGATGTATGAACGCACCCATCCTCAGGCCGCGTGAGCCGGTGATCCTCGCCGAGGACTTTGATCGCCTTGTCTCGTGGTATTGCGACGTCCTTGGATTCCAGATCCGGAGGAAGTTCACCGATGGGATGCACTATGCCAATCTTGAAATTGATACGGGCGTGGAATTGGGGATTGGGCTGGCTTCGGAGATGCAGGTAAGCCCCGGCAATCGCGCAGCAGCGACGACGATTCTCCAGTTTGAAGCTGATGACGTGCCGGGATTTCTGAAACTCGTTGCAGGTAAAGGCGGCACGGTGCAATTTGGGCCAGCATTCAATGAAGAAGATGGGTTCTGGTTTGGCGCATTCTCAGATCCGGAGGGGAATCGGTGTTGGGTCGTGGACGCCAAGTGTCCAAGGGAGTGAAGCAGCGCACAGTTGAAAGCCGCCCTGAGTTGCTTTGGAGTGTTAACATGTCGCTCTCTTTGATCGATTGGGTTCCATCTGGTCTCATCTGGAGTGGCGTATGAAACTTCTTGCCGGTATCGCGTGTGTGGCTCTGTTGCTCGGTGGCTGTCAGTCGACCTCCAAGTCGGCGGCGTCCCCAGGGATGATCAACTCGACCTGCCCCTTCTCGGGCGGACAGGTGGGGCCCGGGGCAGTGACCGCCGACTGGAAGGGTGAGACCGTCGGATTCTGTTGTGGGGGATGCGCCGCTCGATGGCATGCATGGAGCGACGATCAGAGGGACGACTACATCGCTGCCCAGCAGTGACACCTGCTTCTGCGCGGGGGATCTGAAGAAGCACCAGGCTCGAGACGCTCCAGAGGAGCTCCGTGGCGGTCAGAGGTCCTCCCATGGCCCTGGTCCATGGATGTGGATTGGCGGTGGCTGGTGCCCCCCAAAGCAAATCACCTCCAGGCCGCGAAGCCTGGAGGTGACGGAAGAGAAGAGAAGGAAGTTCAGTCCGGAAGAAGGGCGGCCACGTATGGATCGCCTGCTTCTTTATCGGATCTCATCCACCTCCAGACTTGAAACTAACCAGAAAAACACCGTGGTGGTTTCAATCTGAAGTGGCTCACCACCTATCCACGAGCCATGTGAGCCAAAGGGGGACAAGATCTCTAACAGGGTCGAAGACAACGACTTACTGGCGGGGCGCGGATTGGGAGGGCAATTGGCGAGGATTGAGCGATTCTCTTCCAACTCCACTGCCTGTAGCGAGTTATAGGTCCTTGGGATGACGGGGTCTTCGTTCATCTGAACCATCAAGGTGATACTCAAAAGGCCCTTTTTTTTCCGATGATGTCAGTCTGGAGGTGCGCCCATGGACGTCCTTGTGGCCCTCGATGCCGGGACCAGTAGTTGTCGGACCATGGCGTTTGGACTGGACGGCCGTGTCGTCGCAGCCGCCCAAGAGCCATTCGAGCAGATCTACCCTCAGGCTGGCTGGGTGGAGCAGAATGCGTCAGTGCTGGCCGGGGCGCAGTTGGCGACGCTCGGGCAGGTGGTGTCTCAGCTCGAGGCCGGTGGGCACCGTGCGTTGGCGCTTGGCATCACGAACCAGCGGGAGACGGTGGTGGTGTGGGATCGCCGTACCGGCGAGCCCATCCACCATGCCATTGTCTGGCAGGACCGCCGAACCGCGGATGAACTGGCCCGGCATACGACGGACTCGAGTGTGGTGGAGTTGGTGCGAGATCGCACGGGGCTGGTGCTGGATCCCTACTTCTCGGCCTCAAAGATCCAATGGATCCTCTGCCATGTTGATGGTGCCCGTCGTGCGGCTGAAGAGGGGCATCTCGCATTCGGGACGGTGGAGAGTTGGTTGGTCTGGTGCCTTACTGAGGGGCGGGTTCACATCACGGATGCGTCCAACGCTGCTCGGACGATGCTTTTCGACATTCGCCGTCAATGCTGGGATGACGACCTCCTTGACCTGTTCCAAGTGCCACGAAGCATGTTGCCTGAGGTGGTTGACTGTGCTGGGCGGTTCGGATCAGCAGTGGTTGCGGGTGGCATTCCGATCTGCGGAATGATCGGTGACCAGCAGTCGGCTCTGTTTGGCCAGGGGTGTATGACCAAGGGCGATGTCAAGACGACGTACGGAACCGGTTGCTTCCTTCTGATGAACACGGCGGC
>CAYQJN010000119.1:0-2062 GCA_964417845.1 uncultured Isosphaeraceae bacterium
CGGCAGGGAACGCCGTCATGTATCCCCGCACCGAGATCCAGGACATCGTCAACATCGACGGACGATGCCGGGGCGTCGTGTATCGATGCCTCAAGACCGGTGAGATACGAAGCATGGCTGCGGACGCCGTGGTGCTCGCCAGTGGCGGATACGGCAACGTGTTCTTCCAAAGCACCAATGCTTTCAACAGCAACGCCACAGCGGCATGGCGAGCGCACAAACGAGGAGCGGGCTTCGCCAATCCGTGCTACGTACAGATTCATCCGACGTGCATTCCGGTGAGCGGCCACTTTCAGTGCAAGCTCACGCTGATGAGCGAGTCACTTCGTAATGACGGTCGCGTCTGGGTTCCGAAGAAGCCCGGGGACGATCGACCCCCGCATCAGATTCCGGAAGAAGACCGTTATTACTACCTCGAAGAGCGATATCCGTCATTCGGGAACCTCGTTCCACGCGATGTGGCGGCGCGAAATGCGAAGTATGTGTGTGACGACGGCCTGGGAGTTCACGGCAAGCAGCAGGTCTACCTCGACTTCACGCAAGCCATCGAGCAGCGTGGGCATCAAGTGATCGCCGAGCGCTATGGCAATCTCTTTGACATGTACGAGGAGATCACGACTGAGACCCCCTACAAGACGCCGATGCGAATCTTCCCGGCGGTCCATTACTGCATGGGCGGACTCTGGGTCGACTACAACCTGATGACCAATGTCCCCGGGCTGTACGCCGTCGGTGAAGCCAATTTTTCCGACCACGGCGCCAATCGCCTCGGGGCCAGCAGTCTGATGCAGTGCCTGGCGGACGGCTACTTCATCCTTCCCCAGACGATCAATGACAGTCTCCATGACATCTACATGGACAAGATCTCAGCGGATCATCCCGCCTTTGCAGCGCATGAGAAGCACGTCCGCGACCACATCGGGTGGCTCATGTCCCGCAACGGTTCCAGATCGCCCATGTCGATCCACAAGGAGCTGGGCGAAGTGATGTGGGACAAGTGCGGCATGGCGCGAACTGCGGATGGGCTCAAGGAAGCCATGACGCGCATCGAAGATCTCAAGGACGCCTATGCGAACGACATGGTGGTGCCCGGGTCGGCCGACACCACCAATCAGGCGCTCGAGCGGGCTGGTCGCCTCGGCGACTTCCTGGAATTGGGCCATCTGATGTGCCGCGACGCACTCGAGCGAGACGAGTCCTGTGGGTGCCACTTCAGGGAAGAGCATCAGACCGAGGATGGCGAAGTGGTCAGGAATGATGACGAATTCGGCAACGTCGGCGTGTGGGAGTGGACCGGAGAGGGGTCCCCTCACGAGAAGACGACGGAGCAATTGACCTTTGAAGCGCTTCCCCTCATGACCCGGAGTTACAAGTGATGCGAGTGATCCTTCATATCTGGCGTCAGGACGGTCCGGATGCCACAGGCTCCTTTGAACGGCACGAGTTGGCCTGTGTAGAGGAGGACATGTCCTTTCTCGAAATGCTCGACACGCTCAACGAACAGATCATCGAGTCGGGCAACGATCCGGTGACGTTCGACAGTGATTGCCGCGAGGGGATTTGTGGTGCCTGCTCCTGTGTCATCAACGGTCGACCACACGGCCCCGGGCAGAAGTCCACGACCTGTCAGATCCGCATGCGGGCGTTCAAGGATGGCGACGAGATCTGGATCGAGCCATTCCGGAGCGGAGCATTTCCGATCGTCAAGGACCTCATGGTGGATCGAACGGCATTCGATCGCATCATTGAGGCCGGAGGCTACATCTCGGCGCACAGCGGGCCCAAACCGGAGCCCAACGCCTCGCTTGTACCTCATCCGGTGGCCGAAGAGGCCATGGATGCGGCGGAGTGCATCGGCTGCGGGGCCTGCGTGGCGGCGTGCCCGAACGGTGCCGCCATGCTCTTCACAGGCGCCAAGGTGTCACACCTCGGCCTGCTTCCGCAGGGACAGCCAGAACGTTGGAAGCGTGCCAAGACGATGGTGACGCAGATGGACGAAGAAGGCTTTGGAGCTTGCACCAACTTCGCGGAGTGCCAGGACGCGTGCCCGAAAGGCATTTCG
>CAYQJN010000119.1:2072-5359 GCA_964417845.1 uncultured Isosphaeraceae bacterium
GGCCCTGCCCCAAACTGCGGGGCGGGCCCGCCCGCGGGCCCTAAAGCCTTTGCGATACGGTTCATCGGTCGGATGAACCGCGACTATATGAAGGCCTCATTGTGCGAGCCGGATCAGCGGCAGGGGCCGCTCAAGGCGCACTGACCGGCACGACTCGAAACTCGAGACGCGGCGACGGCGGTGCGGTGACATCGACGGGTGGCACGCGGCCCGTGGTCCACAAGAGCGGGCGGTTGATTCCGCGGACACCGACCTCGATGGTGGCGTGCAGTGGCGGGTAGCCACTTGCTGTGATCGTGATGTCGTTTGGTCTGCTTCCTGCGAGCATGATGTCAACGGTACCGTCACGATTTGTACGAGCGAGGCTCCCCGCCGGGTCAGCCCATGGACTGGTGGGGGGGACGATGAGCGTGCGAGGGGGCAGGAACACGTTGCCGCCCGCGATGCGGATGTCAGCGTCTGCAACAGGCGTCTCGAGGTGGCAGTCCCGCACACTGATCGTCGCGGGAAGCGGCGAGGAGGGAGGAAGGCATCCTGTCAGGCAGGCCAGCCCGGCGACCGATGCTACCACCAGCGAGCGCCTGGGCGGGCCTCCAGGGCCAGGCCGGCGCTGAATCCGCTCGAGGATGAAAGGTCTGTGTGCCATGGCCATCACTCCACAAGGCCAACGGTGGGGATGGGATTCGAACCCATGAAACCCCGAAGGGTTTACCGGTTTTCAAGACCGGCGCATTCAACCGCTCTGCCACCCCACCCGGGGGGCGGCCATGGTATCGCAATCGCACTGAGGAACGCGAGATTGGATTCACAGGAGCGCCGACGGGAACACCGCGCGGGACCACGAAGGCTGTATCCTCCAGTCAGTCTGAGGAGGCGGACATGCACGGACACATGCTCATCACGGCGCTCGCCGCCGCATCCCTTGCGGGGTGCAGCAATCCATTGGACACGAAAGACCTTCCCGCTCAGGAAGCGGCCATTGAGGGAGAGGGTGCCCGTGACATGCGCGCTCAGGATGGAACGGCCGGAGACCCACGTCTGGCAACGCTGGGGGAAGCGACGCCGGCGGATCCATTCGATCCCGATCCATTCATCACGCGTGAGAAGGTGGATCGCGCTGCGGACCTCGATGAGTCCTCGATCGCGCCCGGTGCTGAGACGCTGGTGCCGGGGCCTGAGTCGCCCACCGGTGATCCGATGGATCAGCCGGCCGTCAACGTGCAGGACGAGTAGGCAGTCGCGCAGCGCCGCGTGCACCGCTGGCATCGCCATGTGCCGCAGGCTGGATGCGGGTCTCGACGGCGTCAGCGAAAACGTGATCTGGCCACCGGCGAGGTACCTCGCGGTAGATCGCCTCAATGGCGTTGAGGCCTCCGCCGACGACGAATATGTCCGGGTCGAACACATCAATGAGAACCGCCGTCGCTCGGGCGAGGCGGTCGATCCAGGCCAGCACTTCCGGGGCGGTCGGGGACTGAGCCGCCAGAACCGTCGCTGGCAGGGGGTCATGTCCCGCCGTGATCCATGCCTGCTCCAGCGCCGGCCCGGAGAGCCATGTCTCCAGGCAGTTGGTCCGCCCGCACCAGCAGGTGTGCGCCGCATGCTCTAAGGGGTCGGGCCACGGGAGCGGCATGTGTCCCCATTCACCCGCGACGCCGTTCCTGCCCTCGACCAGATGACCATCGACGATCACGCCTCCGCCGACCCCGGTGCCCAGGATGATCGCGAACACAGTGTCGGCACCGACGGCAGCACCGTCATGGGCCTCCGACAGGGCCAGGCAATTGGCGTCGTTGGCGAGCCTGACCGTACGCCTCATCGCGGTCTCGAGGTCTGTGCGGAGCGGTCGGCCGTTGAGAACGGTTGAGTTGCAGTTCCGCATGATGCCGGACCGGGGTGAGGGGCTCCCCGGGACGCCGATCCCCACGCAGTCGCCGCCGCCGCCCGCCTCCTCTTCAACATTGGCAACCAGCGTTGCAATCGAAGACACTGTGGCGGCATAGTCGCCGCGCGGCGTGGCGATTCGTTGTTTGGCCACAACGTGGTCATGGTCATCGAGCACGATGGCTTCAATCTTGGTTCCGCCGAGGTCGACACCTGTCAGCATCGGCGCACTGTATCGCTCCGACGAGTACTCCATGCCAGACATCATCTACTCCATGCTCGGCGTGTCCAAGACGATCGAGAAGCGAACGATCATCAAGGACATCTCGCTCTCATACTTCCATGGTGCCAAGATTGGCGTGCTTGGCTTCAACGGAGCCGGAAAGAGCACGGTGCTCAAGATCATGGCTGGAGTCGACACGTCGTTTGACGGCCAGGTGCAGCGTGTCCCGGGCTACTCCACCGGGTATCTGGAACAGGAACCGCTCCTCGGTGAAACCAGAACCGTTCGGGCCGTCGTTGAGGAAGGCATGCAGGAGCTGGTCGACCTCATGAAGGAGTTTGACAGGATCAACGAGGCCTTTGCCGAGCCGATGTCTGATGGAGCGATGGAGGCGCTTCTGGAGAGGCAGGCCGACGTGCAGGCTCGCTTGGATGCGGGTGACGCATGGGATCTCGACGCGCGGCTTGAGATGGCGATGGATGCGCTGCGGTGTCCTCCTGAGGATCGGACCGTGGACACACTTTCGGGCGGCGAGCGTCGGCGCGTCGCGCTCTGTCGCCTGCTCCTGCGTACTCCCGACATCCTGCTGCTTGATGAACCGACCAATCACCTCGATGCGGAGAGCGTCGCTTGGCTGGAGCAGCATCTGCAGCGATATGCGGGCACCGTCATCGCCGTCACGCACGATCGGTACTTTTTGGACAACGTCGCCGGTTGGATTCTGGAACTTGATCGCGGAGAGGGGATCCCATGGGAGGGTAATTACTCCTCATGGCTCGAACAAAAGCAACGGCGGCTGTCCACCGAGGCAAGGCAGGAGGGCAAGCGGCAGAAAGCGTTGCAGCGCGAGCTGGAGTGGGTGCGACGTAGCCCCCAGGCGCGGCAAGCCAAGAGCCAGGCCCGCATCACGGCGTACGAAAACCTGCTTTCTCAGGATCAGAAGGAGCGGGAGCGATCCGTTGAGATCTTCGTGCCGCCGGGGCCGCGACTCGGCGATCGCGTGATCGAAGTATCAGACGTCCGCAAGGGCTATGGCGACACGGTGCTGTTGGAGGGCATGACCTTCTCGCTGCCGCCAGGTGCCATCGTTGGCATCATCGGTCCCAATGGCGCCGGGAAGACCACGCTCTTTCGAATGTTGCTGGGCGAGGAAGATCCGGATGATGGGTCGATCATGCTC
>CAYQJN010000120.1:0-5348 GCA_964417845.1 uncultured Isosphaeraceae bacterium
GACCGGCGCCGATGCCGAACAATGGCTCGAACAGGCCGGAATCGGCACCAACAAGAATGGCATTCCCAATGACCCCCGCCCACCCATGGTGACCAGCGGACTTCGGCTCGGCACGGCCGCACTGACCACGCGCGGACTTGTTGAATCCGACATGCGCCAGATTGCTGCATGGCTCGACCGTGTCATGGGGTCGCAGGGAGATCCGGCAGTCGCGGCAGAGGTGCGGTGCGGCGTGAGGGAACTCTGCGCCTCCAATGCGCTCCCCCACTGATGTCCCCACCCGATGATCGATTCCGCCGCGTTGACACACCGGTCGGTCCCTTGTGGCTGATCGCGCCCTTGACGGACCCCCTCCGTGTCGAGTTCGTCGAGCTCCACCCTGACACGCCGGAAGGACGCGAAGACCATGCCCTCATGCCCGATGTGGCCGCGTGGCTGGACGCCGCCCTCCGAACACGGGTCGGACCGCCTCCCTTGCCCCTCCCGGACGGGCCCCCGTTTCGCCGGCGATGCTGGCAGGCATGCCGCGACATCCCGGTCGGTCAGACCAGGACCTACGGAGCCCTGGCCGCCGCGGCCGGGAACCCGGCAGCGGCTCGCGCCGCTGGATCGGCGATGAGACACAACCCCGTCTCGCTGCTCACGCCCTGCCACCGCGTCGTGTCGTCAATCGACCTCGGCGGATATGCCGGAAGCCGAAGCGCCGCCACGCCGCACCTCAGGCTGAAACGCCGAATCCTAGAGATCGAAGGACAATTGGCCAGGGGCTGAGCCCGCCCTGGATCTCACCATCTTGCTGGAGCGGGCCGCTACAATGACCGATTCAAGGCATTTGGCCGCACATTCCCCATTTTTCATCTCAAGAGGATCGCCTCACCATGCATCTCACAATCGTCGGCAGCGGATACGTCGGACTGGTGACTGGAACCTGCTTTGCCAACACGGGCAATCAGGTGACCTGCCTCGACATCGACCCCAAGCGGGTCGCCATGATGCGACGTGGAGAGTGCCCCATCTTCGAGCCCGGTCTCTCCGAACTCATGACCCTCAACATCAAGGCGGGTCGCCTGCACTTCACCGACGATCGGGCAGAGGGCTACGCCGACGGTGAGTTGATCTTCATCTGCGTCGGAACCCCCACCGGGGCCGACGGACGGTCGGACCTCTCAGCTGTCATGGCCGTTGCCAAAGACATCGGTAGGGCCATCGAATCGGGAACGTGCACGGTTGAGAATCCGGTCATCGTCGTGAAGTCGACCGTTCCGGTGGGAACCACTGCCAAGGTCCGCGACGCCATCGCCGCCGTGACCAGCAAGCCTTTCTCGGTCGCCGACAATCCGGAGTTCCTCAAGGAAGGCGATGCGATTCAGGACTTTCAGCAGCCAGATCGGGTCGTCTGCGGCGTCGAGAGTGAACGTGGCCGGTCGCTGTTGACCAAACTGTATGAGCCGTACGTCACCAACGCACGACCCTTGATGTTCATGGACGTCGAATCGTCTGAAATGGTCAAGTACGCAAGCAATGCGATGCTCGCCTGCAAGATCTCATTCATCAATGAGATTGCGAGGCTCGCCGAACACTACGGCGCCGACATCGCCCGCGTCCGGGAGGGCATGTGCGCCGATACGCGTATCGGTGACAAATTCCTCTTCCCCGGGCTCGGGTATGGCGGATCCTGCTTCCCAAAGGACACACTGGCCGTCATCGAGATGGGGCAGGACTCGGGCATTCCATGCCTGCTGAACGAAGCGGTGCACGAGGTCAACCAGCAGCAGCGGCATTGGTTCCTGGCGCGTGTGCTCAAGCACTTCGGCGAGGATCTCACAGGCCGCACGTTCTCCGTCTGGGGCCTGGCGTTCAAGCCGCGGACGGATGATGTCCGCGAAGCACCCGCCCACACCATCATCGCCGAGCTGATGAAGCGGGGTGCCTCCATTCGCGCCTTTGATCCGATCGCCCGCGAGACATTCCCGCAGTACGGACTCGACATCGAGTACATCGATGACATGTACGCGTGCCTGGACGGGTGCGACGCGCTCGTGCTCTGCACCGAGTGGGATGAATTCCGGACACCCGACTTCGATGCCATCCGGGCGCACCTTGCATCGCCGGTCATCTTCGACGGTCGGAATGTGTGGCATGACGAGGACATGCACGAGCAGGGCTTCGCGTACTACAGCGTGGGGCGAAAGCCGATGCACGAGCACGCCCGCGCCGAAGGCTGAGGTTCAGCGGCCTCCATCCCGAACTACCGCCGACCACTGCTCGCGCAGTGTGCCCTCATCGATTCCCCCACCGCCTGGAACGCCTCGCCGGGCGGCCCTCCACGCCTCAAGCAGGCAGACCATCTGCACCAGACTCGGACCGGGCGCCATCTCCCGGGCGAGCGCCCGATCAACCAACCCGCCCCATGACTCGAGCGCCGCGTCGACCTCTCCACCCTGTTGACCCACGAGGCGTTGCAGCCACAGAGGCACCTGTCTGGCCCAGGCCAGATCCATGGCCGCCACGCCGATGCTGCCCAAAAGGCGCTGCCTGACGCCCCGCATCTCATGAGCGATCGGGTCGTCCTGATGCCGCTGCTCCTCCTCCCGGCGAAGATCCATGGCAGACTGCCAGATGTCGGCCAGCAGCTTCACGGCCTCGGGTGCACCGACGCCGATCCCGCCCCAGATTCGATCACATTCGTCTCGATACGCGACCTGCGTACGAATGTCCGCCCCCCGAAACCCTGCGACGGCGAGCGTCAGCATGCGTGCATCACTGCGAACGATTCCAGCCCCACCGAACTCATGGGCCAGAAGTCCGATTCGATCCACATCCCCGCACGCGTCGATCGCGGCATCAATGGGGCCGATCAGTTCCAGACTGGCCAGGCGCCGGACACCACGCTCGTGCTTTCGAGAGGCCGCCGGGCCTGCCGGCATGACCTCCACATCGACCGCCTCAATCTGATCAGACAGCACGATGTCGGCGTCGATCGATACACCGCCGATCAGGAGCGACGTTCGCGTCGGCAGCACGTCCCACGCCCAACACGTGTGCCCCCGTGATGCATCTGGATGGTCGCGCATCGCGGCCTCCAGCCGGGCATGCCACGTCGGCATGAGGTCGCGGCGTATGGCGTTCAGGTCGCGGCCGCTGGCGATCACCCGTCCGTCATCCTCCACCTCCCAGTGCGGCACCAGATGCGCCGGCAGATCGACTCTGGCAAGCTGTTCGGCGGCGATGCGATACCCGCCCACGCGGCTGGCGACCGCCGCCACCACGCCGAGTGGATCGCGCTGATCTCGCTGGTCTGGCTCAACTCGCGACAATGCGTCGACCGCCGCATCCACGCATGCCGAGACTGGCTGCAGGTTGACGCGAATCGGCTTGGGCAGCCCTCGAAGAACGCACGCCACCAAGGCTCGGTGGTAACCCGGAATCATCCAGACCCCGGATACATCCATCACCGTTTCCAGCCACGCCAGCGGAAGGCGGATCGTCACACCGTCGTCATCGGCACCCTCCGAGAAGCGGTACCGAACCGAGGCCGACCCGGGACCGACCCACACACGCCGAGGGAAGGCACCCTCGTCGAAGAGGGCATGGTCGGGACTGCGCAGCAGGTCTCTGGATCGGATTCGAAGGACCGAGCATGCGTCCTCGCTGGCATGCGACGCCCATTGCTTGAGCGACTGCAGGCCGATGACATCAGGAGGAAGGCGACGTTCCCACAGAGCGCGCTCGTCCGCCGCTGGCAATCGCAGATTTTTCGCACGAAGCCGTTCCTCGGCTTCCCCGATGTGACGCGCTGCTGCCCTGGTGTCGGCCAGTGCGTCAATTCCGAAGTCCTCGCCGCCCGCGATGAGCACCTGATCGATGAACACCGCGCGTGCGAGCGCGGGATCGATCGGTTCGAGATTCACGCGTCGTCCCCGCGTAAGCGTGAGTCCTCGCAGCGACACTCGCTCTTCGGCGGTCGCACATCCCCGCCGCAGTTCCCAGCGTGGCTTGGTGTAGGCTCGATCCACCAGATGCGGCGCCCCCTTGACGATCCAGGATGGATGCACAGCGGCGCAGGTCCGGGCCCAGACGTCGCCGGTCTCAACCACTTCGGCGGCCATGACCCAGGGTGGACGCTTCCTCGCCAGCATGCTCGATGGGTGCAGCCGGTATCGGCGGCCGCCAGCACCTTCGTAGCGGCCGTCTTCCCCCAGCCGGGCAACGTGATCGATCAGGCCCGCCAGCAGCGCCCGGTGCACAGGCCCCGGCTGCATCCCGCGATCGCCCGATCGGATCATGCCCGGCTCATGCATGCTTCGACGCAGCTGTCCGTGAATCGCCCGCCACTCCAGCATGCGTACCCATGAGAGATGGTTCGACTGACACCACCGCCGCGTCGCGGCCGCACCCTGCTCGGCATACTCGCTGCGGAACCGCTCCCAGATCGCATGAAGGGCCTGAAAGTCTGACTCGGCACCACCTGCAAGCACCTGATGGGCCGCGTCCGCTTGAGCTTCCGACCCAGGAGGCCGCAGCCGCGGATCCGGCACCGCCAGCCCGGCCGCAATGACCAGCACGGCATCCACGCACCGGCTCGAGCGAGCGGCCAGCAGCATGCGGGCGACCCGCGGCTCAACGGGAAGGCGGGCCATGTCCCGCCCGATGGATGTCAGTGTGCCGTCCTCAAGCGCCCCCAGATCGTGGAGGAGGCGGGACGCCTCCTGGACCGACGTTCGCCGAGGTGGATCGAGAAAGGGAAAGTCTCCAACCGCGCCCAGATCGAGCGACGCCATCCGGAGGAGCACGCCCGCAAGGTCGGTTCGCCGGATCTCGGGCTCAAGTTCGTCCGGTCTGGCCTCCCAGTCCGACTCGGTGAACAGACGCACGCACACTCCGGGCGCCACTCGGCCCGCACGGCCTGCTCGCTGCATGGTTGAAGCTTTGGACACCGGTTCAACAGGCAGTCGATGAACGTGTCGCTTTGCCGACCATCGGCCGATCCGCGCAAGGCCGCTGTCAATCACCGATCGCACCGAGGGGACCGTCAGGGAGGTCTCTGCAACGTTGGTCGCGCAGATGATGCGGCGACCGGCGGCGGGTCGCAACACGCGCTGCTGCGCCGCCAGTGAGAGCCTCGCGTGCAGTGGCAGACATGTTCGATCCGGAAATCTCCCTCGAAGGTGACGGCAGCAGGCACGGATCTCCCGCTCTCCCGGCAGGAAGACCAGAACATCTCCCCCGTCCTCCAGGTGCGCGTCGGCCCGGACGACCGCGTCAGCGACCGCCGAGGTGAGCGTGTCGAGATCATCAAGCGCGATTTCATGAGGCGCATGCAGCATCTCAACAGGATGCGTCCGCCC
>CAYQJN010000121.1:0-5265 GCA_964417845.1 uncultured Isosphaeraceae bacterium
TCATTGACCGGGAGGGGCCTTCTTTGCCGCCCGGCATGATGCGGTCCGTCAGTTTGCGCTGATTGGCGACGATGCCGCACGGTCGTCCGTCAATGCGGGCGTACCCACACACGATCGATCCCCCGAACTCGGCGCGGTACTCGTTCCACGAGTGTTCGTCGACGATGCAGGCGAGGAGGTCTACGACGTCATACTGCTCTCGGGGATCCGCCGAGAAAATGTCGTAGACACCATCGGCATCGCGGGCGGGAGGTGCCGCCTCAATCGACGCGTCCTGCATAGGTGGCGTCTTGAGATCGCTCAGCATCAGGTCGCGGAGTCTTCGAAGGCACGCCTCGTCGTCGGGCTCACGGAAGTCGACCGTGCCGGAGATCGACGCGTGCATTTCGGCCCCGCCGAGTTCTTCGCTGCCGACGTCCTGTCCGATGGCCGCCTTCACCAGCGCCGGGCCGGCGAGGTAGAGGCCGCTTCCTTCGGTCATAAGCAGTGTGTCACAGAGAACGGGGAGGTATCCGCCGCCTGCGACACAGTTGCCCATGATGGCCGCGATCTGAGGGATGCCATCCGCCGAAATCACGGCGTTGTTGCGAAAGATGCGGCCGAAGTCGTCGGTATCAGGGAAGACGTCCTCCTGCAATGGGAGAAAGACCCCTGCGGAGTCGACGAGGTAGAGAAGGGGAAGGTGTGCCCGGTGCGCGATGGTCTGTGCTCGAATGATCTTCTTGCACGTCATCGGGAAGAAGGCACCGGCCTTCACGGTGGCATCGTTGGCCACAATCATGCAAATGCGACCCCCGACCGGCGCAATCGTGGTGACGACGGATGCCCCTGGCGCGCCGCCGTACTGGCCATACATGTTCCACGCGGCAAAGAGCCCGCACTCAAAGCGGTGCCCGCCCGGGTCCACCAACTGATCAATGCGCTCTCTGGCAGTGAGTCGGCCGTGTCGATGCTGGCGGGCGATGCCCTTCTCGCCACCGCCTGCGCGGATGACTTCACCTTCGGCGATGAATGACTCGGTGGCTGCCCGAAGTTCGTTGGTGGTGCCGGCCATGCAGGGAAGGATACCAGCGTGCCTAGGAGGCTCGCCGGTTGATTCGCAGGCGCTTGACGTGCGTAGGCTCGGCTTCGAGAACACTGAAGTGCAGATCTTCGAATTCAATCGATGCCCCCTGCTCAGGGACATGCCCGACCTGCGATGTAAACCAACCTCCGACCGTGTCATATTCGTCGTCTTCAGGAAGCGATGCTTCCAGCGCTTCGTTCAGGTCGTCGATGTGGTAGCGGCCATCAACCTCCCAGCGATGATCACCTTGGCTGGTCAGTTCGGGCTCTTCGTCCTCGTCTTCACCTTCGTGTTCATCGTATATCTCACCGACGATCTCTTCGAGGACATCTTCGATCGTGGCCAGTCCTGCCGTGCCTCCGTACTCGTCCACGACAATGGCCATGTGGACTTCGGCCTGCTGGAAGTCAGCCAGAAGATCTGCAACCGGCTTGGTGTCTGGTACGACGATGGGTCGACGCAGCAGTGGTTGAAGCTCAAAGCCTGCCGCGTCCTCTCCGAGAAACGGAATCAGGTCCTTGACGTAAAGGATTCCCTCAATGTGATCGAGATCTTCCTGGAACACGGGAATGCGTGAGTGACCGGCCTCAAGAATGAAACTTCGAATGGCAGCCAGATCATTGGTCAGTTCGATGCCTTCGATTTCAGTCCGTGGCGTCATCACCTCACCGACGTCAGTCGTCGTGAAGTCCACCACGTTTTCCAGAAGCGTGGCAGCGCCTTCGGCCAACTCTCCCTCGCGCTGCTTGGCTTCGATGCTGCGAAGCAGTTCCGCCTCCGCCTCTCCGGTGCGGCCGTTCTGGTGCAGATGAGCGCCACTGAGCCTCCGCACGATTTCGGTCAGAAGGCGGGAGGCCCAATGCACCACAGGTGACCATGTGGCCGCGATCCTGACGACCGGCAGGCAGCCACGCAAAAGAACCTCTCCGTCCCAGCGGGCAACCGCCGGGGCCAGCACGCTCTGTGCGATCCACATCAGGATGGCCGCAGCGGCGGCCATGCCGAGGACGCGACCGGACCAGGCGGATACGCCCGACGGGTCCCACCCGACGGTTCCGCCGATCCAGATGCCCAGAAAGGCCAGCACGATTCCTGATCGCAGGAGTGCGAGCAGGTCGGCGGCGGCATCCAGTCGTGTTTCAAGCCGCGTGCTGAGTTCGCTGCGCCCGCTTCGATCCAGCCACTCCAGCAGCGAAGCCTTGGCGCCATTGCGTAGCGACAACTCCATGGCGGCCATCCACGCCGCGATCCCGAGCACGATGAGTGAAGCAGTGACGATCATGGCGTCGCTCCATCGCGGAAGACCGGTGGGTGCCCGATGGCGACCAAAAGCCGATCCTCTTCCTGATGCATGGCCGCGGCGTCCGCATCTGTGTGATCGTTATGACCACAACAGTGGAGCAGGCCATGGACGGCATACAACAGCAATTCCGCTTCAAAGCCGTGTGCGCGTGACGCGGCGGCCCGAGCGGCTTCATCGGCGCAGATCGCGAGATCCACCTCAAGTGGGCCTTCGGTTGAACTCTCGAAGGTGATCACGTCGGTCGTGGTGTTGTCCTGATGCCACTGACCGTGAAGCGCGATCATCGCGTCGTCCTCGACGATCCGGACTGCAATCCGCTGAACAGGTCGGGGAAGGTGCGGGCAGACCGCTGCGAGGTGCCGCTGTAATCGAATAACGGTGGCACCGTCGACACAATCGTCGTCTGTACGTATCTCGATGGGATGGGGGGCGGGGCGATCGGACGGTTCAGGGGGTCCGTCGCCCTCGGCCGATGAGCCCGGCTCGTCCCGGTCGCCGCTCTCCCGTGTGGGCTGCGGCAGGCAGTCTGTGGTCATCTTCATTCGGGCCTCAACGTGGCCCTCTCTCCTCATTCAAACGCCACCAGCCTACACCCCGAATGTTCAGAGGGCCACCTTTGAGGCGCCACTTGGGGCGTGATGGCCAATCCTGGCCTCGAACTCGCTGCGGAACTTCTTGACGATGGTGCTGACCGCCCAGTTGGTCCCGTCGGCGAGGCCGCAGATGGTGGTGCCGGGCATCGTTCCCATGGATCCTGCAATCTCGCTGAGTAGGTCGAGGTCACGTGGTCGCGCATCGCCCTGCTCGAGCTTGACAAGCAGCTTGTAGACCCACTGCGATCCTTCTCTACACGGCGTGCACTGGCCACAGGACTCGTTCTTGAAGAAGCGGGCGATATTGCGGGCGACCATCACCATGTCGGTGCCTTCATCGAAGAGCGTCGGACATGCCGTGCCAAGACCCATGATGCCGTACTTGCGTCCGATGTCGAAGTCGAGTTCTGCGCCGAACTCACCCTGATCGAGCACGCCCATGCTGACTCCCCCGGGAATGCATGCCTTGTATGAACGACCACCCTTCATGCCCTGGCAGTAGTCATCTCGCTCGATGAGTTCCTGAAGCGGAGCGCCGAGACCGACTTCGTAGACACCCGGTCGGTTGACATGCCCGGAAACGCCGACGAGTTTGGTGCCGTAGGAGGGGGGCTGACCGATCGTCGATTCACATCCGATGCCGGTCCACCATTCGGCGCCTCGTTCCACGATATGCGGCACTGCGGCAAGTGTTTCGACATTGTTGACGATGGTGGGGCGTCCGAACAGTCCTTTGATCGCCGGGAACGGAGGCTTGAGTCGCGGCCAACCACGCTTGCCTTCGATGGCCTCCAGAAGACCCGTCTCTTCACCGCAGATGTACGCGCCGGCACCTCGGTGCAGATGGCACTCCACGGCAAACTTCGTCGCACCCTTGAGCAGTCCCTGCGGACCGAAGATGCCAAGCTCATACGCTTCGTTGATGGCCTGTTCCATCACCTTGGCCTGATGCCGATACTCCCCGCGGATGAAGAAGAACGCCGTGTCGAGCTTGCATGCCCAGCAGGCGATGGCGATGCCTTCGAGCACCTGGTGCGGGTCGTAATCGACGAGCAGCCGATCCTTGAAGGTGCCGGGTTCGGCCTCATCACAATTGATCGCCAGATAGCGTCTGCCGCCGTCGGGTTCGGGAAGGAATCCCCATTTGACCCCGCACGGGAAGCCGGCGCCGCCACGCCCCCGAAGCTGCGAGTCCTTGACGGACTGCACGACGTCGGAGGGATCCATGGCAATCGCCTTCCGGAGCGCTTCGTATCCACCTGTCGCCATGTATTGCTCGCCGGAAATGAGCGTGCGCTCGGCGGGGTCGGCCCATGGCCAGGTCGGGATCCGTTTCGTCAGGACCGGCTCACTCAGAAACATCGTCGGCTTTCCTTGGCGGTTCACCCGCCGGCAGTTCGACTTCGTCGATGGTGGTGCGGCGGAGGGTGACGCCGCCTTCGGTAGTCTCTTCCACAGTTCGTCGCACTTCGTGGGTCTCGGGCTCGGCAGGAGTCTTGATGCCCTTGATGATGTGCCCGGCGAACTCACCGAGGCAACGCATGAGTGGTTTTCGCTCGGCGGCCATCACGATGAAAGTTCATCGATCACCTGATCGATGGCTGAAATGGTGAGGTCGTCGTGTCGGTCGTCGTTCACCAGTGCGCAGGGCGCAGTATCACAGGACCCAAGGCACTCCAGAGCGAGCAAGGTGAACTTGCCGTCCTCGGTGGTCTCGTGCGGTTCGATGCCCAGCCGATTGCGAACGTGGTCGATGATGGCCTGATGTCCGCAGGCCTCGCAGGCGATCGATTGACAAATGGCGATGACATGCTCCCCGACCGGGTGCGTGTGGTACTCCTCGTAAAAGGTCGCGGTATCGAGCACCTGCGATGCGTCGATTTCGAGGAACTCCGCAATCTCCTCCATGGCCTGCGCTGGCACCCATCCAAAGGTGTGCTGCACATCGTGCAGGATGGGCATGAGGGCGCCGAGCCGTGTCTCGTACCGCGGAAGAATCTCCTGCCGATACAGATCCGTCATCTCGCTGGTCAGATATGGCTCACTCCGCCGGGGGATCTGCATGGTGGCGGAAGGCTTGACAGTCCAGGCCATGGGGCGCTCCTAGCGATCCAACTCAGCGGCGATCACGTTGATCGA
Organism: uncultured Isosphaeraceae bacterium; assembly: GCA_964417845.1. Taxonomy (GTDB): domain Bacteria; phylum Planctomycetota; class Phycisphaerae; order Phycisphaerales; family SM1A02; genus UBA12567. The sequence continues at coordinate 5,102 of CAYQJN010000121.1, forward strand.
GCCGAGAATGGCGACAAAATCGGCGAGTTGGTGACCCTCGAGTTGCCGCGCGAAACTCTGATAGTTGATGAATGACGGTGGACGGACGCTGACACGCCATGGTGTGCGGCCACCGTCCGCAACGATGAAGAACCCGTACTCACCGTTGGGGGATTCCATGGCGG
>CAYQJN010000122.1:0-5248 GCA_964417845.1 uncultured Isosphaeraceae bacterium
GGTCGTTGTTTGCTGACGACGATGATGGCATTCCAGATCCGAAGTCGAAATCGAGCCGAGCCACGGTTGGGAGACCTCCACAAGGCCTTTCCGGTTGGCTCCTCAAACTCCTGCACGGCCCTTTCAAGACGGGCGGCCACACGATTGGCCCCCTGAGACTCGAGCAGGCCGGCGTCAATAGTGGTGGCGATCGCGAGCCCTGTCAGGATGGCGGTCACAATCAAGAGCGCTCTGGCTCGCAGTGTGGCGCGAAGTCCGACTACCACGAGCACAGTCAGCATGGCCGCCAGCAGGACGCCCAACCACGCGCTCCGCGTCTCATTGAAGATGAGGGCCAGCAGCGTGATGGCCAGCCCCGCCAGGTGCCACACGACGCTCCATCGTCCGGGCTGCGTGAGCGTGAATCCAAAGTGCGCCGCGGATGTTGCGGCGAGCACGCCGCCGCAATACCCCATGAAGGCCATGGGTCTGCTTCCCGCCCACTCCATGCCAATCCAGTCGAATGCCTGCGCGATCACGATGATCGCGATCACCGTGCCGCCAGCAGTGAATGCCGCGAGGGCCGAACGCCACCGATGGGCGACCGGCCAGAAGAGGATTGGAATCAGCAGCAGACGAAGGCCCTTCCACTGATCGGCGCCCCATGTCGGATCGTGCGACCAGGTGATCGAAAGGGCCGACCACGCCATCCAGCCGAAGATCAGCCAGATGAGTGGCGAGTGCCACGCGGACGTCCATGCGTAGGCGACCCGACCGACCGTCGCTCGAAGGACGCACCAGACAATGATCGCTCCGAAGACGACTTCCTTGGCCCACGGGATGCCGCCGATCGGAAGGAGCAATCCGAAGAGGACGAACAGTATGACGTGCACCCGATCGCCAAACGGATCAGCGACCGCAGCGCGGGCCCGGTGTGTCGAAGGCGGTGTGTTCAGGTTGACGGAAGATGACACGTGCGCCGCATGGTAGGTCCTCATGCGCGTCCGTGATTCATGGCGTCAACCGCCGCGAGCACATCTCGGACGGCGATGCGGTCCATGCTGCACATGGCCGCATGGCGATCCGCCGTCAGCGCGTCCGGGAGAAACGGGCAGGCGAGCAGTCGCCGTTCGTTGGCTTCCGGGATCAGGGTCCATCGATGGTCGGTTGGTCCGAACAGGGAGATGACCGGGGTCCCGACAGCAATGGCCACATGCCGCGGGCCGGTGTCAATGCTGACCACCAGTTCGGCATCCTTCATGATTGACTTGAGCGCACCAAGGCTCGTGCCGAGATCGGCAAGGTCAACCACAGCGTGGTGGATGAGGCCAGCGAGCGTGGCGGCCACGTCGCGCTCCGAGGGTCCCCCTGCGATGATCGCCTGCCAGCCGAACCGCTCGTGCAGCGCATTGGCCACGGCAGCGAATCGCTCAAGGGGCCAACACTTGTCGGTCCGTGTGGCCGCCGGGACCAGCACGACGGATGGGCGCTCGGGGTTGCGTGCGGCGGCGGCTTCGGCGCGATCTTCATCGGTCACGACGAGGTGGGGAGGCTGTCCATCGCCTTCTGCGGCGTCGTCCACCAGTCGCGCATACCACGCCACTTGCGCTACCGGCGTTTTTCGATCGGGCGGCGTGATCGCGGGTGAGAGCAGCCATGAACGGGCATCGCGGGCGTACCCCTGCCGTTTGCGGCACCCCGACAGCCGCGCTGCGAGGGCAGAGCGGAAGCTGCCTGGGAGGACAAGGATGGCGTCGGGCGATGTTGAAGCCAGGACGCGTCCGGCCCGACACGGCCCGGTAAGTCCCCGTGGATCCAAACGTACGGTGTGGTCGACAAGCGTGCTTCCGCGGAGCAATGGCCGCATTCCGTGGCGGATGGCGGCGGTGATGTGCGCCCCCGCCGGTAGCCTTGAGCGGAGCATTCGGAGCGCCGGAGTGGCCATGCACACGTCGCCGATCCAGGTCGGCATGACGACGGTGACACGGTTGATGCCGGACCAGTCAATCACGATCCGGCTCGCAGGATGTACTGAGCCGCGTCACTGATCGTCGGTGCGGTGGCCGTGGCAGGTGGATGAACAGACGGGATTCCGAGTTTGATGGTGTGGCATCCGGCAGCAGCGCCTGCGGCGATGTCGCGGTCCTGATCGCCGATGAGCCAACTGGCCTGGAGATCAATGTCATGTCTGCTGGCAGCCTCAAGAAGCATTCCGGGCTGAGGCTTTCGCCACGGATGCTCGCGGGTGAACTCCGGAACAGTTCCATTGGGATGGTACGGACACCAGAGCCAGTCAAGCACCGGCGTGTCACCGAGGAGCGACTGCACGCGTTCGTGGACCGCTCGGACATCCTGCTCTCCGTATCTTCCCCGCGCCACGCCGCCCTGATTGGTGATGACAATGAGTGGCCAGCCTGCCTGGTGGAGCGCTGTCAACGCGCTGGCTGCACCCTCGAGCAGCACGACTGCCTCGGGATCACCAAGGTCGCCGTCATTATGGATCACCGTGTTATCGCGATCAAGAAAGACCGCGCCGCGGCTCATCGAACCATCTCCGCCGGGCGAATGGTGATGTCACTGATGCAGACGTGCGGCGGCGCATCGAGCGCGAAGCACACGGCGTTCGCGACATCATCGGGTGTCAGTGGTGCCTGCATTCCTGCGTAGTACGCCTCCGTGCCTTCCCGCGTGGAATCGTCGTTGATACTGCCAGTCAAGTCAGTTGTGACCGCGCCAGGCGCTACGGTGGTCACGCGAATCGCAGGGCCTCCGCGCTTCATGGCGGCGGCGCACTCGGCGCGAAGCCCTTCACCGAATGAATCAACAGCCGACTTGCTGGCCGAATACACGCTGGCTGCGGGAAACGGGTGCCGCCCGGCTACGGACGACATCAAGACGACGTGGCCACCTCCAAATCGCCGCATCTCTGGAAGGACGGCATGGGTGAGTCGAAGCAGGCCTGTGAGATTGGTCTCGATGGTGTCTTGCCAATCACGCAAGGTGGCCGTCTCAACGGGTGCAATCGGCATGATGCCAGCGTTGTTGATCAGCACCGATACCTCGCCGGCCTCGGTCGCCGTTTCCAGGAGTCGCTCGATCGAGTCCTGATCCCGGACATCGCCTTCGACCAGCGCACAATCACCGGCGGCATCAGCGGCGGTGGCTTCCAGAGAACGCCGATCGCGTCCAAAGAGCACCGTGATGTCGCCTCGATCAGCGAGACGAAGCGCGATCGCCTTGCCGATCCCACTGCCCGCTCCCGTGACGATGGACACCCTGCTCACCAGCAACCTCCTGCATACAGTCCGCTCCGGACTCGGCGGCAGTATCGTACGGGCATGGCTGTGACCGACTCGACAGAACGATCTGAAAGTGAGCTCGTCGCCGCGCGACGGGCCAAACTCAAGCGCTGGCAGGATGACCTCGGACTGGATCCCTGGGGGGGACGGGTCGATGGCCTGGTCTCACTGGCAGCTGCCCGGGACCTTTTCGATGAATCCGCTGCCGACGCCATGGATGCCGAGGATCCCCCCGAGGTCGATCCGCGGCCCAGGGCAGTGGTGGCCGGTCGCGTTGTGCAGCACCGAGCCATGGGTAAGTTGTGCTTCATGGTGCTTCGGGATGACACCGGAGATCTGCAAGTGTCCTGCTCCAAGGCGGACCTGGCGCCGGAGTCATTCAAGCTTGCATCCAAGGTGGACTACGGTGACATCATCGTCGCCGCTGGACCGGTTGGGCGCACCAAACGGGGTGAGATCTGTGTCTGGGCAGATCGCTTCGAGGTGCACTGCAAGTCACTGGCACCGCCCCCTGAGAAGTTTCATGGGTTGACCGATGCCGAGCAGCGATACCGCCGCCGGTATGTCGATATGTACGCCACGCCCGAGACCATGGAGACATTCCGACGGCGGTCATCGATCGTCTCGTCGATCCGCCAATTCATGGAGGGGCGTGGCTACCTTGAAGTGGAGACGCCGATGATGCAGGCGGTGGCGGGTGGTGCTGCTGCCCGGCCCTTCACAACCCATCACAACACCCTTGATCTGGATCTCTTTCTTCGGATTGCACCGGAGTTGTATCTCAAACGGCTCCTGGTTGGCGGCATGCGGCGAGTCTTCGAGGTCAATCGCAATTTCAGAAATGAGGGCATCAGCCGAAGGCACAATCCAGAATTCACGATGATGGAGGCGTATGAAGCCTTCGGAGACTGTGAATCGGTCATGGAGACGGCGGAAACGCTGCTGCGAACACTGGCAGGGGGTCGCATTCAGTTCGGTGAACTGGACATCGATTTCGCGCCGGCGTTCGATCGCGTGACCTACGCCGAGCTCTTTGAGCGTGCGCATGGATGCACCATCTGCGACGAAGAGGCGATTCGCGCATTGGCGGCGAGCAATGGTCTTGAAGACTCCACGACGCGCGACCACTGGCTCCTGGTCGAAGCACTGTTCGACGAGGCAGAGGCGCACCTGGACCCGGCGCGCCCGACCTGGATCACCGACTTTCCGTCGGCGCTCTCGCCGCTCACCAGGCCCAAGGCGGAAACACCCGATCTGGCCTGGAGATCAGAACTCTTCATTGCGGGCATGGAGATCGGCAACTTCTATACGGAACTGAATGATCCGGACATTCAACGGGCTCGATTCACGGACCAACTCACGGGGATCGACGATGAAGAAGCCGCATTCCGCTCGCTGGATGAGGACTTTCTGGACGCGCTCATGGTTGGCATGCCGCCGGCCGGTGGCTTCGGCATCGGCATCGATCGCGTGGTGATGTTGTTGACGGGGCAGACCAGCATTCGAGACGTCATTCTGTTCCCGTTGCTTAAGCCGGAAGGCGGCGACGCATGATGTGGCTCGCGATGGTGCTGGCTGCGGTGCCGCTCAGCGATCAGTGGTACCGACTGCGTCTGGCGGGCACCCACGCCGGGTGGGCCCACATTGTTGAAACGATGGATGGTGAGATCCGTCGTATGACCTCGACCGAGTCGCTGACGATTGGTCGAGCTGATGTTGCAGTGACCGTGACGGCGCGCACCACGTGGACCGATACGACTGCCGGCGCCATTTCAATGGACTGGGTTCAGGAACTCGGCAATGAGCCCGTCCGAACGACCTGGACCTTCTCGGGCGACGAGGTGGTCGTGTCGGTGGAGCAGGGAGACCGCGCATCATCACAAACGCTGCCCGCGCCCAACACGCCGTGGCTGACGCCGATGCAGGCTGGTGTTCTGCTGGCCCTCCGCGCGGAGGCTGGCGCAACGACG
>CAYQJN010000123.1:0-4895 GCA_964417845.1 uncultured Isosphaeraceae bacterium
GGTCATCGACCGTCCGCGAGGCCAGGTCATCCACGAGCCAGAACGGCGAGTTTCGATTGTCTTCGACACCGCGATCCTGCCGCTGCGTCTCCGCCACGTAGAGCGAACCATCGGCGCCGAAACAGAAGGCGGCGGTATCGAGCATCGTGGGATGTTCCGCTGCGACTTCGATCCGGTACCCATCGGGAACCGTTGGTGTGCCATCCGGAGCGGTGAGCGTAGCGGCGAAAAACATGGCCAGCATCAAGCGAGTCTCCTCCTGCCCCGACTGGGCGATGGTACTCGCCGTGGAGGTTCTGGGACCCAGAACAGCGTCTCACGAATCCCACTGCACCGCAGACTCGATCAAGCCGATGCAATGGGGTCACGAACTGGGAAGGAGTTCGACATGAGCCTCGTCGATCGCGACGCGCTCGCGCGGTGCTGTGCCCTGCTGGGCAGTCTCTCGTGGCTGCTGGCGATCCTCTCGATCGCCGCAGCCGCACTGGTGCTTGGTGAGGTCGCCGCGATTCCCGGAATCAGCAGCGACACCATCGCCGCTGCGAATCAGGCCGCCGCGCAGGCCTGGGAGTCCGATATCGCTTCCAACATGCTCCGTATGTTCACGATTGCGGTGGCAGCCTTCATCACGCTTGCGATCGCCCCACTCGCCGCCGCCCTGGCCCTCACGACGGGACGACGGGCTTGGCGGGCGGGTTGCCGCCGAGGGTCGCTGGCCTGCGGACTCGCCGCCGCCTGCTGCTATCTCATGCTCGCCGGCGGGTTCGTCGTTCGCGCGGTGATCTGATACACAAGTGACCGGCGGTCAGAAGCTGACACTCGTCCGCCACCCCCAGATGACCGAGGTATCGATGCCCACGCCGGGATCCCGCACGACCTGAATGACCGGACCAGTGTCCGTCGACTTGGTCGCCCGGACCCGCCAGTACCACTCGAGCATCAGTTGCTCGCCGCCCGGGAGCGGGGTCGACGTACCTGGCTCGAAGATCCCCGCGGACGCGCGACCGTACGGGGTGATCTTGGCATACTCAAACGCGATGCCGGTCGCGGAGCTCCGCAAGCCAAAGGGGTGTGACACCGCAAAGCCGCAGGACACCGCAAAGTTGGACACGGTGACGTCCTGGCTTCCCCACCCAACCCGCGCAAAGACGGTGGCGTGGTCGGCGACCGCCTGGTCCATATTGAATGTCACGCCCGGCGCGCCGATATTGCCCTCGCCCAGTGGGTTTTCGATCGCGTTGTACCAACCCATGAACCGCAGGTGGCCTTCACGCTGCCGACCATTGATCTCCGGAAACATCCGCAGGTCCAGTTCGCAGATCGTAAAGAGATGCGACAACGCGAGCCCATCAAAGCCGCTGGTGTCGCCGGCGCTTTCTGAATTCAGCGTGCCTGCCCGAATCGTGGCGTTGTCGCCCAGATCGGTCGAGAGCGTCATGCCAGCGCCGCGTGATGGAAACGGATTCGTCAGGCTCTGGTTGAAGTCAAGCGCCATAAACCCACTGACCGGGTCATACGCAACGGCGTTGCGATCAAAGAAACTCGCATCACTGATCTTGCCGATTCGCCAACGGACTTTGTCCTCGAGAAAGGACTGCTGCCAGTAGAGCTGTACGGAGGCGCCGGGCCCCACAAGGATGTTGTTGACGATGGTGGGGTTGCCAACACCCGGTCCCATGTAGGGCTCGAGCGGCGTCCCGACGCCAACGTTGTTTTGAAGCAGACACGAAATCTGCCCGTAGTCACCGTGGTCCTGCCACAACGTCCAGGTACTTACCACCGCCGTCCAGAGCAACGACTTGGCATGCGGGGCGCCTGGACGCACCTTGGAGGCGTGCTGGTAGGTCCACGTCGCCATCGGCTCCCAACTCAGGCTCAGCGGATCCGAGATCTTCTTTCGAAGTTCGGTGATGACATCACCGATGGGCGCTCCGGGATCTGCCGTGAAGAGCGGATCGAGATGAACCGGATGATCGACCACCGGAAAACGACCGGTGGGACTCGGAAAGCGTTGGGAACTGATTCCCAACTTCTCCATTTGGTAGTCCTGCATCAACAGTCCACCCGGTGGATCAACCATACGATGGGCGCGTTCCTCGGCAACATAGGCAGGATCGTCCGCACCCATTCCGGGGCTTCCCTGCCCGAGGGCGGTCGACGTCAGCGCGAGAACCGAGATTAGTGTCTTGACCATAAGGCCACGGTACTGCGCCAGCGTGCTACCGTGCCACTGCCGTGCCCCGGTCGAATGTGAAGGATCCCCTGCATGAACAGCTTTGTTTCCAGACTGCACCGAGGCCATTGGTACGGCTGGATCTTCTGGGGTGTCGCGGCAAGTTTCTTCCTGTATGAGTTCTTCGTCCGCGTGATGCCGAGCGTCATTCTTCCGGACCTCGCGAAGGAACTTGATGCCTCCCCCGTCGATCTGAGCGGGTCACTCTCGGTGTACCTGTGGATCTACGCCCCGATGCAGCTGGTGGTCGGCGGTTTGTTTGATCGTTTCGGCGCGAAGTTTCTGCTGGTGGGCGCCGCAGCCATTGTGGGCGGCGCCTGTCTTGTCTTCAGCGGGGCCCACGGTCTTGAGAGCGTTGGGCTCGCACGCGGCATGGCGGGCTTTGGCTCGGCATTCGCCTTTGTTGGTGCCATTTATGTCGCCACTGTGTGGTTCCCAGCACGGCGACTGGCGCTCATCGCTGGCATCACGACGGCGGTGGGCATGCTGGGCGAAGTGATTGGTCAGACCCCGATGGTTGACGCCGTTGACGCCTGGGGTTGGCGCAACGTCGTAATGGTTGCGGGCTGGGCAGGCATTGGCGTTGCGATCATTCTGCTGCTGGTCATTCCACCGCGGCCAAGCTGGTTCCACGACCGATTCACGGAAGAGGACGAAACCAACATTTCGCTCGTTCGCGGCATTTTGACAGTGCTGGGTAACTGGAAGATCTGGGTCGTCGGCGTGATCTGCGCCGTGATTTACCAACCGCTGAGCGTGGTGGCGGCGCTCTGGGGCAACACGTTCATGGAAACCGCTGGCGGCTACACCGCAGCGGAGGCGAGTTTCGCCACGATCATGCTCGCCATCGGTTGGCTCATCGGATGCCCGCTGGCAGGCATCGTGTCCGATCGGATGGGCTCGCGACGCTGGCCGCTCATCATTGGAAGCCTCGGCGGCGGTATCACGATGCTGCTCTTCATGTGGCCGGGCATGCTTGGCTACTACGGTCTGCTCGCCGTGATGCTGATCGGTGGACTACTCACCAGCACACAGGCAATCACCTTTGCCGTGGCCATGGAAGTCTGCCCGAAGGCGCTCCGCGGCACCGCGACGGCCTGCACGAACTTCATCTGCATGATGCTGGCCGCAGGCGTCCAGGTGCTCATCGGCTGGATTCTCACCGCCGAGGTGCTGGCGCCAACCGTCCACCGCACGGCTGCCCACGTCGTCAAGACCACCGACATGCTCAAAGACGCATCGCCCGATCAGTTCCGCTGGGCGATGGCCATTGTGCCCGCCCTCTTCATCATCTCGCTGGTGCTGTGTTTCATCCTGCCCGAGACGGCGCCAGGGCGAAGAACCGCTACGCCTTCACCAACCGACCACTGACCTCGGTTCCGTGCATGGCGTTTCGCGTATCCACGATGAGTGACGCGTGACGACCGATCACCGACCAGTCGATCGCATCATGATCGGTGATGATGAAAACCGCATCTGCCGCAGCGATATGGGCTTCGTCAAGGGGCACCGACGCTAAATCAATGGCGTGACGTCGCATGGCCGGAAACTCCGGACAGTGCGGATCGTGGTACGACACATCGCACCCGCGGCCCTGCAGCATCTCGATGATGGGCGCCGCGGGCGTCTCGCGTGTATCTGACACGTTGGGCTTGTACGCCACACCCACGACCAGCACCTTGGCGCCAGCAACCGGATCGCCAGACGCCGCCAATTCGTCACACAATCGATCAACGACGAGGGTCGGCATCGACGTATTGATTTCGCCAGCGAGCTCGATGAACCGCGTCTCGGCGCCGCACTCACGCGCTCGCCAGGAGAGGTAAAAGGGATCGATCGGAATGCAGTGGCCGCCGAGTCCGGGCCCGGGCCAGAAGGGCTGGAATCCGAAGGGCTTCGTCGCCGAAGCGCGAATGACCTCCCAGACGTCTATTCCCATCTTCTCAAAGGCCACCTTGAGTTCATTCACCAGGGCGATGTTGACGCAGCGGTAGACGTTTTCGACGATCTTGGACGCCTCGGCGACCTCCGCCGTGGTCACGGGGACGACATCGCACACCACCTTGCTATAGAAGGCGCACGCCAGTTCGGTCGCGGCGTCATCGATACCACCAACGACCTTGGGGATCGACGCCGTCTCGAAGACAGCGTCTGCAGGATTCTCCCGCTCAGGACTGTACGCGAGGAAGAAGTCGGTCCCGCACGTCAGGCCGGTCTTTTCAAGTATCGGAAGCATGACCTCCCGGGTCGTCCCCGGCCATGTGGTGGATTCAAGCACCACCAGCATGCCCGGCCGCAGAATGGACGCCACCATTTCGGTTGACTCAACGACGTACGACAGATCCGGCTTCCCGGCTTCATCGAGCGGCGTGGGGACACACAGCACAATCACGTCGCATGCCTGCAGATCCACCGGATTCGCAGTTGCCGAGAATGACTCGCTTGCGGCGAGGGCGGCGAAGGGTTCGTCGCTCATGTGACCGAGGTAGCTGTGCCCCGCCTTCAGGTCGTCCACCTTCGTCGTATCGACGTCAAATCCGCACGTTCCATATCCAGCGCGGTCCACTGCGCAGGCAAGGGGAAATCCGACATAGCCCATCCCGACGATTCCAATGCATGCCGTCCCCTGAGAGATCCGGTCCTGCATTTGACTACGAGCATC
>CAYQJN010000123.1:4905-5136 GCA_964417845.1 uncultured Isosphaeraceae bacterium
CCATGAGTTCATCCTCCAGAAAAGTCGTGGTCCATGGCCCCGACGGCCCGGATTGCAGCAGTGCATGGTACACGGACGCTCGCGGTGATCAGGCAGCAATCTCGCTCACTCGCACATGAGGCGTTCACCCTCAAGGTGATACGTCTCACCGGAGTGCGGGCAGACCCACGTGCCAGATCCGGTCATCGGCAGGGGAATCCGCTCTCCGTGGCGGCTCATCCACCCGATCTG
>CAYQJN010000124.1:0-1784 GCA_964417845.1 uncultured Isosphaeraceae bacterium
CACGGCGGCCGAAGTCGTCACGAGCGCCTCCGGGTTGCTGTCAACCGTGGCCTGGCGGTTGAAAGGCGCGCCGACATGGGCGCTCGAAGGCAGCGTGTTCATGGGGGGCGCTTCCATTCAGTGGCTGAGGGATGGGCTAGGAATCATTGATTCAGCGGCGGACGTCAATGAGCTCGCGGCGTCTGTGCCGGACACCGATGGAGTCGTGCGGGTGCCTGCATTTGCTGGTCTCGGGGCGCCGCATTGGGATGCATGGGGGCGGGCTGCCATTCTCGGGATGACACGAGGTACGACCGCGGCTCACATCGCTCGAGCGACGCTGGAGGGTGTCGCGCTCAGTGTCGGTGATGTGCTCCATGCCATGGAGAAGGACGCGGACACATCGCTTCACGAACTTCGCGTCGACGGAGGTGCTGCGGCCAGTGACCTCCTGATGCAGATTCAGGCAGATGTGTTGGGGTCTGCCGTGCTTCGTCCGGCCATGCTGGAAACGACTGCGTGGGGTGCTGCGGCCATGGCTGGTCTGGGGGTCGGTTGTTATGAGTCGACGGGCGATGCATCCGCGAGATGGCACCTCGATCGGCGTTTCGAGCCGACCGTCGCATCGGATCGACGCCAGCGGAAGCTGAGGACATGGGCGCGGGCCGTGAGCCGCGTGAGAGGTTGGGCGAAGAATGATGACGCGGACTGAAGCATTGAGGCAAGCCGCCGACACTGAGCGATTTGATGTCATCGTGATCGGCGGGGGTGCCAGTGGACTTGGTGTGGCGGTGGATGCTGCCGCGCGCGGGTACCGCGTGCTTCTTGCAGAGCAGGTGGATTTCGCCAAGGGTACGAGTAGCCGGTCGACCAAACTGGTGCATGGAGGCGTTCGGTATCTCCAGCAGGGCAACATCGCGCTGGTTCGCGAAGCGCTTCACGAGCGGGGGTTGATGTATGCCAACGCACCTCATCTTGTGACCAACCTGGCCTTCGTGGTGCCTCGATACAAGTGGTGGGAAGGGCCGTTCTACGGAATCGGACTCAAGTTGTACGACCTGCTTGCGGGACGGCTGAACCTCGCGCCATCTCGGAGTCTGGGAGTCGAAGAGACGCTCCGCCAGATCCCGAATCTCGAGTCGGATGGACTGGACGGTGGCACGGAGTACCACGACGGTCAGTTTGACGACGCAAGAATGTGTGTCACCTTGGCGAGGACCGCATGCGATCTAGGTGCGACGGTCTTGAATCACGCGCCGGTGATCGGCTTGACTCGCGATGAGACGAGTCATGTCAATGGCGTGACGGTGCAGGATGCCGAAACGGATGCACGGTTTGATGTGCAGGCCAGCGTCGTTGTCAACGCCACAGGCGTATTCGCCAACGAAGTTCGGCGGCTCGAGGATGCCGACGCCGCGTCCGTCGTGGAGCCGAGTCGAGGCGTGCACCTGGTGCTCGATGCGACATTTCTGCAAGGCGGCTCTGCCATCATGGTTCCCCACACGGATGATGGGCGCGTTCTGTTCGTGATCCCCTGGCATGGGCGATGCCTTGTTGGTACGACGGATGAGCGAGCTCCGGAGCCCATTCTCGAGCCACGGGCAAGTGATGAGGAGATTGAGTTCATTCTTCGAAACGCGGCGCGGTACCTCTCTCGGGATCCAGATCGATCCGACGTGCTGAGCGTCTTTGCGGGCTTGCGCCCGCTTGTCCGCCATGAAGGGAAGTCAACCAAACGCATATCCCGGGAGCATGAGGTTCTGGTGTCACGGGGTGGACGGGTGACGATCATCGGCGGAAAGTGG
>CAYQJN010000124.1:1794-5108 GCA_964417845.1 uncultured Isosphaeraceae bacterium
CGGAAGACGTCATGGATCATGCGATCGATGTCGGGGGTCTCGAACGCCGCCCCTGTGAGACCGAATCCCTGCATCTTCGCGGGTGGTTGGACCGGAGTGATGCGGCCATGCCCGAAGATGATTGGCTACGCGTGTATGGGGCCGATGCTTCCGAGGTCATGGCCGTGTGCCAGTCTGTTGATCGTGGAGAAGAGTTGATTCATCCCCGACTTCCCTATCTCCGAGGAGTCGTGGCCCACGCCGCAAGGCACGAATGGGCGAGGACGGTGGAGGATGTACTTGCGCGTCGCACTCGCGCGCTCCTTCTCGATGCCCGGGCCGCGTCAGAAGCGGCGAGCGAGGTCGCTCACTTGCTCGCGGACGCCCTCGGCCGGGATGAATGCTGGGCGCAGGATCAGGTGGCGTCATTCCGCGCATTGGCGAGTGGCTATGTGCTCACCGCGTGATCTCAGGCATCGCCCGTAGAGAACACGGGCGGTCCTTGATTTTTTTCGTGTCTGTACACAGGGGGTCCGTGTGATGATGGCGGCGTCGGACGCGATTGGCGCCGAGACGTGGTCTGCTAGGCGCAGCGGCGATTGGCGGCGATCCGGCCCATGGCAAAGTCGATGAATGAAGGCGCGAGGTCCGGGTCGAATTGGCTTCCGGTCCCTGACCTGATTTCAGAGAGCGCGAGGAACTCCGGACGCCGGCGGTGGTACGACCGACGGGCGGTGATGGCGTCCCATGCGTCCACGATGCCGATGATTCGGGCGGCTCTGGGGATCTCGGTGCCGGAGCAGCCTGATGGATACCCGTGGCCGTTCCACCACTCATGGTGATGGCGGGTGATGGCGATGATCTCGCCCGAGAACCCTGACGCGCTGAGAATGGCCGCGCCATCCTCGCTGTGCTGTTTGATGCGTTCATACTCCTGATCGTCCAGTGGGCCATCCTTAGTGAGTATGGAGATTGGTGTCCGTAGTTTGCCGATGTCATGCAGGAAAGCGGACAGTCGGAGTTGCTCCAGTGAGGCCGGGGCCAGTCCGATGAATCGGCCGAATTCTGTGGCGGCCTTGCCGACTCGCTGAGAGTGATCGCTCGAAGCGACATCCCATGCGGCCAGTTGGCCAAGGAGTGGCTGAGCCAGTTGGGGGGCCTGTGAGGGCCCGCTGGAGGCTCCTGGGGGCGAGAACGGGAAGCTGACGATGGGTGAGTCGGCGGTCATGGACGGCTCCTTGCGGAGAGAAGCCGGGGCCGAGGGCTGACCTTTCAGTGGATTCGATGAGCGGACGTGAAGGGGCTCTGACCTTTACGGGAGCCGAAGCACCCCGGGCAGGATTCGAACCTACGACCTGAGCTTTAGGAAAGCCCTGCTCTATCCAACTGAGCTACCGGGGCGGGGTTCGAGCAGTGTACTTCGGCCCGGGTGGTTCTTGACATGTCGGCTCAGGGGGCGATACTGGGCGTACCGGGATTTCCATTGTGGGCATCCGTGTGCGAATGGGGGCTGTTCCGTGACCGACACTCAGTGTGAGGATGATTTCGCTCGGCTTGATCTGACGCTGGAAGATCTCCCAGTGATAGATGGTGAGGATCCCCAGTCTACGTTTGCTGGTCAATCCGAGATCGCCGCGCTGGTGCAGGAGAATCACCTGGAGGACACGGACGTCTCAGCGCCGACTCTCGAGATTGTGTCACCCGATCCGACGTCGTCATCTGAGGACGTATACATGCACGGGATCATGGCGCTCGGTCGAGGTGACTGGGTGGGTGCGGCCGAATCGCTTCGACGTGCGCTGGAGCTCGACCCGAGGGGAACGGGATACCACACCTGCAAGTGCCTTTGCCGTCTTGCCTATGCCGAACATCGGCTTGGAAATCTCGATGCCGCAATTGAACGGTATGAAGCGTCGCTCAAGATCGAGCCCAATCAGATTCAGGCCGGACTTGGCCTTGCCATTGCCTGTGTGGCAGCGGGGCATCCGGATCGCGCGATTTCAGCGCTCCAGATCGTTCGTGTGCAGGCACCGGATCTTGTGCCGGTGAGCGTGATGCTGGCAGGGCTCTGCACACGTTCCGAGCGATCGGAAGACGCTGAGCGCTGCTACCGAGAAGCGCTGCGGGTCGATCCATCCCATGAAGTTGCGCTCATCAATCTTGGGGCACTCCTGGCGCAGCAGAAGCGATACGAAGAAGCATGTGAGGTTCTGACCGAAGCATGTGATCATGAAACACCGTCATGGAGGGCGAGGTTCAACCTCGGACTGGTTCTGGGGCGATTGCATCGCTGGGACGACGCGATCGAACTCATGCTCCGGCTTTGCGAGGATGAGCCGAGCCAAACCAGGGGCATCATTCTGGCGGCGCGGCTCATGCGATGCGCTGAGCAGCAGTTTCGAGCGATTGAGTTTCTCTCCTCGGCGGGGCATCTCGGGGATTGCCATGCCGCCGGTCAGGAGTTGATTGGCCTGATTCACTTCGATCTGGACAATTGCGATCAGGCAATGGCCTTCTGGGAAGAAGCGTTGGCGCTGAATCCGGAGATGGGCCGTGTGCATGTTCATATGGCCCGCCTACACCTGAAGAACTCGGACTATGAACGTGCGGAAGCGTCAATCGAGCGCGCACTCGATCGAGATGATCGCCGGCCGGAGAACTGGCTGATTCGTGGTCAGGTTGATCTTGGGCTGGATCGGCCTGAAGCCGCTGTCACGGCGATCACGCGGTCGATTCAACTCGATGGCAGGTCCTCGGAAGCGCACTACTGGCTTGGAAGGGCACACCTTGAGACGGGCAGTGTGCTCGGGGCCTGGAAGCAGGTGGAGTGGCTTGAGAAGCAGGAGTCAACACTGGCGCCACGACTCAAACGCCGCATCAAGTAGCGACCCATCGCCTCAAAGACCCTATCACTCACCACGACCCCCCCGCGCGAGGCTCACGCCTGCCGCACCCCGTGTGATGAGGTCGATGCCCAGAAGAATGAGCAGCAGGTAGGCCGCCCACGATCGGAACGCCAGAAAGAAGATGCCCAGCGCGATGGCGATCAGCCCGCGGGCCAACCAGAACTCCCATCCTCGCTGGGAGCGATTCGCGAGTCCAACCGATGTTTCGATGACGCCCCTCAGCAGCACCACGATGCCCACGGTGACGGCAATCGCCTCAAGCGATTCCCTCGGCCAGATCAACAAGATGATGCCGATGACCAATGGGGCGATGCACGCGAGCCATGCGATCGGCCCATAGGTCCGTGCCTGCGTCTGCATCCAGAGGCGACTCCCGACTCCGACCGCCGCGATGCAAAGCAGGAGTCCGAGGCCACGTATCAAGAGGTC
>CAYQJN010000125.1:0-5046 GCA_964417845.1 uncultured Isosphaeraceae bacterium
CCACCGAGGCATTTACCTTCGAGGCCGGCTTTCAGGGACACGACGCACTCGGCGAAACCTGGCAAAGCGATCATTCGATCGCGTGGGTTCCGGCCCCGGGCGCTGCGGGAATGTTCATGATGGCGTGGACATCGCACCTGCGCAGGAGAAGGCGAGCCGCCTGATCGTCCGTCGACGTGCGAGGTGCCAGTGGCTGGACGCACCAGTCAATAGGGTTGTACGTGCGCAAACTCAGGTGGCAGTGAGTCCATCCATGCGCGGATCAGGTTGATCTGTTGATCGTCGAGCGCGTTGAGTTCCGCGGTGATGCCGTCCATCGGACTGCCGTGGCGCCTCCTGGCTGCCTCAGCGAGGAGCGTGGCCATCTGCTGCTGAACCGCCGAGACCTGCGTGACCAATTCGGCGAAGGCGCTTCTGATGGCCACGCGCTCCGCTGAAACGAGGCTCGATTCGGCCCATGCGTCCAGTCGGGATTGGGCGATCCTCAGAGGGCTGATGATCTGAGGCCACATCATGGGCGCTGCGGCGGCCATGAACCGGCTCATGGTTGCTGGGGGAAGGCTCGCCTCGAGTTGCGTGAGGTTCTCGTAGGCCTCTTGTCTGGACGCGTCGGCGAGGCGGTCTCGGGCTTCCAGGTGATGTGCCATGGCTTCATTGGGCTTCCAGATTCCCTGCTCCCGATCGTGGACCCAGGCAGCGGGTGACTCCGTCAAAGCAATCTCGGCCAGCGCGAGGCGATCGTGCACTTGCAGCATGGCGGCGGCGGCGGCGAGCAGGGGGTCGGTGATGGCCGGATCCTCGAGGTTGAGTTCGGCTTGGGCGGCTGCCTCAATGACGTTGAGTCGATGGGCGAGGTCCACCCAGGGCGATCGAAACGGACCGTCGTCCTCGATGCGATTTGGGGGGAGATGCAGGTAGGGAAGTCTCCTCCATGACCTGGTCATGTAATGGGCGAGGCGCTGGCGAAGGACAGGGGTGGATGTCGCCGCGCAGCGATTGATGAGGTCGGCGTCCCATGCATCGGCGGTCGCAAGGATCGTCAGTGAGTGCTGGACAGCTTCGGATTCGCTGCGGTCCTGGCGGTTTCCCCACCCGCTGGTCCAATCGTAGATCTTGGCGCTCATGTCGGGGTCGGCGGTCATGCGTCCATTCCACGATCGCCAGACGTCAGCCAGGTGGCTCGTGTTGACGGCGAGAATGCCGGCGATCAGGTTGAGTTGGCGTGGGGACAGTCCGTGAAGATCGATCGGCTCGGACGCCGAGCGTGCGGCGGTGGTCGGTTGGTCGATCGGCGTGTCGCGGGCAGCGAGTGCCTCCGCGAGGCGCTGTGAGGTTTGGCCTTGGGTCACACGCAGCAGCGCCGCTCGTGCGTCCTCGACGCGCGACACCATCGTGCTGATCATGTCGAGGTCGCGCGTGCGCTGCCACTGTTCGTTGAGACGAGCAAGGTCCGTGAGGGCAGTGTTCAGAATCGCCTGTATCGCGGCCCGTTCTTCGGCGCTCATGGTGATGGCCGCCGACGCGTCCATGAGTCTCAGGAGTTCACTGCAGGCCTGGTCGTTTCCCTGATCGGTGTCGAGGCGGCCGGCGATGAGGGGAAGGCGATCGGAGATTCGGTCATCCCATGGGGCAAGCGCGGCGGCGACCTCCTGCAGTTGGGCATCGGCGAGTTCGGCGTATGCCGCATGCTGGGCGGACATGAGGTTCGCGAGTCTGGTCTTGAGCTCGTCGGCAGTCGTGCGTCCTGATTACATGTCAGACAGCGCTGTCTTGATGGCGGTCATGGTTGTGCGGTGCAGACGTCCGAGCGCCGTGCGGCGGTCGGACGAGAGTCGGGCGACGGCAGCGACCGCTGCACGTCGGTCGGCGGGAGAATGGATGGAGGTCGGAATCAGCGCCACAGGGTTGGGGACTGTTCCCACAAAGTCGAGACTGGATGCATGCCACCGCGCGTGTTCTCCGTCGCTCCATGCTTCGAGGCGGACGGACTGATCATCGGACAGCAGATTCGAGATGTGGTCGAGAAACCGGGCGTCCACCTCCTGGAGGGCCACGGTTGCCGACTGCATGTCGCGGATGGTCGTGAGCATCTGCGTCGCCTGCGAGCGGGCGTCTGAAGGGAGGGGTTGACGCTGCTCACGATGCTGCACCGGCGCGGCTTCGTCGGCGACGGTCGTCTTCCACGCGTCCAGATAACTCGTATGCAGTGAGGCGAGCGCCTGACGCTGCTGTTGGCTGAACTCCAGCGTGCGGGCGATGTCCTGCATGACCTCATGGCTGATGGGATTCGGAATCGCGCCACTGAACCGTTGGGCAATGACGCTCGACGTGAAGGTGCTGAATGCCACCAATGCAATGAAGATCCGTGACTGCATGTCGGTCTCCTCCGGTCCCCACGCTGGCAAGTATCTTCGAGATTGGGTGGGAGTCAAGCCGTGCTGCGTTTTGGCAGCACGGTTTCGATGCGGGGCAATGGCCAGATAGGGTTCCGACGGCGCTGCGGTGGGCGTGGTGCCGATTGGAGGTCGTGTACATGCACATTCAAAGAATCGTGACAGTGAGTTGTGGCGTACTCCTGCTGGTCAGCGGCGCGCGGTCGGATGGGCCAGCCCCACAGCCGGGCCCGGGGACGGCATTGTCCGACTGCTCATGGGTGTCCAGTGGCATCAACATGCGCGGCTGCTACATGCCTCCCCAGATATGCCCGAATGGTCCCTTCACGACCGTCGAGTCATGTGCCGGTGCCATGGCGACACGGGGATGTCCAGGAACCCCTTCGATGCGGGGATACTGGAGTGACGAGTGGACCGGTCGCACACTGGAACGTGTGCCCTGTGCCGAGGTTGGGCAAACCTACTCCGCGATGGCGTGCCAGTGCTTTGGAAACATCTTCGGGTGGTGTAGTGGTCCTTGCGAGCCGACGGGCGGAGTTGTCATTGCGCAGGCGCCCTGCTTCGGACATGTGAACCGTGTGCTGGCCTGTGAGGACGAAGGGTGAGGCATGATGATCCTCCTGTTGGCAACCCTGTGCACTCTCGAAACACAACAGGCTGATGTCGGTGACTCGACGGAGATCTCATTGGGTGTCGTCTCAGCGCCGGATCGTGAGATCGTGGTTACGTTGGTCAATGACGGATGTGAGGACTGGGTATTCGATCGATCGATTGTGAGTTGCCCGGCCTGTCTGAGCATCGTGGAGGCGCCGCGGTTTGTGCCGGCTGGCGGGCGGCAGGACGTTCGTCTGCAGATCAGGCCGCGATCGACACCGGGTCCACAGCAATGGGGTGCCGCGTTCCTGAGTCGGTCCCACCCTCCGACGCGGATTCTGATGGGCGGTGTGGTTCCGGGTTTGGAGGCTAGGCTGAGTGATGGGATGGCGTCATCGCGGGCGGCCGGTCGCAGTCATGATGTGCTCGTGCGATGGCATGGCGAGGGCGAGCTTGCGAGCGCGCGATGGGCTTCAGTGTCATCTGGTGAGAAGCACGGATCATTCGACCTGCTGTCTGATGGACTCTGGGGCGCGCGGATCGGAATCGGACACAGTGAACGGTCGAATACCCCCCGGGCCATCATCGTGACGGCGATCGTCCATCGCCAGGACGGCGCCGAAGCAGCCCATCAGATACAGGTGCCGATTCGGTTGTGTTCGGAGCGATCCGATGTGTCCAGCGTGAAACGTCTGTTTCTTGGCCGGGTGCGGCCAGGAGAGGCTGGGGAGGTGGTTGTGTCAGTTCCGCGCGGCGCGCGCGTGGCCACAGGCTTATCTATGCGGTCCATCGCCTTGCACCCGAGATTGGCATCCACGCCAGTGGGTGAGCGGGTGATGCACCTTCAGTGGAAGTGCGATCTGGACGCCGAGGGTGTGCTGCGCGGACGGGTCGTGGTGCGCGATCGCGCAGGGCAGGAACTAAAGCCTGCCATTGAGGTCCTAGCGTTTGCACGAGCGGAGGAGGCGTCATGATTTCCGTTATCGGGTCCTTCGTGTGCTTTGTTCAGGCGATGTTGGTCTGTGAAGCCGATGTCGTTGGACTGATGATGCAGCTGCGTGCTGGGTCGGCACCGGCTACGAGCGACGGTCTGTATGCGCTTGTGTCGAGCATGCCGCGTGATCCGGATGGTGGTGAGGATGGCGTGGCGGGCGACATCGTGCGGGCCTGGAACTCGGGACGGACACCTCCGATCATCTCGATCGAAGATGTGGCATTCATCTTCGCGAGCAGGCGGGATGCGATCGAGAAGTTCGACGTCACATACAAGACGACATCGCAGATGTTCAGCGGGGCTGCTGACCCCGTGACGTGGTGGACATCCTGGAGGCAGGACGGAATGCAGGCGCGCCGCGTCGTCGCGCCGGTAGTGGAAGGACTGGATCCCGATCATCGCCACCCAGCGACCATGCAGTGGCAATCGGATCGAGGAGTCGTGTCATTCGGCCGATTGAACGAGTCGATGCGACCGGTGCCCGAGGTGGGCGCGTCCATGCTGGGTGTGGAAGACAGTTGGCTAGGGGCCGGTGCCTGCATCGGCTCGATCGATGCAGGTTTTTCCAGAGCGTCTGAACACGATCTGGGAGCCCTGCTCGAGCGGTTGCCAAGTGGGGCAGCCGTGGTGGAGACAGCGCCTGTCATGATCCAGGAGGCGGCCTGCGTCGTCCTGAGGCTTGGGTGGCCCCGGCCCTACTGGATCTACCTCGATCCGGAACTCGATTTCGGGCCCAGGCGAATCGACCGAATTCTAGATCTGGCCGGAGTGGCCACGCTGTCACGAACCACGATGGATCAGTTTGTCCAATGCGGGGGTCAGTGGCTCCCAACGCGCTTTCGATGGAGCCAGCATCCTCTCGGAGCGGGGCGAATTGGTCCCGGTGATGACCCGGAATCGGAGGCGGATTGGGTGCTGGCGGCCACGGCGCATGCCATGGCGGTCAATGGCGAGGCCTGTGACTGCCTGCCGTCGACGTCCGAATGAAGGCCCCGTTCTTGCCCGCAGAGGGGGCATGCGGTACCCTTCCGCGTTCCCTCAGGGCGTGTACCCAAGTGGCCAAAG
>CAYQJN010000126.1:0-5019 GCA_964417845.1 uncultured Isosphaeraceae bacterium
GTTCCTGCGGGGCTCCCGCCGCATGCCGTCAGGCAGAGGGCGGAGATCAGTGTGATAAGGGCGAATCGGGCGAGGCGTGTTTGGTACATGGGCGACTCCTTCTACCCCCAATGCGGCAGACCGCCGCCCGCGTGGCACAGGTTTCCACGTGGGCGACCTCTCCTTGCCGAGACACCATTCAGATTCGACCTCTCAACACGGGCGAGCACTGTGGCCGCATTGAAGGCCCGTTGAAGGATCCCATTGCGTTTGAGGGAACATGCCGGTGCTCATTGAGATCCGGTCAGGCCAACTGCTTCAATACGGGGATCACCCGGCTGCAATTGCCTGCACATCTCAATCGCCCGGTTGGCGGCGGCAGCATCTCCCAGCGCGTGTGCTGTGCGGGCCTCTCCAAGCCACGCGTCGAACAGATTGGGGGTGTCTGTTCTCGCGGCTTCATAATCGGCGAGGGCGGCGGTAGGTCGGCCCTGGTCCTCATGAAAGCGTGCGCGGCTACACAGGTTCACGCCGCGAACGTCGTCAGACGAATGCGTGACCAGGTAGTCAAACTCAGTGAGTGCATCATGCGGCTGTCCGCTTGCCGCGTACGTCTCGGCGAGGCCGCGGCGGAGGTCGTCCAGCTTGCCTTCAATGCCCGCGGTGAGCACACCAATGATGGTGCTGACGATGAGCACGCCAAGGATGGCCACCGCCAGCATGACGAGGCGATAGGGCCAGCCCGGATCCTCCACCGCCCCAGGGGCCAGGGCCATGTTGAGTGTGGTCCAGAAAGACTCCGCGTAGGGCAGCGCGTCGTCTTCGCCCTCAGGGCGGATCCCCAGGGCGAGGAAGATGGCGGCTACTGCAACCATGCCGGCCGAAATGGCGGCCAGCCATAGCATGAGTTTGCCGGTGCCACCAGTTAGTTATGGCCCGGTCGAATCGGTACTGCCAATGTGCCCGGATGCCCGGGCGGCTGCCCCGAGTTGGTTGTGATGACATGCAGTGGCACTCCTCTCGGGGAGTCATGCGTCAATCAGCTCCGGAGGGGTTGCGGGGGTCAGACGCGTCCATTCGGGGGCTGTGGTGCGGGATGTGCCAGTGGGCAGAGGGGTCTGCCTGTGGTGTTCGCCTCAGCCGAAGTCCTGTTTGCCTGACTTCTGAGATTGTGCGTCCCCTTGCCCCCCGAGTTACCGCACGGAGTGGCTGGAGCCGTCTCGCACTTTGGGGGTCCATCGGGGATCAAATCCAGCGGGGGCTCGGGTGAAACCACTGCGCACTGTCTCCTGGCATGTTGGCAGAGAGAGATGAGGACCGCACGAATGAAGACTGTCACATTGTGGATCATGGCCGCTGTTGCAGCTTTTGGATGCCTCGCTGCGGGCTGCAAATCAACGCCTGCGGCCAAACCAACGCCAGCGAAGGAAACCACTCAGGCAAAAGGACCCACCCAAGGTGATCCGCCAGCTCAGGCGAAAGGGGAAACGGAGGTTTCACAGACACCTGCACCGCGGGTGGGGCCAGTCGCACCAGGGCTTCAGGATCTGGGATTGGACCAGATTGTTGCAGTGGCGCTTACTGAGGCCGGTGTGACCGACGTGCGCCAGATGGCCATGATGACATCGAAGCAGCGTGAATTGGTGCAGCGGTTCGTGCTTCGCGACGCCAAAGCCGAGATGGATCACGCTGTGTCAGTCCGTGTCATGGCAGGGCTGCGACCGTCCGACACGCTTCGCACGATGGGCTTGCCGCACTCAGTTGTGTCGGCCTGCGCTGCGATTGGCATTACCACGGTCCGCGACCTTGGAAACACAAGCCGCGAGGATCTTGCGGGTATACGCGACGTTGGGAAAGCTGGGTTTCGCTCCCTTGACCAGGCCAAAGAGCGGGCAGACAGAGTGATGGCGATGGTGCAGCCACAGACCGATGACATCTCGCAATTCGTGGCAAGGGTTCTGGATCAACTCGGATTGAAGTCTATTCGGGATCTTGACAAGGCTTTTGTTGCCAAAGTTGAGGACTCGCCAGCATTCGGAAATGAGGCGATGCGTGAGATTGAGCAGGCAGTAGCCAATGCAGGCCTGACGCTGCTGCGAATCAACATTGCCGAGGCGCCAATGGACATGGAGATCCTTGTCGATGGCGTCCCCCAGCGATCTGTTGCAAAGGGGGAGCAGGACGATCCAATCCTGATCGTCGAGGACCTGAAGCCGTTCGATGATCGCAAGGTGATTGTGGTGAGTGCTCGGTCGAAGGGTAATGATCGCACGGCCATGCGGTGGCATCGGTCCGTTACTTTGAATCGAGGCAAGACAACCGATGTGGCGTTTGATGTGGCGCAAGCGCCGGTATTGAGCACACGGGTGACACCTACTCGCCCACTGGAAACAAACACGTTTTATGCGGGCGACACGCTGACGCTTGCGACCGAAGACATGAGCGACAGCCCCAATGAGCATGCCTTCTGGTTGCTTTTCGACCCAGCAGCGATCCAAAGTGGGCAGTCTGAGCTTCCGAGCGGGCATCGGTCGCCGGGAACAGGCCACTCTGAAATGTATGGCATTGATGGGTGGTTGGATCTTCGCGGACGAGTCGATGCAGAGCTGCGTGACTACCTCGCGACGAAGGGCGGATATGACTGGCACATTCTAGATAATGCGCTGCTCCCTACTCGAGTCATTGGCGTTGGCGATACGGTGACCTGGACTCCTGATCGAGAACTCTCCGGTGCTACGCTGGCCCTCGTGGCGCTCGGTGACGATGGGTATTGGGGCATGACCATGCGGCCCGTGTCGGTCATGGATCTTCGGCCCGGTGCTTGGGCACTGCCAGATACACCAATTGCTTCGGGTTATTGGTCACCGAGGCAGGCGACAGCCAATGCTGGTGCAGACTCAACGGCACCGCGTCCTCGCGACGTTGACCGAGTGCATGATGCGCTTGAAGAAGTTGTTTTCATTGCAACGGCCGGCGAGCCGGCAGAGATCATGACTGAGATCGGCAACTTCAATGACGCGGAAGTCCCAATGACCTCATGCCGCATGGACTTCGGCGACGGGGCGAATCGGGACATCGCCGTTGGGCAGATCGATCGCGGGGTTGTGGTGCACACTTGGCACACCCCGGGCGTGTATGACCTGACGCTGACAACAACCGATCTGCTTGGATTCAGCCGAACGCAGTCTCTTCGCATGTTGGTTGAAGCGGCCCCTGCAGAAGAAGTTGCCTCGCAAGAGCCGGAGCCCAAGAACGACGAGGAGCAGGAAGCGCCGGAGCCACCGGCAGCGATGGCGGCCAATACGCCCAAGACACCTGCTGAGGCGTCCTTTGACATGTTCAGGCGGGGGTTGGAACAGTGGGCTCGTGACGCAATTGTGAGTGTCAAGGGAGATGGCTTGCCAATTGGCGCAGCAATTGTGCATCTCCATGACGTCAACAATCAAGACGTGCTGGATCTCTTCGACGATGCCTTGGTTCGATCGATACTGGCTTCAGGTGGGACCGTGTACGAGCGAGATCGAGAACGATTTGGCGCATTGCAGGATCATCGAGTCCCGTTTGGTACAGAGAAGATGTACGAGCTCGTTCCTTCGGCTCGTCCGGATTCAGAGATGCTGACGGGCCACTTCCAGCCGCGGGAGCCAATTCGAATCCTTCAGGGAGTCTCTGAAACGCCAGACATCGGGAACATTCCCCGAGTCGAGATACTCGAACTCGTTGAAGCCATCGATCGGTACGAAGACATCTTGGATCGAGCAGGCGACATGGAGCCGTTCTTGTCGCCACACGTCTTCGACTACAAGCTTCGACGCGCAGAGGTGACATTTGAGCCGCTTGCAGACACGCCGCTCTACACTCGGCGCGTTCGCATTCTCGGGTTTGTGCGATTGCACGACTCGGAGACCTATGAGGTGCTAGGCAGCGACCTAGTTGAGACTGAGATCCAGGACATTGTGTCGGCGCCACGGGGTGTTCCAGGCACAGAGTCTGGTTGGAACACGTACCACCGCAATTTCCTTCATCAGCCGCATGATGAGTTGATGCTCGAGGAGCCAAGTTGATTCTGAGAGATGTAACTCGTGACGAGACGCAGCCCACTGGCAAATGCCAGTGGGCTGTTGCTGTGGACTTGGTCTGGGTGAATGCCAAGCGTGCCTGGCACCACCCACTTGCCACTGGGCAGGAACGCCTGGCTGTGTCGGCCATCAGTTGAATCTGATGACCTTGCAGGTCAGAATCGGGCGGGCACCCTGCGGTCACCGCTCTGACCGAACCTCCACCTGGTCGTCGTTTGTCGTCAGGGGCGATCTGCCTTCGTCGTCGTCTGTCACAAATGGCACGAATGCCAGTGAGGCCCAATAGGGCGATTTCGCTGGGTGTTGGACCTCGGTGCATTGCAGGACCATGCTGGCCCCAGCGTCGGGCCAGTCTTCCAGCAATATCATGTAGTCGTCGCCAGCAGAGAGTGGGTCTGTCTGGCCGGATCCGGTGGCCAGCACCCCGGGGCCGACGCCGCCCTTGGACCCGCACGGGGGGGTCGACGAAACATCTCCTCCAGCATCCAGCGTGACGCGCGTGGCAGTATCGAGAGAGAAGTGACTCCGATACGCC
The DNA here is from genome assembly GCA_964417845.1 of uncultured Isosphaeraceae bacterium. Classification (GTDB taxonomy): domain Bacteria; phylum Planctomycetota; class Phycisphaerae; order Phycisphaerales; family SM1A02; genus UBA12567. The sequence goes on from CAYQJN010000126.1 coordinate 4,594, forward strand.
GCTTGGAGGAGGCCCTCGCTGAACACAATGTCTGCGATCAGCATGTGCTGATGTCCCTGGAGCTGGGTACTTGCTGGCACGCCTTCGCCGTAGAAGTTGTCGATGTAGTGATGCACGCAGCCGCCAGATGAGACGATCGTTTCATTGAGATTGCGTTCGTCGAACACCGCGATCGAACTGTTGGTGCCACCGTCATGGGTGACCCCGCCCAAAGCAGCGGCGGAGACCGCTGTGGCTGCAACCAGTTCAAGGCTTATCCACATAAGGTTATCCTAATATCTCCAACTGGCCTTGAGCATATCGCTTGTTGCGGGTGGATCAATGAGTAACCCGTGGTTTTGGATGGCCTTAGGGGTGCCGTGGGCTGTCAGTGGCGGTCGCGCCCCCTGAGGGGCGTGTTATGGCCGTCAGCACCAAGCTCTGCTG
>CAYQJN010000127.1:0-4992 GCA_964417845.1 uncultured Isosphaeraceae bacterium
GTGCATCCGGCGATCTGTGTGCCGATGAGGGGATCGGGCGTGGGTGACGGTGGAGTGTGTTGCGGCGCCGCCAGCGTCTCGTGGTAGCGAAGAAGCGAGCGGACCTCCTCCAGAAGTTTGAGGTCGTTGCCCACCTGCGATCTGAGCCAGGTGTCACGGCGGTCCGACGGGGTGTCGAGCGCGGCGTCGAAGAGCGCTCGGCGTTTCTGATCGTGCGGCGGCGTCATCGATCAGTCCATGCAGTCCAGATGTCGGCGGAGCCAGGCTCGGGCATAGGCCCAGTCTTTTTTGACGGTTCGATCGGAGATGCCCGTTATGCCCGCGACCTGCGTCACGGTCAGACCGAGGATGTAGCGGAGCTGTGCGATCTCGGCGGCGCGTGGCGAGTCCTGTTCGAGTTGATGCATCGCGTCAACGAGCCCCTGCACGTCCGTGGTGCTGGCGGTTTCCCAGTTGGCGAGTTCTCCGATCATCATCGAGAGGGAGATCTTGCGGCGATCTCCGCCGCGGCGTTTGGCGCCGCGTTTTCGAGCCTGATCGACCAGGTATTGCTGCATGCTGCGAGCGACGGCACCAAAGAAGTGCCGTCGATTCTCCCAGCGGTCGGGGTGATGGCGGTTCAATCGGAGAAAGACCTCATGAACCAGAAGTGTGGGCTGCAATTGGGTGCGCGGTGATTCGCGGGCCACGGCGGCGGCCGCCATGTGGTGCACTTCATCGTACACCGCGTTCCATGCGGCCCCTGCGGTCGTTGCGCGGCCATCAAGGGCGGAATTCAGGACTTCGGTCAATGTGCCCATCGGCCCATCCCCTGGCCGAGCGGGCGGCCCTGTGCCGCCCGGTCGACCCCCCACTCTACCTGACGATCCTGATTTGTCGGCAAAAATGGTGGCCGAAGGGGATTGACGATACCCGTACAAACACCTAACATTCGGACATGAAGGCTTCATGGTGTCTCCGAACAGGTTGGTGCGGCGTTGACGCCGCGATTCACGGAGCGGTTCGGAGCGGTTCCCTGACGCCGGACGATCTGGTAGCCCGGCTGCGTGATGGTTCGCAGTCGCGATCCGAGGCAGCGGGATCTGCACCTGCCCTGCGGGGGGCCGGACTGGCTGAAGCGGATGAGCCGGTCGAAGGTGGGTTGGCGGTTGCTGGTGTGCACGAGTTTCTCGGGACCGCTGGTCCCCCGCTCGGGTTGCTTGGTCGGCTGGCGGGCCGAGTCGTCGCAGCGCATCGGGAGGCCGGGGGAGGGCGGTCTTCACAGTCCGACACCGTGGTCTGGGTTGGTCGCCGCGTCTGGCCTGATCTACCTGCGCTGGCACGATTGGGGGTGGCCAGTGAGGTTGATCTGCCCGGCGTGTCGTTGTTCGTTGACCCGCGTGATGCCACGTCGCGGTGGTGGTCGGCCGAGCGTTCGATTCGAAGTGGGGCTGCGTGCTGCGTCATTGTGGATGCGGCCGACGCCACGCTGACCATCACGCGTCGGTTGCACCTCGCGGCAACGGCGTCTGGCGTGACGGTGCTGTTGGCGGGTGATCTGTCGGCCCGCGCACGTCCGTCGGCGGCGATGACGCGGTGGGGCGTACGGCGTCTGGCGGCCGCGGAGGCTTTGCGTGGCGGGGTCCATCGCGCTCGATGGCAACTCGATCTGATTCGGTGCAAAGGTGATCAGGTCTTCAATCCGGAGGGAGATCCTGGCGCTGTTCGCCGGGCAGGCGAGGAGGCGCTCGCGTCCTGGATGCTGGAGTGGGATCATGCACAGGGACCTGTCGATATTTCTGCCGCATTGGCCGGCCGAACTGGAGGCTCGTCGATGGCGCCGCCGATCGGGCGGCGGATCGACACCACCGATTCTGATCGAGCAGCAGATGTCCGGTCGCCGCGTCGTGGTCGCGACATGTGCACAGTGCCTTCACCACGGCGTGCGGGTCGGCATGGTGATGGCCGAAGCGAAGGGGCTGCTTGGCGATCGGGCGCTTCACGTCGCACCCCATAATGTGGATGCGGACACGGCGGCGCTTCGATCACTGGCAGTGTGGGCGCGTCGCTTCACACCCTTGACGGCGATAGATCCACCGGATGGGCTGCAGTTGGACGTTGGTGGATGCGATCACTTGTTCGGCGGTGCAGACGCGTTGGTCCACCGCATTCGCATGGATCTCGATGCGTTGCATCTCACCGCCGTGGTGGCCTCGGGCGTGACGCCGACTCAGGCGTGGGGCTTCGCACGGTACGGCGACGAAACCGTTCGTGATACTTCGGCGTTGCCAATCGAAGCTCTTCGTTTGCATCGCGATGTTTGCGAGTCACTGCAGGCAGTCGGGGTTGAAACGGTGTCGCATCTTGCGTCGATTCCACGCGATGCACTGCTGGCCAGATTCGGACCAGACGTGCTTGAGCGGCTCGACCGGTGGTCGGGGCTCGAGTCGGATCCGCCGATGAGGTCATCGTCGCCACGCGAATTGATTCGAGCCGAGCAGGTCTTTGACGGACCGATACGCGATCTCCGAACGCTACAGGTGGTGACGACACGTCTGGTGGCCGACCTCGCACACGCCCTCGATCGAGCGCAGCGTGGTGCTGAGCGGGTGGATGTCACGCTCTTCCGTCACGACCAACCGGACTGGCGATGGTCGTTTCAGGCGGCGCATCCGACGCGCGATGCAGGGCATCTCGAGGCCGTTCTTCAGGATCGGCTTGAACGAGTTGATGTGGCCTGTGGAGTCGATTCGATGTTGATCGAAGTGGCGAAGGATGGCCCGTTGCCCGCCTCGCAGCGGATGGCGTGGAGGGCAGACGCCACGCGGGGCGACACGGCGGTGACGCGTGATTGGGGCGCTCTGGTCGATCTTCTGCGGGAACGACTGGGCGATGGCCGGGTGATTCGGCGGACGTGGTTCGATACGCATGTGCCCGATCAGGCCTGCTGCGTGACCTCGCCGGTTCACGTGAGGGTCTCGCCGCCGGTTCAGATCGACCACGATCGGCCCACGAGGCTCATGGCACCGATGCAGGTGGGGGTTCGGTTGCCGGATTCGAGAGGATCGGGCGAACTGCGACATGGAGCCAGGCGGTGGCCTCTGGTGGAAGCCATTGGTCCGGAGCGGATCGAGTGGCCATGGTGGTCCGATGATCTCGCACGTGAGGGCGACGTGGAGTGCCGAGACTACTGGCGCGCGTGCCGTGGAGATGGCCAGTGGATCTGGGTGTACCGCCGAGGCACATCATGGTTTCTTCAGGGCGCGTGGCTTTGAGGCGGTGCCGATGTACTGTGAACTCGAAATCACAACCGCCTTCAGCTTTCTCATGGCCGCCAGTCGCCCCGAAGACTGTGTGCGCCGCGCCGCGGAACTTGGATATGACCTGATCGGCGTGACCGACACCAACAGTGTCGCCGGACTGGTCCGTGCCGACGTGATGGCCCGCGAGATGGGCGTGCGCATGGTCTGCGGCGCTCGAATTCAATTGGCAGATGCCAGGGCGACCTCGGTTCTTGTCTATCCGACCGATCGTGTGTCCTGGGGGGGATTGTGTCGATTGCTGACACGAGGCCGTCGCCGCGCCACGAAAGGGGAGTGCGCGCTCGCGATCGATGACCTGACGGAGTGTCATGGCGGACTTCTCGCAGTCCTGTCACCTCAGGCCGGGGAGGTGATGCCAGATCGCGACACGCTCTTGCGGTTGCGTGATGTGTTCGACGATGACCGGCTGTCGATGTCGATCCAGCAGCACTTCGAAGGTGATGACCACGCCCGGATTCGACACCGAGCAGACCTGGCGGCGTCCACCGGAATTCCGCTGGTCGTCACCAATGACGTTCGATTCCACGATCGTCTGCACCGTCGTGTGCATGATGTGATGACCTGCCTTCGTCTCCATTGCACCCTCGACGAGGCGGGGACACGGTTGTACCAGAATGCTGAGCGGTGCCTGCACGATCCAGCGGAGATGGAATCACGATTCGCTGACTACCCGCAGGCGATTGCACGAAGTCGTTCAATTGCCGAGCGAGCCAGCGGCGGATTCTCGCTGTCCATGGTCGGGTACCGACCTCCACGTGATGTCTGTCCGGCGGGGGTGGACGAAAACGATCACCTGGCGGCGTTGACGGAGGCAGGGCTTGCTGCTCGGTATCCGGGTGGTGTTCCAGGCACGGTTGCGTCGCAGGTCGAAGAAGAACTGTCGCTCATCGCTGAGCTTGACTATGCGTCCTATTTTCTGACGGTGCACGACATCGTTCGCTTTGCGCGGTGCCGAGGCATCCTCTGTCAGGGGAGGGGGTCCGCAGCGAACTCGGCGGTGTGCTGGGCGCTCGCCATTACGTCGGTCGATCCCGCAACAAGCAGCCTGCTGTTTGAGCGTTTCCTCAGCCGTGAGCGTGGTGAGCCCCCGGATATCGATGTTGACTTCGAGCACGACCGCCGAGAAGAAGTGATTCAATACATTTACGAGCGATACGGGAGGCATCGCGCCGCGCTCTGCGCGACGGTCATCACCTGGCGGTGGCGAAGTGCCATTCGCGAGTCAGGCCGAGTACTCGGACTGTCGCTCGACGTGATTGAACGGCTCGCCAAGGGAGGGCGAGAAGAGGCGGATGATGATGCCGGTCCAGTGGTCCGTCTGGCGATCGACATCGCGATGACGCTTCGCGGACTTCCACGGCATCGATCCCAGCACGTTGGCGGTTTTGTAATCACTGAAGTCCCGCTTGAGACGATCGTTCCGATTGAGAACGCGGCGATGGAAGGGCGGACGGTCATCGAGTGGGACAAGGATGATCTTGAGTCCATGGGATTGCTGAAGATCGATGTGCTCGGTCTGGGCATGCTCAGTTGCCTGCGACGGTGTTTCGATGAAATCGGCGGCGACTCACCACTGACCCTCGCCAGCATTCCTCAAGATGATGCCGCGGTCTATGACATGTGTTGTCGGGCCGATACGGTCGGGGTTTTCCAGATTGAGTCGAGGGCACAGATGGCGATGCTTCCGCGG
>CAYQJN010000128.1:0-4946 GCA_964417845.1 uncultured Isosphaeraceae bacterium
ATGCCCAGAACCGTCTTCATCCTCGGTGCCGGACGCAGCGGCAGCACGGTGTTGGCGGCGATGCTGGGCACGCTGCCGGGCTGCTTCGCCGCGGGCGAATTGGAACGCATTCCACCTGATCCTGCTGACGATGCGGCCCGGTGTGGCTGCGGTGCATCACTGGCCACCTGTGAGTGCTGGGGACCAATCCTCGCCGCATGGCGAGCCGAGCTCGGCGCACATGCCAGCGCCGAATACGCGTGGATACAACGGCGATTCGCGCGGATTCGGCACCTCCCCCGGGTATTGATGAGCCAGAGAGTGGGGGGTCGCCGGCAACGTCGATTCAATCGCCTCCATGGCGCGCTTATTCAATCGATCGCCGAGCAGACAGGCGCATCGTGGGTCGTTGACTCATCGAAGAACCCGGCCAGAGCGATGGCGGTGGCGTCGAGCCCCGGCGCGCGGTTCATTCACCTCACCCGGGATCCCAGAGGTGTCGTGGACTCCATGATGCGGGGGTTTGCTCGCGATGCAGAAGCGGGCGTTGAGCGCGCGATCATGGCGATGTCTGAAAACCACGCGCTGAGCGCATGGCGGCGGGCCGAGCGTGCGGCCTCTCTGGTGGCCCGGCTCATCGGACGCCGTCGCGTCGAACAGGTGCACTTTGACGATCTCCTGGCGCGGCCGGAAGACTCACTCGGCCGTCTCGCGGCGTTTCTCGGGACCGGTCCTCCGCCTGAGGGCGAGGACGCGCGGCAGGTTCCCATCGGGCATATCGCCGCTGGGAATCGCCTGCGGATGAAGCAGGAGACCACGATCGAAGCCAGCGATCGAGGGATCCCTGAATCACCGCCGGTGCGGGTGAGCTCGCGAGCTCTGCGTGTCGCCATGCTGACCGGCTCGCTCAAAATGGGCGGTGCCGAGCGTCAGCACGCGATGATTGCCAGAGGGCTGGCAGACCGCGGCCACGAGGTGACATTCCTGACGATTGATGACGGCATCGACGATCCGACGAACGCCGCGGTGCTCGGAGACATTCCAACGCGGGCCCTTCTGCGAACTCGCGGAAGCGGCCCACACCGGTTCATGCAGTTGTGTTCCGCGTGGCGACCCCTTCGACGGGAACTCACCCGGTTGCAGCCCGACGTGGTGTACGCGCTGGCGGACTGGGCCAACTGGATCGCCGTGGCCGCTGCGCAGCGGATGGCACCGCGACCGGCCGTGGTGGTCGGGCACGCGGGCGGCACGGCGGATGTGTCATTCCGGCGGCGGCTTCCGCATGTGATGCTGGCGCGCCGCGGCGGCGCTGACGCGATCATCGCCAACTCGTGGGATGGCATCCGCGCCATGCACGTCGCAGGCGTGAGCGCTCCGGTTGAGCGGATGATCTGGTCCGGTGTGGATGTGGCGCAGTACGCGCCCGACCCTGCGGGCGCGGCGGCGCTGCGAGCCGCGTGGGGCCCCGTGGAGGGTCCACTCATCGGCCATGTCGGGCGGCTGCATCCAGTGAAGGATCATGAACTGCTCCTGGCGTCGCTGGCGCAGGTGCCCGCGCCTTGCGCGCTGTGGTGTGTGGGTGGCGGGTCTCCACCGCGTTTGGCACGACTGCAGGCGATGGCAGATGACCTTGGTGTGGCGGACCGCGTTCGGTGGTGTGGCCCGCAGACAGACTTGCCCGCCGTGTTATCGGCGCTCGACGCGCTGGTGCTCTGTTCCCGGTCTGAAGGATGCCCCAATGTGGTGATGGAAGCGATGGCTTGTGGAACGCCGTGCGTGGTGACGCGAGTGGGCGCTGCGGCGGAGATAGTCGGGTCGGCCGGCGTGGTGGTGACCGATCACGATCCTGCGACGCTTGCCGCGGCCATCGAATCAGTCATTCAACGTGGGTGCTCGCCGGATGCCTGCAGATCGCGCGTCCTGGACGCCCTGACCGATCAGGCATGTCATGATTGCACCGAGGCCGCCCTTCGTGAGGTGGTCGCTGGTGCTGGCGATATGCTCTCCAGTCGATGATCCGTGTGCTCCATGTTGTGACCGACCTGCGTATGGGTGGCGCCGAAGCCACGCTCGCGCAGCTTGTTGAGCAGTCCGAGCCCACCAGATCCGCCCATCATGTCATCGGACTCAAGGGCGACGGACCGATCGGGCATCGACTTCGCGCAGCCGGGGCTACGGTGGAAGCGCTGGGCCTTCGCGCTCCCTGGCAGTCGGCCATTGCGCTGGCGACCATCCGCCGGCGCATTTCGCGTTGGCACCCCGAGGTTGTGCAGGGGTGGATGTATCACGGAAACGTCGCCGCGAAACTGGCCGTCATGGGCATGAAGGCACCCCCCGCGATGTCCTGGAACATCAGGCATTCGCTTGTGGACATCACGCGTGAGAAGCCGATGACGGCTCGCATGATTCGACTTGGCGCGAGGATGAGCGCCGGCGTCGATCTCATCCTGTGGAATGCCGCGGTGAGCCGCGTGCAGCACGAGGCAGTGGGATATCACGGACGCCGGCACATGGTGCTTGCAAACGGCGTCGATACTTCCAGGATGAAGCCGTGCCCCGCGGCGAGGACGCGCATGCGCGCGGACCTGGGACTCTCGGACAGGGCGCTGCTGGTGGGTTCCGTAGCGCGATTCCATCCCATGAAGGGGCACGCCCGGCTGCTGGACGCCATTGCGCAGATGGCCGATCGCGGGCGGGATGTCCATCTGGCCCTGTGTGGGCGCGGATGCGAGGCTGGCGGGCCTGCCGCGAAACTGGTGCAGTCCACGCCGCCGCTGCAGGACAGGGTGCACCTGCTTGGAGAGGTTGAAGACCCGCAGCCGATCTATGCGGCGCTCGACTGCTTTGTCACCGCCTCGCGGTGGGGTGAGTCCTTTCCCAATGCGCTGGTCGAGGCAATGGCCTGCGGGGTACCTGCCGTCGCCACGGACCTTGGCGCGGCTGCAGAGATTCTTGGCGATCGCGGTTGCATCGTGTCGGCCGAGGACTCGGCGGACCTCGTGCCGGCGATTGATCGAATGCTGCATCTGCCCGCGCAGGAGCGTGTGGATTACAGCGTGCGTGCGCGCCGTCGCGTCGAGCAGCGGTACAACGCCGCTTCTGCGGCACGCCGATATGAGCGTGTGTGGGCCACCGTGGCGGAGCAGCGCCGGTGAGCCGCGTCATCGTGCTGACGGGCTTCACGCCGGGGCTGATCTATCACCGGCTTCCGCTCATTCGGGCGATGGTGCAGCGGGGCCACGATGTGCTCGCAGCAGGCCCGCCCGGAGATGACTGGGTCGAGGCGCCGCTGAAGGCCGCCGGCGCGCGGTTCACGGAATTTGCCGTCGATCGCAATCATGTGCGGATGTGTGATGACCTGCGGTACGTTTCACGAATTCGCCGACTACTTCGCGCCGAATCGCCGGACCTGCTGCTGTGCTCGACCGTCAAGCCGAACATCTATGGAGGATGGTCCGCGCGGGCAGAGGGGGTGCGGTCAGCGGCGATGGTGACCGGGCTGGGCGCCGTCTTCATGCGGCCCGGTGTCCGGCGGGCAATCGCGATCAGGATGTTGAGGCGGGCGTGCCGGCACCACGACGTCGTCTTTGTTCAGAACGAGCCGGACCGCGATGATCTCCTGCGGTGGGGCGTGGTGAAGGACGCGTCCAAGGTCGCGATGACGGCCGGCTCCGGCATCGATCTGGCGGCCTTTCCTGAGCTTCCCCTCCCCGATGCGCCGGTGTTTCTCATGCTCTCACGGCTTCTGGCGGCCAAGGGGGTGCGTGAATACATCGCGGCGGGCGCCATCGTCCGGGCGGCGTGTCCGCAGGCGCGTGTGCTGCTCGCGGGCGCCGCCGATGGCGGGCCGGGGTCGGTGCCCCTGACGGAAGTGCAGGCTGCGCACGATCGAGGAAGCATCACGTACCTCGGTCATGTCGAGGACGTGCGCGAGCTGCTTGGCGAGGCGAGCGTGTGTGTGCTGCCGAGTTACCACGAGGGGACGCCGCACAGCTTGCTCGAAGGCATGGCCAGTGGCCGGGCGACGATCACGACCGATGTGCGCGGCTGCCGCGAGGTCGCCATCCCCGGAGACACGGGGCTGATCGTGCCGGTGAAGGATGCCGCGACCTTGGCGAACGCCATGCTGACGCTGGCTGAAGATGGTCCGCGGCGGGCGGCGATGGGGCGGGCCGGTCGAGCACTGGCGGAGTCACGCTTCGATGCGGAGGCCGTGGCGCGTGACATGATCGACACGCTCTTCGGAGCAATCGGCTGAGCGATCGCAATTCAGTCGGCCAGCGTGCCGAGGCGAGCGAGCCGGAGCGCCTCAAGTCCGTAGGCAGACCCCACGCTGCACATGCCCCCAAGGACGAGTATGGCGAGCGTCATCATCGCCCGCCTCTCATTGGGCACGCTTCGCTCGAAAGCGCCCACGATGGTGAGCGGCTGGTGGATGACGTCGGCTTCAGCCTTCTGATCGAAGAGCGTGATGGCCAGTTCGGCGTCCGCGATGTCTTCCCTGGCGACATCGAGCGCCTGCGTGGCGGCGTCGATTGATCGCTGGACGGCGTCGATGCGCTCGGTGGCGACGGTAATGGCGTCCTGGGCGTTTTCCTGCCGAATGGCGAGGTCGCTCTCGAAGTTGATGGCCGTCAACTCCTGCTGCGTGAGCTGAATCTGCAGGCGTTCGATGGTGGCTTCTGCTTCGAGGGCGCGGCGATCAATGTCGATCCGTTCCCGGGGAATGCGCTGCTCCAATTCCACGCGGAGGGTGGCGATGCGATCGGCGAGAAGCTGAGCGGTGCCCGAGGTCGAGGCATCGGCCGCGTCGAGGGACGTAATGAGATCACCGAGGGTCTGCTGCAGGTTTTCGTCGCGTGTGGTGAGCCGCGAAGTCTGATCCACCAGCGAGGAGAGAAGCAACTCCTGCTTGCTGATGCTGCTGCGGGTGATGGTGTTCCAGATACAGGTGGTCCTGCGGATGC
>CAYQJN010000129.1:0-4908 GCA_964417845.1 uncultured Isosphaeraceae bacterium
GTTAGTCCGTCACGCAGGCTTCGCGGCGCGTAGCCCAGGTCGGCGCGGGCCCGCGCCCCCTCCAGCCCGGCGAACCCCAGCCCGGCGGGCGCGTCCGAGGGCGGGTCCCCGGTCACCAACGACGGCGCCCCCTCCCACACCCCCCGCTGGCGATGCCAACCCAACCCCAGCGCCACCCGCGACATCGCCTGGGCAGACCGCACACACCGATCCTGATCTCTCGCCGGTCGAGAAAGCCGCGGATCGCGAGTCCGACGCCGCTGCCAAAGTGCCCGTCAACGTCAAGCGGCAAGGCGGGCCGGTCGCAGCCCATGGCCTGAATGTGCGAACCAAGCGGCCGAAACTCACTCCGTTCGAAGAAATGCAGTTCGGCAAACTCTCGATCGTCGTTCGCTTGTCCTTCAATCGGGATGGGCGACCCCTGCGCGTGGAGATTGCTCGCTTCGATGAGAAGCGGCGTAAGAACATCTGGCAGCCTGCGGAGGGTGCAACGGGCTACGAGGGCCGCATTGTGACCTCGCTGTTTCGCTGGCGAGCATCGGGCAAGGAACTCGATGCGTTGAAGGGTGACAAGACTGTCTCACGTGTGTTTGAACTGATGTATCGCTGACAACCAAAGCCCCTGAGGATTCCGAGACCATGCGTGTGCTCCTGACAAACGACGACGGCATCCATGCCCCCGGCATCGTGTCGCTCCACAACGCGATCGAAAGCCTTGGCGAAGTCTGGACGGCAGCGCCGCTCACTGTGCAGAGCGCCGCGGGGCACGGGATCACCTACACCGACCCATTGATGGTTGAACCTGTACAGGTCACACCCTCATTCGGAGGAATGGCCGTGGACGGTCGGCCCGCTGACTGTGTCAAACTGGCGATTCGGTCATTGTGGCCCGCTCACTTCGGCGAGGACGACCTCCCTGATCTGACGATCAGCGGCATGAACAGCGGCGCCAATGTCGGCATCAACATCTTGTACTCAGGAACCGTGGCCGCAGCCATCGAATCGGCCTTTCTCGGTGTCCCCTCGATCGCAGTGAGCCTGTACCTCCGGGATCGCAGCCGCATCTTCTGGGACCGCGCCGCCGAGATTGCCCGCAACGTGATCGATCAAATCCTGGCGACACGACCACTCACGCCGCACGAAGTGCTCAATGTCAACATCCCCCCGATTGAGCAGGCGGACGCGCCGATGCCGCCGATTCGCGTGGTTGGCATGAACGCAGCGCCCCTCGAAGAGGGATTCGAACGCCGTGTCAGCCCCGCTGGCCAGGTGTATTACTGGGCTGCAGGCGAAGGCATGCGATTCACCAGCACCACCGAAGGATCGGATGTGGACGTGATTCGAGGAGGATGCATCACCGTCACACCCCTGTCCTTCGTCATGACGGACGTGGACCGTGTTCAAGAATGGAAAGAGGGGCTTGAGCGCTAACGGCCTGCTCGCGGGTTATTCGTTGGCCGGAATGACATACTCCCGGCCTCCCCACTGAATCGGTTCGCCGGAACGCAGTGCTCGCGCCGCCCACTGCATGATCCTGAAGACATCCCACGTCCCCAACGGGAACAGGATCACGGACCACCATGCCTGTCGGCCGACGCGATAGGCCCATGAGAGCGCCACGAGCTGAAGCACCAGCGCCGTCGCGCCCGCAATGACGGCCAGATCACCGGGCCATCCTTCAACAAGGCACCCCATCACCAGCGATGCGATGCTGGCACCTGGCAATCCCCAACCCATCAGCAGTTGCTGCCAGGCATGACGCTTGAGATCTCGCGGCCGCCTGTGGTCCGCCTCGAGAAAGATGCGCATCCATCCACGCTGAAACGCTTCGTGGTCGGCATACATCGAGCATCCCAACAGACCGTCGGCCCGCAGCACATTGACGCGGCCACCATTCCGGGAGATGAGCCGCGCAAACGCCATGTCCTCCAGCAGGTCATCCTTCACTTCTGCATGACCTCCGACCCGCTCATAGAACTCACGGTCAAAGAGCATGAACTGTCCGTTTGCGAACGTGCGTTTGCGATCATCCCGGTTGACCGAGTCAGGCGGAAAGAGCGACATCAATGCCATTGACGCGACCGGTTGCGTGCACCGCTCGAACCAGGCGCGGCACTCCAGATCGGTCAGCAGACTCAGGAGCGCCGTCTCACGCCGAGTGGCCTCTGAGACCGCGGCGCGCAGAAGATCGGGGTTCGCCTGCGTGTCAGCATCCACAAACGCCAGCCAGTCTCCGGTCGCATGATTAGCACCAAGCCGTGCCGCATGACACTTGCCAGCCCACGTTGGTGGACGGGACGTGTTTCGCACGAGCAGCACACGGTCGTCCTCCCGGGCATGCGCCGACACCATGGCCTCTGTCTGATCAGTGCAGCGGTCAGCCACCACGATGATCTGCAGATCCTCGACCCGCTGCCTTCGGAGGGAGGCGACGCACTGATCGATCGAGTCCTCTTCGTTGTGCGCCGGGACGATGACTGAGATTGACGAAGACACGACGTCTCCCTCCAGACCACGCCGGAGCGAAAGGCCGGCTGAAAGCATGCGTCCAATCCGGATCATCACAACAGTCCACCAGCCGGCGGCTCCAACCGCCAGCACCGCCAGCCCCAACGAAATGATCGCCATGCCTGCCATGGGCGGGAATGGTACCGAACCCCCTGAGCGTCCCTGCTTCCCTACCATCGTGCCGATGAGCCTGATCCCAGATGACCGCCTGCATGTCCTCGATCGACGCGCCATGCGTGAGCTCGACCGCCGCGCCATCGAAGAGGTCGGCGTGCCCGGAATCGTGCTCATGGAGAACGCGGCGCGAGGCGCGGCCGACGTGGCCATGGACATGGCTGGGGGGCGATCCACCGTTGGAATCTGTTGTGGACCGGGAAACAACGGTGGCGACGGATGGGCCATCGCACGGCATCTGGCCAATCAGGGCCGGCGCGTCCTCATCAGCACGTTCGGGTCACCGCAGGCAGGAACGGACGCCGCCGTCAACGCCGAAATCTGTCGTCACATGAAGCTCCCGAGCGAACCTTGGCAAGGCATGCTTGAGTGTGACCTGATTGTTGACGCGCTGTTCGGCACCGGCCTGGACCGACCCATCGAAGGAACGTCCGCCGAAGCAATCACGTGGATCAATGAGCAGACGACGCCGGTGCTCGCCGTCGACCTGCCATCCGGGCTTGACGCAGACACCGGAGCTCCGCTGGGAATCGCAGTCCGAGCGACCTGCACAGCGACCTTTGCAGCATGGAAGCTCGGCTTCACCACCATGGAGTCAATCCGTTGGACCGGTGATATCCACACCGTCGACATCGGTGCACCTTGCACATTGGCCGCCGAACTCGGCACCCCGCTGGCACCTGACATCCGCCACGGCAAGCGGCACTGATCAAGCTTCCACGTGCCCGTTACCATCCACGCAGCCGTGGAGGGCTGATGTACCAACCGCTGCTCACGAGTCGATACCTGATGACCCGCATGATCCCGCTGCTCGCCGTTGCGGCAGTCGCGATGTGTGTCGCGCTGGTCATCATCGTGATCTCGGTCATGACCGGGTTTCTCGATATGGTTCGATCGTCCGGCCAGACCTTGATGGGCGATGTGGTCATCAGCCATCCCATCCGAGGAATCCCCGACTACGACCGGCTGATCAACCTCCTTGAGAAGGACGCCTCCGTCGCAGCTGCCACACCGGTGGTCGATACCTGGGGCCTGCTCAGAATGCCCTACCCCGACGAGCAGACGCGGGAGAGTGAGCAGGTACAGATCTGGGGCATCAACCCGGCGACGTTCTCCAATGTCACTGGCTTCGCCGACTCCCTGCACTGGGATGCGGTTCCGCCCGAGACGGCGGCCACCCTGCGCTATCGCCTGATTCTGGCGCAGCCTGATGCAGCCATGGAGGCGCTTGATCAGCCGACACGGCTTCGGGTTCTTGAGGCGACGGCTGACGACACCCTCTCAGATGCCTCCCGAGCGTTCATGGAGCAGACGGCCGCAAGCCTCACGCCGCATCACCTCCGGGTTCGCCTCGGATCACTCGCGTGGTCACCCGAGCAGCTTCTCACCGTGCTCGGGGACGAGCACTGGCGTGCGCTGCACCAGCACGAGCCACGCCTCATCAACGGCGACCTGATCACCAATGAGGGCCTGACACTGGAGCGAAACGGACGTCCTGCCATCGTGTCTGGACTGCATGTTTCCAAGGCCAACGAGCGCACAAGCGAGGGGACCTATCGTGTGATGGGTGGCGGGCATTGGTGGATGCCCAGCCACGAAGCCACCCTGACGACGCTGCCTATTGACAGCCGCGGCGGGCTGCTTGAGCCCAAGAGCATCGTCATGCCGTTTGCCAACGAGTTCTCCAGCGGCGTATACGTCATCGATGAGAGCCGTGTCATGATCCCGATCGACATTGCTCAGGACCTCACCCAACTCTCGGCAGCAGACAAAGTCGATCCGAACGACCCCACTCAGATCATCGGCTCGGTCCCGGCGCGGGCCACCATGGTGCTCATACGTGGCGTGGATGGCGTCGACCCCATTGCCCTCAAGCAGACCGTTGAAAGCGCCTACCACTCCTTCGAGAACACCCACACCAGCCCGGACTTCGACATCCCTCCGTTTGGCCGGGGCATTGGTGTGAGCATCCTGACCTGGGAGGAGCAGAACGCATCCTTCATCGGGCCGGTCGAGAAGGAACGCGAGTTGATGAGAACGCTCTTCTCAATTGTGTATCTCGTATGCGGCGCGTTGATCGTCGCCATCTTCTGGGCCATCGTGTATGAGAAGACTCGGGACATCGGAATCCTGCGAAGCGTCGGCGCCACTCGATTCGGGATCGTGCTGATCTTCCTGCTCTAAGGACTCTTCGTGGGCGACCTAGCTCCCCTACCACCCAACCCC
>CAYQJN010000130.1:0-4881 GCA_964417845.1 uncultured Isosphaeraceae bacterium
GATTCAGTCGTGAAGGAAGCCGCTGCTGCATCGGTGGTCGCCTTCGACACGGAGACGACCGGGATTGACCCGATGCGGGCCAGACTCTGCGGTGTGTCGCTGGCCTGGAAGCCCGGCGCAGCGGTATATGTTCCGGTGCGATCGCCGGATCCATCGAAACATCTCGATGAGGAGTCGGTGATCTCCGGTTTGAGACCACTCCTGGAGCACGCAGAACTCACGAAGGTCGCTCACAACGCCAAGTTTGATATCAAGATGCTCCGCCGGGGTGGTCTAGACGTGGCTGGCACCGTGCGCGACACGATGGTGGCGTCCTATGTGGCTGACGCCACGAGATCGAGCCATCGAATGGATGCGTTGGCGCTCGGAGAACTCGGGCTGCACTGCATCCCGATCTCCAGCCTGATCGGAAAGGGTGCGTCGCAGCGATCCTTCGACACGGTCTCGCTCGATCGCGCCGTTCCCTACGCCGCCGAGGACGCCGACGTCACGCTGCGTCTGCTCAAGCCGCTGGAAGCAACCGTGGCGGCAGAGGGGCTCACTGATCTGCTCGAGGAACTCGAACTTCCGCTTGTTCGTGTGCTGGCCGACATGGAGTACGCTGGTGTCAGGGTCGATCCGGAGGAGTTGGATCGACAGCGATTGCGACTGGCGGACCGACTTGAGGGTTTGCGCGAACGGATCGCTGAAGCAGCACCCGGGCCACTCAATCCGGACTCGCCCAAGCAGTTGGCTGGCGCACTCTTCAACGCGCCCGAGGGCGATCCGCCAGGACTCGGATTGACGCCGATCAAGCGTCGGAAGACCGGGCCGAGCACGGACGTCGAGGTACTTGAGCGGCTGGAGTCAGATCCGGAAGTGGACACGCCGCTTCCCGGGCTGATTCTCGAGTACCGCCAACTGACCAAACTCATCAACACCTACCTGGTGTCTCTCAAGGAGTGCATCCATCCCGAGACGGGGCGGGTGCATGCCTCCTTTCATCAGACGGGGACGGCGACTGGTCGGCTGAGCAGCAGCGATCCCAATCTGCAGAACATTCCCATTCGGACTGATCTCGGGCGGGACATCCGGCGGGCATTTGTGGCAGCGCCCGGGGCCATGCTGGTGACGGCGGACTACTCTCAGGTCGAATTGCGCGTGCTCGCCCATCTCTCGGGGGATGCAGCGCTCCAGCAGGCGTTTCATGAAGGTGCCGACATTCACCGCGCCGTGGCTGCGGAAGTCTTTTCCGTGCCCTCAAGCTCTGTCACGCGTGAGCAGCGGGGGGCGGCCAAAATGGTCAACTTCGGCATCGTCTACGGTATCACGCCCTACGGGCTTGCCAGAAGACTGGGCGAGGGAACCGATGTGGCGCGTGCCGCCGCCATCATTCGTGACTACAAGGCCCGGTTCACCGGGATCGATCAGTTCCTCCAGTCGTGTGTTGATTACGCACGCACGCATGAATACGTCGAGACGATCTGTGGTCGTCGGCGCCAGATTCAGGAGATCGACTCGAGTGATGGGCAGCGAAGAGCGCTGGCCGAGCGGCTGGCGATCAACTCGGTGGTGCAGGGGAGCGCCGCTGACCTCATCAAGAAGGCGATGATCGACCTGCATGCGAAACTCCCGGTAGTCGATCCGAACGCGCAACTGGTCCTTCAGGTACACGATGAACTCGTCGTTGAGGCACCCGAGAGTGTGGCGGACGAGGCGCGTGATGTGCTTGTGACCTGTATGGAGCAGGCGATGTCGCTCTCGGTGCCGATCGTTGTGGATGCCTCGGTGTCAAAGTCCTGGTACGACGCGAAGTAGTTCGCCATCGCGCCGCGACGCCGTCTGGCGGGTGTTGACAGGCACCGACGCCAGACCAGCCCTCCGACCTCCGCGCCCCAAAACACACGACGCCCGCCATCGGCAAGGCCGGTGACGAGCGTCTGTATCCTTCTCCCCTCCGCAGGAGCCTTGGTCCGGTGGTGGTCTCTCCTCCACCGCCGAAGTCAGTCAACCTTCTCCACGCTTCCTGTTTGGGGTGGTGTCGTTGGCTCCACACACCATGACGTGATTCCAAATCAATGCAAGGGGGATTCTGGGAAATTGGGGCGGGCAAATGCCGCCGAGCCCGCGGGGCTGGGGGCTTCCAGCGCCGTCGGCCAATCAGGGTGGGCTGGTAGCCTTTCCGCACATGGGCCACTGTCTGATTGCGGCTGGAACGCACGTCACTGCCAACGCCGGGGCTGAAGCTGCGAAACGCGGAGGAAACGCCATTGACGCGGCCGTTGCCGCAGCGGCGGCCTCCTGGGTGTGTGAGCCGGGGATGACGGCCCTTGGGAGCGCTGCCCTGGCGATGGTGCGGCCGGCCGGGGGGGGGCCTGCCCTCGTGGATGGCCTGACGGCGATGCCCGGGCTCGGCGGGCACCAGGGCCATCCGTCTGGGGGCACGCACGTCACGATGCCCTACGGCCCCGGTGTGGTGACCGGCGTCGGGCCAGCGTCCGTCGCCGTACCAGGTGGCCCTGCGGCGCTCGAGGAGGTGCATCGCCGATGGGGTAGGCTCCGCTGGGCCGAAGTTCTGGCGCCAGCCATTCGCCTGGCGGCCGAGGGCTTCCCGTTCCCTGGCGTCTCCGCTGCGTACATGCCGCTGTCGGGCGAGGTGATCTACGACCTGACCGCGGGCAGCCATCGCATCTGGAGGACCGGGGAGGGACATCCTCGATCTGTCGGAGAACTGACGGTTCTTCCGGAGCTCGCGATGGATCTGGAGTTGCTCGCCGAGTCCGGTACGACGGAGTTGTATCACGGGGCCCTTGGCGCGCGAATCGCGGATTGGCTCCTTGAGCACGGCGGTGCCATGTCGAGGGAGGACCTCGCTGCATACCAGGTCGAAGTCAGAGAAGTGCCGAGCGTGGAAGACCACGGCTGGAATGTCACGGCCGCGGACACCATCGGCGGGGAAGCACTTCGGGAATTGGTGGCGGCCTTCTCGGCGGTCGCGCCGGGGTCCGAGGAAGAACCGGCGGAACTTGTCACCGCGATGCAGGCGGCGCTCCGCCGACGCGATGAGCGGTTGCATCGAGCCAGTGCCTCGACCACACAGATCTGCGCCGCCGATCAGGATGGAGCCGTTTGTAGTATCACGACTTCGACGGGGTACGGTTCAGGCGTAGTGGTTCCCGGAACGGGCATCATGCTCAACAACATGCTGGGCGAGCTGGAACTACTGCCGAACGGCCCGGCGGTGCTGCGTCCGGGAGATCGCCTCCCTTCCAACATGACACCAATGGTGGCCACTCGAGGTAAGGCCGCGATCGCCATCGGTGCAGCAGGAGCCGATCGCATCGGGCCTGCGATTGCGCAGGTGTGGCGGGGCGTTGCGTCGCGGGGAGAGCCAGCGGATGTCGCGATCGAAGCGCCAAGGTTTCACATTCGCGCTGCGCATGCCGATGCGGTGCTCGACTACGAGCCAGGGTTCGAGCCACGCGGCGTCTCATTGCCGCTGCACCCCTTTGACGGCCTCCACATGTATTTCGGCGGCGTTCAGGTTGCGGGTCTGAGATCAGATGGAACACTGGACGGTGGTGGGGATCCGAGGCGAGGCGGCACGACCGCGGTTGCATGACGGAGGCTCAGGGCGTACATGGCCCCCACGCAGAAAGAAGATTCAGAAGGTCATCGACGCCATGCGATTGCCAGTTGGCGAGCATCACCAGCACGTCGGATGTTCCGACTTCGCCGTCTCCGTCAAAATCGCTGCTGCACAGCGCCGCCGGATAGGCGTCGGGCGTTGCCCACGCGAGGTTGGGGACGGTCTCCCGTACCCATGTGTCCCGCGGCGCATCGAACGGTTCGATGCTGACGGATGCGATGTACGTCGCCGTTGTGTCGAAATCGGGTGACCCACCCCATCCGACATGATCGCCATAGCCGGCGGCTGCGAACCACACGCCTAGCCAGAACCGCGCGCCGCGGAATGGCACGTTGCCCTGACCGAATTCCTCGTCAAGGAGTTCGTCAACGAGCAGGTCATCGAAGTACCACCGCACACAGCCAGTGGTGAGCCGTTCATCTCCGTTGGATGTTGGATCGAGTTCGCCGGCGTGCCACTCAATGGTGTAGTCGTGGTAGATGCCGGCGTGCCAGTCATCGGCCAGATTGACGACGTTGCCGCCGGCGTCCTGAAGCACAATGCGGCCCTTGTGCTCGCCGCCTTCGCCGCCGAACTGTCCGCCCCAGGCATTGGTGCGTGCATTGGTGAATGCAATGTCACTCGGATCAAGACCCAGCTCCGCCGCCTGCGCTTCCCCGGATCCCATGAGATCGGTGGGGAATTCCCAGTCGATTTCGGTGTTGCGGCGCGGGTTCGGTTCGTGCCAGTAGCCATGCTCTGAAGGGTAGTAGTCGATGTAGTGGAACGGCCAGAACGCCGTGACGGCGCCAAGTTCGGGTGCCACGCGGGCGCGAACCGTGTATCGGCCGGATGCGAAGTACTCGCGGGTGGCAATCGCGGAGCCGACCCGTGTTCGCCTGCCATTGGCGTAGACATCGCCGGTGTAGAGATCTCCGTGGGCTTCGAGTCGAAGCGCCTTGATTGACTGTCCGTTGTCGATGTCGTCGACGATGGTGATGTTCTTCGGACTCACGCCGCCGTTGTCGCCGCCCCAGGCTTTGGTGGAGAGGAGCCAGTCGTCGGTGCTGAGCCCGTGATCAAATGTCTCGTGAAGCGGATCGAGTTGTGCAGTGGGGATGGCGTTGGTTGTCGGCGACCATTCATCGCCCGTAGCAGTCCACGAGACGCTTCGGAACCATGCGGCGCCGGGCTGATTCTTCCAGTTTTCCAGTTTGACCGTCGGCGCGTCTACCCAATCGGCGTCCGTGCGGACCTCCAGCGAGACAGGGTGC
>CAYQJN010000131.1:0-4864 GCA_964417845.1 uncultured Isosphaeraceae bacterium
CCAGGTCGTGGCCAAAGACATCCGCGACCAGATCGGCGGAGCAATCAAGCAGATGGCTGGACGCGACGTGGTCGAGATCAACATCGGCATCGTTGGCATCGAGCTGCCCAGGCGCGATGCGCCCAAGCCGCCTTCCAGAACGACAGCGCAACACCCAGAATCGTCACACCGATGGCGACGAACATCCGATCTCCCGACCGGTCAGGGGTTGGTCCGAAGGCGGCTCGTCGCCAAACAGATGCGCGACGAAGAAGAGCAGGAAGAAGGCAACATAGAACGCGCCGATCCCACGGCCCACCCACTTCATCGCTGTGCGCGTACATGTCACGGGGAGGGGTCTCCTTGAACGTCCGGTGCGAGGGTACCTCGTAGAATCGACCTGCGCATGGACACGCCCGCCTCAAGAACGTCGATCCTCCACGCTGCCGCCGAGATTGCCGCCACGTATCTCGAAGGTGACCAGACCGAGCCTGTGACTCTAGCCGGTGGTCTCGACGACCACGCCCGCGCGGTCGACCTGCGTCTCGGACTGGACGGTCAAACCGCAGACGAGGTCATCGCTGACCTTCGCGCGGTCGTCCAGCGAACGCCGAGGACTGGCAGCCCGCGATTCGCCAACCAGCTCTTCGGTGGCCATCCGCCAATCCCGGTCGCGGCGGAAATGCTCACAGCAGCAATGAACTCGTCGATGTACACCCACCGCGTCGCGGGCCCCCACGCCATCATTGAATCCATCGTCCTCGAACGGATGCTCAATGCCGCAGGGCTGAGAGGCGGGGAAGGCATGTTCTGTCCGGGGGGATCCATATCGAATCTCGTTGCGATGATTGCAGCAAGAAACCACGCGGTGCCGGATGCGAAGGAGTGCGGTCTGGACGGCCGTAGGCTTCGGGCATACGCATCAGCCGCAGCGCACTACTCCAATCGAAAGAATGCGATGATGGTCGGTATCGGCCGCCGCAATCTCGTCGAGATTGCAGTCGATGCGCGCGGGCGCATGCATGTGGGCGCCCTCACTGAAGCTGTCTCTGCGGACCGAAACGCGGGGCACACACCTTGCATGGTCATCGCAACCGCAGGAACGACGGTGACCGGCGCATTCGATCCGATCCAGCCAATCGCAGACATCACCGACGCGGAAGGGCTGTGGCTGCACGTGGACGGCGCACTTGGCTCATCAGCGCTGCTTTCCAATGCTCACAAGGGGCTGCTCGATGGCGTGGATCGCGCCGACTCATTGGCGTGGAACGCGCACAAGTTGCTCGGTGTGCCCCTGAGTTGTGCCGCCATTCTCGTCCGACAACCTGGTGTGCTCACTGACGCATTTGACGAAACCGCCGACTACCTCTTTCAGTCAACAGATTGCGAGCCCGAGCCAGGCACACGGTCGATGCAATGCGGCCGCCGCAATGATGCGTTCAAACTCTGGGCGGCGTGGAGACACCTTGGAGACCGCGGCCTGGCTGCCCGCGTCGATCGCCTCTTCCAACTCGCCGCGGAGGCCGCCGACATCGTGCGGGCTGCCGACGATCTCACCCTTGCCCTTGAGCCCGCATCTGTGACCGTCTGTTTCACACTTGACGGCATGGACAGCCGCACGATCTGCGGGCGGCTCCTGAAAGCGGGAACGGCCATGGTCAGCCATGCCGACGTGCATGGGCAGACCGTCATTCGACTCGCCTGCGTCAATCCAGACTGGACGAGCCGTGATCTCCACCAGTTTTTCGGCGCCGTGCGGGCTGCGGCGGCATGCGGCGTGTAGCGGGCTCGCCAACTGTCAACGAACGTATACCTGCGTGAGATCAGTGCGGCCACCTTGCGAATGCGCTGTTGGCCTGTACCATCGGCCACACAAGGGAGCACGTGGGGTGGACGGATCAGAGGAGACCACCACATGCTCAACCGCCACATCATGCTCGCTGCTGCCGCGGCACCCGCCATCGCCAGTTGTGCCATCGCAGCGCCATACGGCTCATGGTCTGAGCAGAACTACGGGCTCGCCACGTTCCTGGCTGGCGTCTCGTTTACCGACGACTCACGGGGTTGGACGATCGGCGGCACCAACGGTGTTGGCTCGGTCATCCACCGCACGCTCGACGGTGGCGAGAACTGGTCGACCAATCTGATCCCGAGCACGCTCATGCTGCTTGCCTGCGATGCCGTCTCGAACCCGGGAGATCTCGTCGAGGGCGAGCACGCCTGGGTCGGTGGCGTGCAGTTCCTTGCAGAGCCCGGCATGCTCATCACCCACGATGGCGGCCAGTCATGGGATGCAGTGACGATGCCCGGCAGCATGCAGTGGTCCACCCAATGTGTGCAGGCCGTTGACGATCAGCACATCAAGGTGCCCTCGTCGTGGGCCGAGATCTTCGGCCCCGAGCAGACAGGCATCTGCATCAGCGAGGATGGCGGAGACACGTGGACCGGCATCGACTGGGGTCTTCCTACCTATGCCCGGTACTGCGACTTCATCGACGCCAGCAACGGATGGATGACCGGTGGAGACTTCCCCGAGGACCGCGCAGCCGCCGGCTACACGGTAGCGCCGGGCTACCCCACGCTCGGACGCCTGCCTGATGGCTTCCAGACGAGTCGCGGCGAGCAGTACCAGGCCGCCATTGCGCGAACAACCGACGGCGGGCACACGTGGACGCAACTCTTCTGGGATGCGGGCAACTTCTATCTCAATCAGATCTGCATGCTCGACAGCCTGCATGGATGGGCAGTTGGCGGCGGACCGAACTACACGCCGTACATCCTCCATACCAGCGACGGATGGGCCACGTGGGAGTATCAGACGACACCGGGCGCCAACTACACGCTCGTGACCGTCGACTTTCTCAACGCCGACGATGGCTTCGCGATTGGGTTCGGACCGGACGGCGCGGGCGACGTCGAGATGACCTGCCTGCACACTGAAGATGGCGGCACGACGTGGACCGCCGACCTTCCCGGTCTCACGACCGGTCCACTCGACGCGGAGTTTCTCGATGAAACAACCGCCTGGGCCGTCGGCTCCAACAACATGAACCTCTCCACCGTGGCCAGATACGAGGCCGAAGCTGACACGTCCTGCCCCGAGGACATCGACGGCGACGGCATGACCGATGTCAACGATGTCCTTGCGGTCATTGAGGCATGGGGACCATGCGCTGGCTGCGGAGCCGACACCAATGGTGACGGCGCGGTCGATGTCAATGACCTTCTGGCAGTCGTCGCAGCGTGGGGGCCGTGCGACTGAGTGCGGGCCTAACTTGACGCACGCTTCCGACTGCTTCCGGACGACCCTCGGGATCGCCCCAGAGCGGACATCGCTGGCCCCCCCGTCAAACCGCCATGACGGCACCGAAGCAGAACGAACGCGGCAGACTGCAATGGGTGCCGCGCCGATGAGCGGCCGGACCGCTACGCGGGGGCATGTTGGAGGGCATCTGCCTGCGCCGGCTTCCCACGCCGCAGCCCGGCTGCCATCGCAACTGGCGCAGCGAGTTCCGCAGGCCAGAGTGCGGTGGCCGATCTCTGTACCTTGCCTTTCCCATGCCTGCCGCCCCCCCACCATCCGCCACCGCGTGCCCCCGCCGCCTCGGGTTCCTTGACCGGTTCCTCACCGCGTGGATCTTTCTTGCAATGGCCATTGGTGTCGGACTTGGCTCCGTGGCGCCCGGCTTCGGGGTCTGGATCGGGTCACTTCACCCGGCGGGCTCCAACACGAGCATCCCGATCGCCATCGGGCTGATCCTCATGATGTACCCGCCGCTGGCCAAGGTGAAGTACGAGGAACTCGGCGACGCCTTCCGAGACGTCAAGGTCCTGGCCCTTTCACTCATCCAGAACTGGATCATCGGGCCAGTGCTCATGTTTGGGCTGGCCATCCTGTTCCTGCGTGATCACCCCGAGTTCATGGTCGGCCTCATCATGATCGGCCTGGCGCGATGCATCGCCATGGTCATCGTCTGGAACGATCTCGCAGAAGGTGATGCCGAATACGCAGCGGGGCTCGTCGCGTTCAACTCGATCTTCCAAGTGCTCTTCTACAGTATCTACGCATGGATCTTCGTCACGCTGCTTCCACCGCTCTTCGGGCTCAGCGGCAGCGTGATTGAGATCAGCATGGGCGACATTGCCGCGAGCGTCCTCATCTACCTCGGCATCCCCTTCGCAGCTGGCGGACTGACGAGACTCGTGCTGGTCTCAATCCGCGGCAAGACGTGGTATCACGAAGTCTTCATTCCCGCCATCTCACCGCTCACGCTCATCGCGCTGCTGCTCACCATCATCGTCATGTTCTCCATGCAGGGCGAGAAGATCCTCGAGCAGCCGCTCGATGTCGTGCTCATCGCCATTCCGCTGCTCATCTACTTCGTCGCGATGTTCATCGTGAGCTTCGCGATGAGCAAACTGGCCGGCGCCGACTACCCCCGCTCGGCCACCCTTTCGTTCACCGCGGCCAGCAACAACTTTGAACTTGCCATCGCGGTCGCCGTCGGCGTCTTCGGTATCGGAAGCGGCGCAGCCTTCGCTGCGGTCATCGGCCCGCTCGTGGAAGTCCCGGTGCTCATCGGCCTGGTCAGCCTCGCACTGTGGATTCGAAGGCGGTTCTACAACACGCAGACTCCGCGGTGCGGCACAGACTGATCAGGGACATGCGCCCCACCCGGCAATGACGACGAGGACATCTTCGACGTCCACCCAGCCATCGCCCGTTGCATCGCCCGCCGGACCCGGACCACCGAAGGCGCCGATCACGGCAAGCAGGTCATCGACACCAACGCCGCCGTCACCATCGACATCGGCCGGGCACGTGTTGGAGTCGTCGATGACGAAGGTGAAAGATGCGACCAAGTTGCCGTCGTGGTCTTACATT
>CAYQJN010000132.1:0-251 GCA_964417845.1 uncultured Isosphaeraceae bacterium
AGAGCGAGGGATTCATAAACCCTAGGTCGCTGGTTCAAATCCAGCCATCGCCATGACGTTGGGGGCAATGCCGGGCGAAGAAGTCCCCGCCGACTGCGCACATCATGCTCGTTCCAGATGCAACGATGCCGCTGCGCCGTGGCGGCTCCATCCAGCGGTCTGGCGACCAACTGGTCGCTCGCAGACCGAAAAAGAACCCCGCCCCCGCCCCGGGCCCCGCGGGGGCCCCGGTGGGGGGGGGGGACCCCAGT
>CAYQJN010000132.1:261-4862 GCA_964417845.1 uncultured Isosphaeraceae bacterium
CCCCCCCCGCGGCCACACAAACCCCCCCCCCCCCGCCGCCCCCCCGGGGGGGGGCCAGAGTTGCGTGGGATGAACCACTGTCCCAGTCCACGAGGGGAACGTGGGACGAAAGGTCAGGTCGTCACATTCAGCGACGACGACGGCGACCGGCGAGGCCGGCAACGCCGAGAAGGGCCAGAGCGCCCGGAGCGGGGACCCACGTGACGTCGAGCTCCTGCCACGTGTTGCCGTCCGCGTCCTTGCCCTGCAGGCTGACATAGCCGAGCAGGTCATTCAGGCCATCGCCAGTGCCACCGACGACGGTGAACTGACCGATCAGGACGGTTCCGTCCTGCTCAGCGCCTTGCGGATCGACGGGGGTCACGAACCACGACCCGTTGTCGGTCGCAAGCTCGCCGCCTCCGTTGAAGGAGGACCAGTCAATGCCGATGTCCAGCAGCTTGTTCTCAGCAAACGGCGAACCGTTGGCGTAGAGGGCGCCGATGGTGACATAGCTGTCCCACTCGAGCGAGGGGGCCAGCGGGAAGAACGCACTGTTGATGGCCGTCGAAGTCGGGCCACCGAGCGCGTTCTGATAAAAAGAACCGCTGCCAGCAGAGATCGACAGGGGGCCGACCGAATTGCCGAAGACAGCATCAACCCGAGCACCATCATCGAGATTGACGTACAGGCGATACGTGTCACCGTATCCCATGTCGCCCAATGACTCGACGGTGAAGCCCTGGAACGGAGTGGCCTGCGCAAGACCGGCGAGCGTGAGCGCGCCAGCAGTGCCAAGCATCATCGTTGCTTTCATAGGTCTTCTTCTCCTCCCGACTATGCGGGATGAACTATTCCTTTGGCACGCGAGGTGCCGCCGGTTTCTCACAAATCGCCCGCTGCAAAGGCAGTGGGCGCCGCTTCCGGTGCCCACTCTAAGGGATTCTGCGGCTGGTCAATCCCCCTTCATCAGATTTACAAAAAAAAAGCCGTGCCTAAGTGCGATCCGAAGCGGCTCTCTCAGGGCACATTGCGGGCCAGCAGTGAGCCAGCAGTAGACAGCAGTAGACACCCATCAAACCTCGCTTCAACACCTATCGCGGGCTGAATCCCACCGTGTGGTGGGTGTAAAGCACCTTCACAGCACCTTCAGAACCTTCCCTAGAATATTCCAGAACCTCCAGAATCTCCGCAGAACTTCCCCACGAGGGGACCAGTACTGGACACCCACCAATTGAGGCAAACGTCCACTCAGAGCCCAGAAGGCGGTTTGGTGGGTGTCCGGAATCGCTCTAGTACTGGACACCCACCAATTGAGGCAAACGTCCACTCAGAGCCCAGAAGGCGGTTTGGTGGGTGTCCGGAATCGCTCGGAATCGCTGGGTGGGTGTCCGGAATCGCTCCGCGGGAATCGCTCCGCGGAATCGCTCCGGAATCGCTCGGAATCGCTTCGGAATCTCCCGAGCCCTCGCCGATCCCACAACGAAGGACGCCGGAGGGTGGCCGCCTGATGTGGCGTCCGCCCTCCGGCGTACTGAAGTGACCCCGAGGAGAATCGAACTCCTGTTTTGAGGATGAGAACCTCACGTCCTAGCCGCTAGACGACGGGGCCGTTGCGAAGCAGCGCAGTCTATCACTGCAGGGGCAGTGCCTTCAAGGCGTGCCCCCGCTCAAGCACAAAAGCGAATGCAAGTCCTGCATCGCGGGGCTCAGGACGAGCCCCCGGAGCCAGTGACTACTGCACGCCCGCCACGAGCACCAGTCCCGTGTTGGCCGGGCTTGAGGGGGCCATTCTGGTCCTGCGATACCAGTAGGCCGCCTGCTCCGCATTCGGTTCGGTCCCCAGCCCTAACTCGTAGTGGGCAGCGAGAATGGCCATGGCGGTTCGTGAGCCGGCTTCCGCCGCCCGCTTCCACCATCGCGTCGATCTCACCGCGTCGCGAGGTACGCCGCGGCCCGTTCCATGGGCGACGGCCAGGCCGATCATGGCCTCCCGATCTCCCTGGCGGGCCGCCCGGTTCCACCATTGCACGGCCTCGGATTCGTCTCGATACACGCCCATCCCATCAAAGAGGCACTGACCCCAGGCAGACATGGCCTCAGGACTACCTGCGGCAGCCGCCTCTTTGAACCAGGCAGACGCGTGCCCCTCGTTTCGATTGACGCCCTTCCCGTCCCGATAGCACACCGCCAGGTTGTATTGCGCTTCGGCATGCCCCTGGGCTGCAGCCTCCCGCCACCAGACCGCGGCGAGCGACGCGTCTGCGGTCCACAGCCGTCCACCTGCGTGCAGCGAGGCCACATGGTGCATGGCCTGCACATCCCCCGCCTGGGCCGCCTCAGTGAGCCATTCGGCGGCCTCCTCAGCGTCGGCCGGGTAGCCCGTTGACAGAAGGGCGCTGGCGACCTGATGGACGGCCCCCACGTCTCCTTCGCTGGCAGCCTGCCAGACTTCCTCGGGGAGGGCCTCAGGATTTGCATTGATGCTCGCGGCGAGCACGGTGGCGACAAGGGGGATCGTGGGCATGCGCGTCCCATCGGTCTGACTGGCCTCGCACTGAACGATCACCCGCTGAATCGTCCGAATCTCCGACAGTCTTGCCTTGCCAGGCCCACTTCCCGGCGCACGTTGGCATACTGCCATCTAATCTGGACCTTCTGGTCCCCCTTTTGGGAGTCGCCCATGCACCCCCACGCACCCGCTCAGGTCCCCAGACGCTCATTGGGCCGCCGCCGCGCGATGGTGCTAATCGCGGTACACCTGCTCATTGCCATTCACATCGCCACCTGGCTTATCTGGGGCCGGACGGTCTCGCCGTTGGAACTGAATGAGACCATGTTCACCCTGGAATTGGGCATCGTCACCATCGGCGCCATCTTCATGGCCCTCATCGTGATCTCGACGCTCATCTTCGGCCGCTTTTTCTGCTCATGGGGATGCCATGTGCTCGCGCTTCAGGACCTCACCCACTGGGCGCTCGGGCGATGTGGTCTACGTCCCAAGCCAGTCCGGAGCCGCCTGCTCCTGCTCGGGCCGGTGGCCGTCATGCTCCTCATGTTCGTGTGGCCTCAGATCGCTCGCCTGTGGTCAGGCCAGCCACGTCCAACGCTCCACCTCTCAACCGACGCGGATGGCTTTGGCTCCCTGATGACCACCGACTTTCTTCGAAATCTTCCGGGCCCGGGCATCACCGTGCTGACATTCGTCGTCTGTGGAGGGCTGATCGTGTACCTCCTGGGAAGCCGGTCATTCTGCCGGTACGTCTGTCCCTACGGCGCTATCTTCGCGCTCACTGATCGCTTTGCCCCAGGCCGCATTCGATTGGACCCCGACGCGGCATGCACGCAATGCGGACAGTGCACCGCCGCATGCGACTCCGACATTCGCGTCCATCAGGAAATTGCAGTCTTCGGCCAAGTCGTCAATCCTGCCTGCCTCAAAGACCTTGACTGTGTCACCGCCTGTCCAACACAAGCCCTGCACTGGGGTCTGACGCGACCCGCGCTCTGGCGATCATGGTCAGCCAGTTCCCGGCCCGGTCGGTACGACTTCAGTTGGGGCGAGGAGCTCGCAGCGTTGACGGTCGGCACTCTCACCTTCTTTGCCTTCCGCAGCCTCTATGGGCAGGTCCCCCTCCTGCTCGCTGCGGCGCTGGGTGTCCTTGTCGCATGGGTCACTGTGCTGATGATGCATCTGGCCATCCGTCGAGACCTGCGACTCAAACCGTTTCAACTCAAGCGGGCAGGCAGGTGGACACCAGCGGGCGTCATCGCGGCGAGTGCCGCCTTGGTCGTACTGATCTTCACCTTGCACAGTGGCATCGTCAGAGTGCACGAGCATCGCGGGCACGCGTTATGGCGAGACCTGAGGGCCCATCCGGTTCCAGGCCCGACGGCCCATGCCCTGCTCAGGGAACTTCGATGGATCGATCGGTGGGGCGCCTGGACACCCCCGTACGTCAATGACCGCCTGGCGCGAACCGCCACGCTGCTCAACCGACCTGAACTCGCCATCGAACCGCTCGAGCGTCTGGCCCGGCAGTGGCCAGAGAACCAACACGTGCAAAACTCACTTGCCGAGACTCGCGCCGCACTCTCAGCAAGCCGGTAACAGTCACCGCGTGAGTTTGCGGTACTTCATGCGGCGCGGCTGGTCGGCGTCCTGGCCAAGCCGGCGGCGACGGTCTTCGTCATAGGCCGTCCAGTTTCCGGTAAACAGTCGCACCGACGCATCTCCTTCGAAGGCCAGAATGTGCGTCGCGATCCGATCAAGAAACCAGCGATCGTGGCTGATGATGAGTGCTGTGCCACCGAAGGACTCCAGGCCTTCTTCGATTGCTCGGATGGTGTTGACGTCCAGGTCATTTGTGGGCTCATCCAGCAGCAGCACATTGGCGCCAGCCTTGAGCGTGCATGCCAGTTGAACGCGATTGCGTTCGCCGCCCGAGAGCGTCCCGACTTGCCGCTGCTGCATGGCTCCGGGGAATCCGAACTTGGAGACATAGGCCCGGCTGTTGACGCGCACGCCGCCAAGATCGATCTCCTCGTCGCCGTCGCTCACCGCCTCCCAGACCGTCTTCCCGTCCGGCAGCGCGTCACGCCCCTGCGCGGCGCACCCGAGC
>CAYQJN010000133.1:0-4788 GCA_964417845.1 uncultured Isosphaeraceae bacterium
CGATGCCGCAGACGCCGACCATCATCTACACGGAGACCGACGAGCCGCCAGCGCTTGCGACGCGGTCTTTCCTGCCGGTTATCTGGGCATTTGCCGAGGGAACCGGTATCGATGTGCAGACCCGCGACATATCACTGGCGGGTCGTATTCTGTCGCACTTTCCGGATTGCCTGACGGAGGCGCAGCGTCAGTCGGACGATCTCGCGGAACTGGGTGCTCTGGCGAAGACGCCTGACGCCAACATCATCAAGCTGCCAAACATCTCCGCTTCAATTCCACAGCTCAAGGAGGCGATTGCGGAACTCCAGGGCCAGGGGTACAGCCTCCCCGCGTATCCCGACGAGCCGGCCGACGACGAAGAACGATCCGTCAAGGCGACCTATGACTCAATCAAGGGCAGCGCTGTCAATCCGGTGCTCCGTGAAGGCAATTCCGACCGACGTGCTCCCGGCGCGGTGAAGGCCTATGCCAAGGCGCATCCGCATCGCATGGGCGACTGGTCGTCTGAGAGCAGGACGCGTGTGGCCACCATGGGCGATGGCGACTTTCGCCACAACGAACAGTCTGTCACGCTGGCGGATGCGACGCGGGCGCGCATCGAACATGTGGACGCCACTGGGGCGGTCACGGTTCTCAAAGATGCGCTGGACCTGCAGGCCGGCGAGGTGCTCGACGCGACAAGCATGCATTGCCAGGCGCTGCTGGCCTTCCTGAAGGCGCAGATTGACGAGGCTCGGCAGGAAGGCGTGCTCTTCTCGCTGCACATGAAGGCAACCATGATGAAGGTCAGCGACCCGATCATCTTCGGGCATGCCGCTGAGGCCTTCTTCGCGGCGCTCTTTGAGAAGTACGGGGAGACCTTTGATCGCCTGGGCGTCGATGTGACCAACGGCTTCGGTGATCTGCTCAGTCGGATCGCCGACTTGCCCGAGGACGAGCGAACCGCGATCGAGGCCGACATTGACGCGATGTACGCCGAAGGGCCGGGCCTGGCCATGGTCGACTCGGATCGCGGCATCACCAATCTGCATGTCCCGAGTGACGTCATCATCGATGCCTCCATGCCGGCCATGATCCGTATCGGCGGCAAGATGTGGGACGCGGATGGCGGCACGCAGGATACGCTCGCCGTTATCCCTGACAGCAGTTATGCGGGCGTCTACGAGGCGGTCATCGAGGATTGCAAAGCCAACGGCGCCTATGACCCCGCGACGATGGGCAGCGTGCCGAACGTCGGGCTGATGGCTCAGAAGGCCGAGGAGTACGGGTCGCACGACAAGACATTCGAGATTGAGTCGGCGGGTACCGTGCGTGTTGTCGCTGAGGACGGCACGGTGCTTGTAGAGCACGCGGTTGAAGTGGGTGACATCTGGCGGGCTTGCCAGACCAAAGACGCGCCCATTCGAGATTGGGTGAAACTTGCGGTTTCTCGGGCGCGGGCGACAGGCGCGCCGGCCGTCTTCTGGCTCAATAGCGATCGGGCACACGACCGGCAACTCATTGAGAAGGTCGAGACCTATCTGCAGGATCACGATACGAAGGGGCTGGACCTTCACATCATGTCGCCCGTGGAGGCGACGAAGTTCTCGATTGAGCGAATCCGGCGCGGCGAGGACACGATTTCGGTGACTGGCAACGTGCTGCGTGATTACCTCACCGACCTCTTCCCGATTCTGGAAGTCGGCACCAGCGCCAAGATGCTCTCCATCGTGCCGCTCATGAGTGGTGGCGGGCTGTTTGAGACTGGTGCTGGCGGCTCGGCGCCCAAGCACGTGCAGCAGTTTGAGAAGGAGAATCACCTTCGGTGGGACTCGCTCGGCGAGTTTCTGGCGCTTGCAGCATCGTTCGAACACATCGCCGATCGGTATGACCATGACGTCGCACGCCTGCTGGGTCGGACGCTCGACGAAGCGACGACGGCCTACCTGATGAACAACAAGTCGCCCTCACGCAAGTGCGGCGAACCTGACAACCGGGCGAGTCACTACTGGGTGGCGCGGTACTGGGCCGAATCGCTCGCCGGTCAGCAGGACGATTCCGACCTGGCTGCGCAGTTCACCCCGATCGCCGGGGCGCTGGCTGACGCCGAATCAGCCATTCTGGCCGAGATGGTTGAGTGTCAGGGCGAGTCGCAGGACATCGGTGGGTACTACCAGCCCGATGAAACGCTCGCAGTGGACGCAATGCGGCCGAGCGGTACATTCAATCTGATCCTCTCAGGCGTCTTTACGGAAGCCTGATCGTCCTGATGGAGGTGTTTGGCGGTAGGGTGGCGTGCATGAAGATGCAACGGGCCATGGTGGGGGTGATGCTCGCCGCAGCACCGGTGTGCCTTGCAGGAACGACGCTCGAAGATGTCGTGGTCTGGGACTATCGAGGGACGGCACCTTCACAGGTTTCGCTCGAGGCGTATCACGGGTGGCTGGTCTCGTGGTGCCGAGGAACTCCCCCCCCTCGCCTCGTTCTCTATGTGTCGAGCCCGTGCATTGGCGATGATTTTGCGACCTTCTATGACCCGACCGCAGCTCCAACCGATGGCGTCAATCCCGCCAACTTCGTTGACTTTCTCTCGGATCTCAAGGCTGCGGCACCCGGCACCGAAGTGGAGGTGCTGGTGGATCGATCGAGTTTCTCGGCGTCAGGAGCGTCTTCGCCTTGCTGGACTGGTGGAACTGGCAGCCACCATCCAGACATGTCACTCTCGTCTGAGTGGGCCAATCTGCCTCTGGCTATGGACTGGGTGGGGGCGGTGCTCGACAACGCGAGCCTGCCCGGTGGTGTGCTGGCCGGCGTGACATTCGATCCGGAGGTGTCGCAAGCCAACGTGCCCGGGTCGTCCTGTGTGCCTCCTGGGACGCACGGTGTCAGTATGACCTATCAGCAACTGGCTGACTGGGTAGACGCGTGGAAGCGGCTGAATGGGCACACCGATCTGCGACAGGGCATGACATTCGGTGTCGATGCGGCCAATATGGCCCGTCTGAATGTGGCGACGTTTCCGTTGGAAACGAGTCTGCAATCGGTGCTGGCGCAGGCCAGCCCGGAACTCAACTGTCAATTGGACGGAAGTGGGTACCCCACGTGGCGGACAGGGGACGCGACACCGTTGCTTCAGTCGTGTTACCTGCAGGTGTACGTCGTCTGCGCGGAGAGTGGCGACACGATTTCAGAGGCATCCAGCTTCTGGCGATGGCAGACTGAGGGGGGCTGCGATCCCGCTGCGACGCCAACACTTCGGGCCGCTGCTGATGCGGCGCAGTCGCTGGTGCTCAACATGACACAGCAGGCCGGTTCGCCAGGGCCAGGTACACTTGAAGTGGCTGCAGGTGTCGAACTCACGGGGGTCGGAACGCGGTTTCTCGATTGGGCACCCTATACCCGGGTTTCGGCCATCGAACCGGATGGCTCGATCATTCCAACGAGCGGCCAGTGGAAGGTTGATGCGTTTCACAGCAACACGGCCGCCAGCGGGTACGGATCGTCAGAGACGACGAGTGGCGAGCAGCTTCCCTATCGGTACTCCGAACTCGTGATGAACTGGCACTATCCCTATGTGTCCGCCGACATGGCGGATCGCATCTGGCCGATGTTCAGCATCAACGCCGATACGTTGGCGCCATTCTTCGGATACGGAACCGAACAGAAGTTTCTTGACTTCATCGACCAGTTTGCGTCAGCGGCCGACGGAAGCAGTTACGCCAGAAGCGTCTATTCATCGGATGGCACGACGGGAGTCTCGCTTCCGCCGAACTACGCGATCTACGACCTTCAGTTGGCATGCGATCACTGGGACATCGGCACCTACCCTACCTCGAGCGACCACGTCCTCCCATGCGCGGCGAACCTAGCGGGTGGAGCGATGATTGGTGTGCAGGACCTGCTTGTCGTACTTTCGAGCTGGGGGACGCCTACGGCGGATCTAGACGGAGACGGAACGACTGGGCTGTCGGATCTGCAGATCCTGCTGCAGGTGTGGGGGATCGGCTGCTGAATCTGCCCGGGCGGTAGCGGGAAGGCGCCGCCTGGTGTCATTGGGTCCAGTCGGCCAGCACCGTCAGCATGTCTTCCACATCCACGATGCCATCGCTGTTGAGGTCTGCCTGGCAGGAACCGCTGCAGGCGCCCCAGGACTCGATCAGGGTGAGGAGGTCCGTGACGTCCACGGCGCCGTCGCCGTCAGCATCGCCGAGTGCGAGCCATGTGCCGGTGTGTGTGGTCCTCGCAAAGCTATGCTGAAATCCGGGTTCGCCTGAGTCCATGGCCAGTTGCGTTGACATGGCTCGGACTAGCCAGCGTCCTGCGGGCAGGTGCAGCACGTCCACGCCGTCTTCGAAGATGAAGTCAATGTAGGAGGAGATGCTCCGATCGATGAGGTATGAAGATGCCACGCCGCCACCCCCTGCATCGCCGCTGCGGTGCAGGCGGAGCCACACCGTCCCAAGCCCGGATGCGTAGTGGAACCAGTCAAAGCGGAGTCGTGCATCCTGCTCGAGATCAAAGACGACGGTCGCGTCCGTGTCGTGCCTGCTGAACGCATCGTGCACATCGAGTCCGACGGCTTCGCCCCAGCCATTGACGGCGATGGTCAGGCCTGCATCGTCAATCGTCACGCCCGTCTCTGCGCGAGCTTAGCAAGAGGTGGCGCCGTCGATGCAGATTTCGTGATCTTCGGCGCCGGAGAGCACATCTTCCAGCGTCAGGTCGGTCGATCTGGCGACCAGGCACACTTCGTCGCCGTAGTCGCCCAGCGTCGTGAAGACGTAGAGGTCCCCAGATCCGGAGATTGGT
>CAYQJN010000134.1:0-4696 GCA_964417845.1 uncultured Isosphaeraceae bacterium
CGAAATGGTCAATCCAGGTTCAAGTTGCGTCGAAGCGTCGAAATGTCATCCTGCTCTCCGATCAGGATGACTCGATCGCCGTGGGTCATGACTGTTCTCACGGTCGGAATGATGCGGTGGCCACCGCGATAGACCAGCGCCACGAGGATGCCGTCCGGCAATCTGAGAGATGCGATCGTACGCTCAGCCCAGGCACCTGCCGGGCTGTCCGGATCGATGGACAGCGTCAGGCTGTGATCGCTTCGGAGCAGGACGGCCTTGAGATCCGTCGGTCCTTCGCTGGAGAGCCATGCCTGCATGAAGCCGTCCTGCTCAACGGCGCCTGCGAGGTTGGCGAGCAGTCGCAGATGCTGTGCAGGGTCGGAGTCCGGGCTGGCCATGAAGAAGAGGGCATAGACCCGCTGTGTGTCCTGTCCCGCCTGCAGTGCCGAACCGATTTGCAGATCGATGCCGGAGGCACATCGGACGAGCACGAGATGGGACCGCGAGAGGCCCTCGAGTCTGAGGTGGGGCAGCGCAACGCCGCCTGTCACCGGCGTGGCGCCGATCTGAGTGCCCTCGAGGAATCCCTGTTCAAAGTGATCCGCGGCGCGTCCGGTGTCTCCCGCCAGGGTTCTGGCGACCTGCCCGGCCAGTTGCTCGAAGGTGGCGTGATCCGGCGCGTCGATGACGCGGGAGTGCGCGATGATCTCATCGAACGGGTCGGCCGCCCGGAGTCCCTTTTCCTTGATGATGCCCCGGAGTTCGGTGTCGAGTGGATCGAATCGGTGCTCACCCAATCGAGCGAAGACGTGGTGCATCGCGCCATACCGGCGAGTTCGAACATCAGCGTAGAACTTGTACCAGAGTGCCGCAACAACCATGAGACCAATCGAGAAGAGGATCGGGATCCACCCCAGCAGCACCATCGCAGCGATGCTCAGCACGATTCCAACGAGCGGTATCCAGGGATACAGGGGGGTTCGGAACCCTGGGTCGTACGAGTCGAGACGACTCTCCCGCATGATGATGACCGCGGCGCACAGCGCCGCGAAGAGCAGCAACTTGAGGGCGCCAGCGTACTTTGCAATCACCAGTGGATCGAGTAGAAGCACTTCGAGCACGATGAGGATCACCGTGAGGCAGATCGCTGGAAGCGGCGTTCCATATCGCCCAAGCCTTCTGAACAACGAGGGGAAGATGTGGTCTCGTCCCATGGCGAGCGGGTAGCGCGAGGCGCTCAGGACGCCAGCGTTGGCGACCGCCAGGAAAGACGCAATGGCCGCGATGGAGATGACCAGTTGCCCTGTTGGTCCGGAGAACAGGTCGGCCGCCAGCGCGGCGGGGGTGTACGTTGACGCCAGTTCTACTGCAGGAATCGTGCCGATCATGACGGCCAGGCCAGCCATGTACACGATCACGGCCGACACCAGTGCCAGCAGGATGCCAAGCGGTATGTTTCGTTCTGGGTTGCGCACCTCTTCCGCGACGCTCACGACCTTGGTGAGGCCCATGTAGGAGATCAGAACCACACCCACCATGGCGGCCACTGCGTGCGTGTCCGTCGTCAGGAAGGGCGTGAATTGAGCGGGCTCGATGGCAAGCCCGCCTTCAATGACGAACCATGCGAGGATCGCCAGAATCCCCAGAACGAGCATCGATTGCATCTTGGTCGCCTTCCCGGCGCCAAAGAGATTGATGACTCCAAACAGGATGGCGAGCGCTGCGGCGATCAGACCGACCGGAGGATCATCGAGATAGATTCCGAGATAGAACCCGATGCCGACCAGTGCGAATGAGGTCTTGAGGGTCAGGGTGATCCACGTCCCCACGCCCGCCACGGTTCCTGCAAGCGGGCCAAAGGCGCGATCGACGTAAAAGTAGAAGCCGCCTGCCTTGGGCATGGCCGTTGCGAGTTCCGACATGCACAGCAGTGGGGGGAGGGCCACGGCTGCTGCAAGCAGGTAGGCAACCACGATGGCAGGTCCGATTTTGTCGAATGCCAGGCCCGGCAGCAGGAAGAGCCCGCCGCTGATCGTGGTTCCGAGGGCAATGGCAAAGACGCCAAAGAGTGAGATCTCTTTGCGGAGGCTTCCAGACTGTGCTGCTGCTGCCATCGTGTGCGCGCCGCCCCGACCATGGATGGCGGAATCGATTGTAGTCCCTCGGTGGCCTACAATGCGGCCCCACTCAGGAGGACAGGCCGTGACGACAGATTGGTTTGAAACGCACCGTGAGACGCTTGAAGGGGCGATGGCCGCGTCGGAGACTCGTGAGTTCTGGTCGGCCTACCCGGAGGTTCCCAGCGGGAAGACCTACGGCGAGACCGCTCGAGACGATGGCCTCGCGGCGTGGAAGTCGCGTCTGGGCAGGCAATTCGATGTCGGACTTCCCGGTGTTGTGGACTGGGTTGAAGGCGAGCGATCGCCGTTTGGAATCGACACTGGAGTGACCTATCCCCGCATCGATGTTGATGCCGTCATGGCTGCGTCGATGTCCGCAGGTCAGGCCTGGAAGGGCGCGAGCAAGGAGACGCGAGTGGGCGTCTGCCTGGAGATTCTGCACCGGCTCAACCGCCGCTCATTTGAGATGGGCTTTGCGGTGATGCATACAACAGGTCAGGGATTCATGATGGCCTTTCAGGCAGGTGGACCCCACGCACAGGACCGAGGACTCGAGGCCGTGGCCTATGCGTGGCGGGAGATGACGCGGTGCCCCGAATCCGCGACCTGGCGCAAACGCGTCTCCAGGACGGACTATGTGACGCTTGAGAAGACCTGGCGAGTCGTCCCGCGTGGTATCGCGGTGACGGTTGGGTGTTCGACATTCCCGACCTGGAATGGATACCCAGGGATGTTCGCGAGCCTGGCGACCGGAAACACGCTGATCGTGAAGCCGCATCCAGGTGCCGTGCTCCCCCTGGCGATCACCGTCGAGGTGGCCCGAGACGTGTTGGCCGAGGCTGGCTTTGATCCAAACGTCGTCACGATGGCCTGCGATACGATCGATGAGCCGATCGCTCAGGATCTTGTGACGCGGCCGGAGGTCGGAATTGTGGACTTCACCGGAGGGAACGCCTTTGGCGACTGGATCGAGGCCAACGCCACCCAGGCCGAGGTGTACACGGAGAAGGCGGGCGTGAACTCCATCGTGCTGGACGGTACCGATGATGTGCGTGGAACCACCGGCAACATTGCCTTCTCGTTGTGTCTGTACTCCGGCCAGATGTGCACGACACCCCAGAACATTTACATTCCGAAGGGTGGGATCGATACGCCCGACGGTCCCATGTCGTTCGAAGAGGCCGCGGGCGCCATTGTGAAAGCTGTGGACTGGTTCGTCTCCGATCCTGCTCGGGCAGCAGAGGTCTGCGGCGCTATCCAGTCCGAAGCGACAGCATCGCGAATCGCCTCGCACGGCGGGCAGGTGCTGCGAAGCTCCGCCTCGATAGAGAACGAGCGGTTCCCGGATGCCCGCACTGCAACACCCCTCATCATGCAGGTTGATGCTTCAGATCGAAACGTCTACGAAGAGGAGGAGTTCGGGCCCATCGTGTTCATCGTCCGCACTGCGGACACGGCGGAGGCGATCGAATTGGCAGCAGATACGGCGAGGTCGAACGGGGGGCTGACGGCCGCCGTCTGGAGCAGATCCGCTGAGGTGCTGGATGAAGCTGTGGATGCACTGACGTCCGCAGGACTGTCAGTTTCGTGCAATCTTTCCGGCCAGATCTGGGTGAATCAGTCAGCCGCCTTCAGTGACTATCACGTATCTGGAGTCAACCCCTCAGGCAACGCAACACTCTGTGACGCGGCGTTCGTGGCCAATCGGTTTCGCTTTGTGGCAAGTCGCATGCCTGTGCCCGCTCCGGTTGAGGCGGCCAACTGATGCCGTGCTACGAGTACGAGGGCATTCGCCCCGTCGTGGATCCGTCGGCTTTCGTGCATCCTTCGGCGGTGCTCATTGGCGATGTCATCATCGGCCCGCAGTGTCTGGTTGGTCCTGCTGCGGTGTTGCGAGGCGACATCGGCCGCCTGGAATTGCGTGCAGGGAGCAATGTTCAGGACACCTGTGTCGTGCACTGTTTTCCGGGCAAGGACGTTGTGGTGCATGAAGATGGTCATGTCGGCCACGGGGCTGTGTTGCATGGGTGCACCGTCGGCAGAAATGCGCTCATCGGCATGAACGCCGTTCTGATGGACGATGTCGTTGTTGGGGACAACAGCATCGTCGGCGCACTGGCATTTGTGAAGGAACGGACTGAGATCCCACCGGGAACGCTTTGGGCCGGGTCACCGGCAAGACAGATTCGAACGTTGTCCGAGAAAGAAATCGGTTGGAAGTCGAGGGGCACCGCGGTGTATCAGCATCTGGCTGCCAGGCATCTTGCCACCGAAGTCGACGTGACGCCGCTTTCGTCGGCAGATCCGGCACGTCTTGATCAGCGTGTCCCGGATGTGATGTACGAAACGAAGCGGACGAATCGAGACTGAATCCCCAGCCGGGTTGCAGGTGGCTGGAACTACGTTCGCGTCTCAGACGGGTCCCGCCCCGCACGTTCAAAGCACCACTTTGGTCCCATCATGGTTCGCCCGTTGATCAGGACGCCTCTGCCACGCTCCGCGGGTTTCATGGCGGTGAATGGGATGCTGGCAGACCGAGCGCCAAGGGCACGCCAGATCAGAATG
Organism: uncultured Isosphaeraceae bacterium; assembly: GCA_964417845.1. Classification (GTDB taxonomy): domain Bacteria; phylum Planctomycetota; class Phycisphaerae; order Phycisphaerales; family SM1A02; genus UBA12567. The sequence goes on from CAYQJN010000134.1 coordinate 4,668, forward strand.
GGCTCCATGTGGAGATAGGTGTCGTCGGT
>CAYQJN010000135.1:0-4553 GCA_964417845.1 uncultured Isosphaeraceae bacterium
TTACAAGCTGACTGGCATGAGCAACTCACTCACAATAAAGACACTGAAACGTCAAATTGGCGTGGAGCTATATCTAAGCAAGGATGTTGCCAAGGCGCGTTTTGCAGCACTCGAATCACACAAAAATGAGATCGAAGACACGTTTGGCGAATCGCTGGACTGGCAGCTGCTACCTCATCGTGTCGCATGCCGAATCAAGTCAGTACTTTCAGACACGGACTGGAAAGCAAGTGATGATTGGCCCCGCCAGTTTGAATGGCTCCGCGACACAAACAAACGACTGACTGAGGCAATACTTCCCCACATTGAAGAAATGCGGGCTATCAAGAACGATTGAATAGATGTATCGACTGTGATGGTGAGTACAAAGTCAACCATGAGCATCCAAAACACAGCCCAGCAAACCCTACTAGCGCTCTTGGCCCTCCCTGGTGTCGGTCGCCAGACTGCAATTCGGGCCATCGCATGCCTCCGCGAGACACCATCAAACGCGATTGATTTCTCTAACTTCGTACAGAATTCCACGAGCCGACGGCTGCAGAAACTCACGAGCGACGACTGTGCGGCTGCATGGAACAAAGCCGCCAACATTCAAGCTGCTGCCGAGCAAGCCGCTATTGAGATTGTGAGCCATTCAGAGCGAGGCTATCCCTCGGCACTCGCGCAACTGGCAGATCCGCCAGCCGTGCTATTCCTCAAGGGCGATCGCAGCTGCCTTGCAAGCAGATGCGTTGCTGTGATTGGCTCACGCGATGCGACAGCACGAGGCTTGCAATGGAGCACGTACACGACCCAAACATGCGTAGAAGCTGGATTCGCTGTGGTCAGTGGGCTAGCTGCTGGAATTGACACCGCAGCACACAAGGCATGCCTGGATGCCGGCGGCCAGACCATCGCCGTCATGGCCCATGGTCTTGATCAAGTGTTTCCGCCCGAAAACCAACCGCTCGCAGATAAGATCGTAGATGCAGGGGGCCTCCTCATGAGTGAGTACCTCCCCGGAACACCTCCCATTGGGCCACGCTTTGTCGAGCGAGATCGGCTACAGAGCGGACTATCTGAGGGAGTCATTCTGGTCGAATCTTCTATAGATGGGGGATCCATGCACACAATTCGCTATGCACATGATCAATCGAGGCTAATCGCTGCATGGGATTCCGAGACAAACACATCTGACGGCAATACGGCAGCGATCTCAGAACACGGTGCGATGGCGATCAAATCGCATGCCGACATAAAGCAGTTTCTCAAAATGCTAAAACCACCAATCACAGAGCCAAAGAGCTTATGGGGCTGACTGTAGCGAAGAGGGCAAACTGATGATGGCCAAAGCTGAGATAGCACAGTATCTTCGATTCACCAAAGAAGCCCTCGACAATGCCGAACATCTTGATTACGTAATCTGCGCAGGCTGGCGTGTCACCGGCTATCCATTTGAGCAATGGACAGAACTATGCAATTCTGCAAAGCAAGGAAACACGGGCTATGTGAATCGAGCTTCACGCGTGCTGGCTTACATAGCATGCCTATGTCAGTTCAAAGAATCCCAGATATGCGCTGTCCCCTTGATTGCAAGCAGGAACAAGGCTGCAACAGAAGACGCGATGCCCACACAACTTGCAAGAGCCGTGGCGAACTCAATCGGATGCCAACTCAATACAACTAGCCTGACTAAGAGAGTCCACCGTAGCCTCCATAACATTTCTGGTGCCATCAATCGAGATTGCGAAGTTTCAGACACCTACACATGCAATGCAGAAATCGATGCAGAGTTAGTTATTTTGATCGATGACTTCGTAACTCGCGGATCAACAATGAATGACGCAGCTCGCGCAATACGAGCTACGAATCCACGAATCAAGATCATCGGATTGGCTTTAGGAAAGACTGAGCGACCAAGCCGGCATAACAAACACTGGAACGCACACCTAGATGCAACTGTCCGTCGCATCGCAGCACTTCCCTCGCCCCTTGACACTGTGCCGCTCAAGGAACGCGATTCTGAATGCCTAAACGATACTCAGCAAGAAATCAGCAATGCCATAACGTGGCCAAGCGGAACGCCCCTTATTGCGATCTATGAACAAGCCAAATCGCGATACCCACACCACTTAGTTTTTATCCAGTGTGGCTACTTTTATGAATTGCGGGGAGGTGACGCTGAAGTAATGCACTTGCGAGAAAACTGGAAGGTAACCACTCGCAACGAATTACCTTTCACAGGCACACCTACTAACACAGTGAAGGTGTTTGATGATCTGAGGCACGAGCAGATTCCATTCATTGTGATCAATGAGGGGGAGTACGAACACAGAGGATGGACGCGATACATTTCTGAGGTCCACACTCCCCATTCCTCCAAGCAATCTACTGGGTAGTACGGCTAGTCCAAATCACCATGCTGGCACCGTCGGATCTAAAACTAAAGCTTAAATGAGGCAATGCGATGCGTCGCACCGCCGATCCCGCGTGGGTCAGTTATCAATCCAAAACCCGCGCCCCCAGTGCCAGCTGCTCCCTGCAGGAGGCGTTGCAACTGAATGCACTGAACGGGACATCAGCGTCTGGTTCAGGGTTCCGCAACTCAATGCTCGCCATGTCCATAGGTCCACCACGCACGATCCAACTGATCCGCTCTCGGTCGTACCCATCGTTCATCCACATCTGAATACCACCCCTGCCATCGAGCCAACAGTTGAAGCTGGACGCTCGTCGGCCGATCTTGAGTAACTGATTGCCCCCAAGATGCGGCTGTTCAGGTTCGGCAATGACCTCCTCAGCGACCAGCCACGGATCACCAGCATGCGACTGGACCACCAACTTGCGTGTGGTGATGGTGTCAAAGTCGGCCGATGCTCCAATACTGCCGGTCGGGCGAGCGATGCCATTGATGCCAACAGCCCAGCCAATGACCATGCAGATAAAAATGGCTGCGAGCAGCACTTTGAGCACGCAGACCTGTTGACGGAGTTGATCGAGTTCTTGCTGCATCTATTCCTCCCGGCAATCCCGGTAGCTGGTATCTGGTTCAGTAGGCCACCTAGCAACCCACACCATTCCATCGGCCATCCATCGTCCATCGCGCAATTGATAGACGCAATACCGGCTACACCGCACCACGTGAACCCCCCACTTCCCCCGCAACACAATTGCATGCTCACTGCTAGTCAAGCAACGCGAGAATGGCCGCACGCTTGGCAGCATGCACGATTGGCCAGGCAGCCAACAGTTGCATCAGCTGTTCCAGCTCCTGCCGCGGTGGAGTAAAGGTTACAAAATGGGGGCTGCTTGCTTCAGTTGAGGCCAAAAATGCGCCTGGCTGCGTACAATCGCCCTGCACAGGTTCGTTGCCAACGTGAATGTCGAGGGTTCGAATCCCTTCACCCGCTTTCCGGCACGGTCCAGCACCGAGCCGCATAACCATGACACAGACCACTTTGCCTTCCTTGCCCGCTTCGAAGCTGAAAAAGCCCGAGGCGACAGAGCCGACAAAGATCTACTGGCTCTATGCCGTCCCGATTGTGGCCATTCACATCCTTGCCATGCTTGCGGTGCTGCCGTGGCTGTTCAGTTGGTCGGGGCTCATTGCAATGGTCGTGGGCGTGTTTATCTATGGACAGGCCATCAACCTGTGCTATCACCGCGTGCTCGCGCACAAGGCTGCCAAACTTCCCAAGTGGTTTGAGCACTTTTGGGTCATCATGGCTTTGTGCTGTTTGGAAGACACGCCAGCGAGGTGGGTGTCAACCCATCGCCGCCATCACAACGATTCTGATCACCATGACGACCCTCATAGTCCACTGGTGACCTTCTTTTGGGGACACTGTGGGTGGCTGATGCTGCTCAACCGAGACTCTCGGAGTCTCGAGACGTATCAGAAGTACGCGCCGGACATTCTGCAAGATCCGTTCTATCTCAAGATCGAACGATCACTGCTGGTGCTGTGGGTGTATCTCACGCATGCTGTGGCGTACTTTTTGCTTGGGCTGGCGATCGGCTGGGCAAGCAGTGGTGTCGCGATGACAGGCGTGCAGTTCGGGTTGAGTCTTTTGGTGTGGGGTGTGCTAGTTCGCACGGTGGCCGTGTGGCACATCACGTGGTCGGTGAATTCGCTGACGCATCTCTTTGGGTATCAAAGTTATAAGACAGGCGATGAGAGTCGTAACAATTGGATCGTGGCGCTCTTTGCCGTGGGCGAGGGTTGGCACAACAACCATCACCACGATCCAGCAAGCGCATCTAATCAGCATCGCTGGTGGGAGATTGACATTACCTACTACAACATCAAGTTGATGCAGTTGGTAGGCCTGGCTCACGATGTCACCCCACCCCGGCACCGCCGCCGGGCGGCGCAGGCCAAGCGAGCTGCCCAGCGCGAAGCGGGCTCAGATCAATAAATGTTGCCAGGGGCGATATATTCGCTTTAAGTTCGTGACAATCCCGTTGCCAACGTGAATGTCGAGAGTGTGCTGCGCCGGGCCTGCGGCCTCAAATCCCTTTGACCTTTCCCCCTAAATCCAGTCCAGTCCGAGTGATCGTCTCGGGCGATGTTT
>CAYQJN010000136.1:0-4501 GCA_964417845.1 uncultured Isosphaeraceae bacterium
GGCATTCCGCTCAATCACGAATGTCGGGTCTTCGGTCGTCATCTTGGACAACGCATCCCCGAGCTTGGCCTCCGCCCCCTTCGTAGTGGTCTCGATGGCCAGGCCGAACATCGGCTTCGGGAGCGGTACCGAATTCATCGCCATCCACCCGGAGGAGTCGAGGTGAAGCACATCGTCATATCCCAGTTCATCGACCTTCGACACCGCCACGATGTCTCCGGGAACGGCTTCCTTCACTTCATCGTGACTCTTGCCGCAATAGTGGTACAGGTGCGCCAGACGGGCCCCCTTCTTGGCATCGCCGATCCGAGGGTTGGTTGATGAACTGATCGCGCCCTGATGCACACGGAAGAAGCAGAGTTTCCCCACGAACGGATCCGACGCCACTTTGAAGCAGTGCGCTACAGGATCGCCGCTCGCCTCGGGTGACGTCTTCACGTCCTCCCGACCATCATCCTTCACACGCTGGATCGGACGCGGGTTGCCCTCGGCCGGATTCGGGAAGAGTCGAGCCATCTGGTCCAGCAACTCGGTCACACCCACATCACTCCGCGCGGACGCGAAGCACACGGGCACCAGATGCCCTTCTCGCATGGCGCGCCGGAACGGCTGCAGGAGTTCCTCAGGTGCCACTTCACCAGCCTCCAGGTACTTCTCCATCAGTTCTTCATCGACCTCCACGATCTGATCGACAAGTGACGTATGAAAGTCAGCGACATCGCCGAGGTCCGAGTCTCCGGAGGCCTCCTGGAAACAGGACAGGATGGACGTCCCGCCACTGCATGGAAGATTGATCGGGCAGCACTCGCTGCCAAAGGTCTCTTTCAAGGCCTCAAGGAATGCCCCGAGGTCTGCCCCGGCATCAATCTTGTTGATCACGATGGCCCGAGGAAGATTGCGGTCCTTGGCGAGTTTCATCAGTCTCCGCGCAACGGGGTCGACGCCGGTCGATGGGTCGAGCACCAGCACCATCGTCTCCACTGCGGGAAAGGAACTGATGGCCTTTCCGATGAAGTCGCCGCGTCCTGGCGTGTCGATCAGATTGAAGTGAAAGCCGTCCCGGTCAAAGGCAAGCAGGGTGGAGTCAATGCTGTGCCCGAACTGATGCTCCAACTCGTCCCAGTCGCTCACGGTGTTGCCGTCCTCAACGGCGCCGGCTCGACCAATGAGGCCCGCCTTGACGAGCATGACCTCGGCAAGCGTTGTCTTGCCAGCGGCGCTCGTGCCAGCCAACACGATGTTGCGAATCTGTTCAGTTCCGTACTGTGCCATGTGATTTCACTCCGACGGCCTCGCCACTTCCCACGGGCGGGGCGGAAGCAAGCCACTATAGCGGCCTTCCTGGAACCCCTCAGCCCCGTTGGCGAAGCGCCTCGTACACCACAGCGGTGACCGCGCAGGCCAGATTGAGGCTTCTGGCCGGGGGGTCAACGGGCAGCCCGACGGACCGATCGGAGCCCCACCGGCGGGTCGTCTCCTTCTGAACCTCCTCCGGGAGTCCGGAGGTCTCACATCCGAAGAGGAGGTAGTCCCCCGATCTGAGATCGGCATCCCAGAGGCGGCGCCCGGCTCGGGCCGAGAGTGTCCAGAGCCGCTCAGGCGACTCATCCCGGAGGAAGGCCTCCCAGCTCTCATGCGAGCGGCAGTCCACATGCTTCCAGTAGTCCAGCCCGGCCCGCCGCAGGGCCTTCTCCGACATGTCGAATCCGATGGGGTGGACGATATGCAGCCGACATCCGGTGGCCGCCGCTGTGCGACCGATCGTCCCGGTGTTGTTCGGGATCTCCGGATTCAACAACACAATGTGGAAAGGCGGCGTTGACATCAGCAGGACCATACCGGCCGTACGATCCAGCGTACGATTCGCACATGACCACCACCGATCACGCTCCCACGCTCGACGCCGTATCCGCCGCCATCCTCGCTGAACTGGAGGCCGCCGACCCGGCCGTCGGCACCATGCTTCGAGCAGAGGCCGCCCGGCAGGAGGAGACGCTGGAATTGATCGCCTCGGAGAACCACGTCAGCCCGGCTGTCATGCACGCCATGGGCACGTGGATGACCAACAAGTATGCGGAGGGGTATCCAGGCAAACGGTATTACGGTGGATGCGAGCACCACGATGCCGTCGAGGATCTGGCACGCGATCGAGCCAAAGAGCTCTTCGGCTGCCAGTTTGCCAATGTTCAGCCACACAGCGGCGCCAACGCCAACGTGGCGGCGTTCATGGCTGTGTGCAAGCCGGGCGATCGCATCCTCTCTCTTCCCATCAAGTCGGGTGGGCACCTGAGTCACGGGCTCAAGCCGAACTTCTCGGGGACCTTCTACGAGATTCACGACTATGACGTCGATCCGGACACCGAACGTCTCGACTACGACGTGATCGCCGCGCGGGCCCGTGAAGTGCAACCCCGCATGATCATTTGCGGCTATTCGGCCTATCCCCGAGTCATCGACTTCGAGCGATTCCGACAGATTGCCGACGAGGTTGGCGCCGTCCTCATGGCGGACATCGCCCACATCGCCGGGCTGGTCGCCGCCGGTGCCCACCCGTCCCCGTTCCCCCACGCGCACATTGTGACCACCACCACGCACAAAACCCTCCGAGGTCCCCGCGGCGGACTGGTGCTTACTGACGACGCAGATGTCGCCAAGATGGTGGACCGCAAAGTCTTCCCGGGGTCCCAGGGAGGCCCCCTCATGCACGTCATCGCCGCAAAGGCCGTGGCGTTTGGAGAGGCGTTACAGCCCTCGTTCAAACAGTATGCGGCGCAGGTTGTGGCGAACGCCGCGGCCCTCGCCGAGGCCCTCGTGGAGTATGGATACCGACTCTGTACCGGTGGCACGGACAACCACCTGTTGCTGGTGGACCTCCAGCCCCGCGACGCAGACCTGACCGGCGCCGATGCCGAACAATGGCTCGAACAGGCCGGAATCGTCACCAACAAGAACGGCATTCCGAATGACCCTCGCCCGCCGATGGTGACCAGCGGCCTTCGGCTGGGCACCGGGGCATTGACGACGCGGGGTCTGGGACAGGATGACATGCGACAGGTCGCGTCGATGCTCGACCGCGTCATGGGTTCGCAAGGTGACGAAGCGACCTGCGAGGCTGTTCGTCGCGACGTCCGCGAACTCTGCGCGGCGCATCCGCTGCCGCACTGATCCCGACTGACCTGAAGGAGCAATCGGCATGGCGACCAGATGGAGAGACGTCGAAACGCCATTGGGCACTGTTCGGATCGCCGCCAGCCAGAAAGGCGATGTGACGGCAGAGTTCACGGACCTGCACGACGAACCGCCCCCCGGGGAGCAGGACCCCACCCTGCTGCCTGACGTAGCGACCTGGATCGCCGAGGCTCTGCTCCGGCCGGTCGGCCCCCCGCCGATACCAGTCCCGGAGGGACCTCCGTTTCGCCGGGCTTGCTGGACGGCGTGCCGCAGCATCCCCCTGGGCGAGACCCGAACCTATGGCGAACTGGCCGCCATGGCAGGCAAGCCCGCCGCCGCCCGCGCCGCCGGGACGGCCATGCGGACGAATCCGATGGCCCTCCTCACACCATGTCACCGTGTGGTCGGCGCATCGGACCTCGGCGGATACGCGGGGGCGAGGCGGGATGACACGCCAAACCTGCGTCTGAAACGACGATTGCTCGAACTCGAGGCGGCCATCGCGTCGCGGCCCCCGAAAGCACTCGGCCAGCCCTGATTCACGCAGGATCCATGCGCGACGACCGGGCTGAGCGGTACACTACGCGGCTCGACACGATCCACTTCAACCACATCAACTGAACGAAGGATCTTTCATGCACCTCACCATCGTCGGCAGCGGATATGTCGGACTCGTCACCGGAACCTGCTTTGCCAATACAGGCAACCAGGTGACCTGTCTCGATATCAACCCCGACCGCGTAGCCATGATGCTCCGCGGCGAGTGCCCGATCTTCGAGCCGGGTCTTGCGGAACTCATGACGCTCAACATCAAGGCGGATCGGCTGCACTTCACGAACGATCGCAACGAGGCCTATGCAGATGGCGAGTTGATTTTCATCTGCGTCGGGACACCGACCGGCCCGGACGGCAGGAGCGACCTGTCGGCCGTCATGGCGGTCGCGAAGGACATCGGCGAGGCCATCGAATCCGGAACATGCACGGTTGAGGATCCGGTCATCGTCGTCAAGTCCACGGTGCCCGTCGGCACGACGGCGAAGGTTCGTGACGTCATCGCCGGCATCACCAACAAGCCCTTCTCCGTTGCCGATAATCCCGAGTTTCTCAAGGAAGGCGACGCCATCAAGGACTTCCAGGAGCCTGATCGCGTCGTGTGCGGAGTCGAGCGTGAGCGCGGACGCGAACTGCTCTCAAAGCTTTACGAGCCGTACGTGAGTCAGTCCAACCCACTCATGTTCATGGACATCGAGTCCTCCGAAATGGTGAAGTATGCGAGCAACGCCATGCTCGCGTGCAAGATCTCTTTTGTGAACGAGATCGCCAGACTGGC
>CAYQJN010000137.1:0-4446 GCA_964417845.1 uncultured Isosphaeraceae bacterium
GACCATGACGAGGTCATGTGGTTCCAGCACATCGGCCGCCCGCTTGAGTGCCTCGACCACATTGGCGGTCTGCACGGCTTCAGGAACGCCATCGGCGACCTTGCCGGGAACCACCGTCATCCAGGTCGCGCCGACGCGCTGCGCGACCTCCACTGAATCCTTGGCGTTCTGGACGAATCGATCCCGCTCGTCCACAGTGCCGGTCGTCAGACTCGGGCGCCAGGCGCCGTCCATGTTCATCACAAACACACCCATGCGCATGTCGTTCCGCTCCATGGCGCGAGCGATTCGCTGCTGTTCGAGGACATCCCGCCCTCGCATGCCGTTGTCTTCAAGTGATCGAAAGCCGGCATCCGCCATGAAGTCAATCTGTGACACGAGGTCGTCGCCGGCATGGTGGCGGAACATGCCAAAGTGGGGCGCATAGTCCAGTGTGAACGGCGTTCCGGATGCAATCGGCTCCGTCCATGGTGCCTGCCCGGGCGGGTACTCCGGAGGAAGCTCGAAGGGGCGGGGCGGGACTCCGGCCGCCGCGCTGGCGGCGCCAATGGCGCTGATGCCGACAAAGGTGCGGCGGTTGATCTGCTCGTGCGTCATGCGCGCGTCTCCTTGGGCCAGAGCGTTTCGCCGGGTTCTGATCGTCCGGGGATGGCCACCTGTGGCGTGGCCAGTGGGCCGAATGCATACGACGGTGGGGACAGGTCCAGGTCGGAGTGCAGCACGTCGTCCCATGAAAGTGTGCGGCCGCTATAGGTGCTCATGCGTCCCATGATTGCGGTGAGCGTTGACTCCGCGATTCGGCGAGCTTCGTTGATGCGGGGGATCTCACCGCGGATGCTCGCTTGCAGGTCCTTGTGCTCCTGCACGTACGGGTTGGGGTTCTCGCCGGAGAACGTCCATGTGGGGCCGCCTTCGAAGCGGGCGCGGCCGCTGCTCATGACCGCCCTCCCCCTGGTGCCCTGAATGATCTCTTCGACCCGCCCGCTGCTTCCGTCGATCTGTCGGCACATGCTCGTCGCGTGAATGCCGCCCGGGTACTCGTAGTCGATTGCGAAGTGATCGTATCCATGACCATACGCGGGCTGAACGCGGCTTTGACGTCCGCCCAATCCGGTGCACCGGATGGGGTGACCGCCGAGCGCCCAGTTGACAGCATCAAGATTGTGCACGTGCTGTTCGACGATGTGGTCTCCGCTGAGCCAGGTGAAATACAACCAATTGCGAAGTTGCCACTCCATGTCCGACCACGCCTCGTCGCGCCCACGATTCCACAGGCCGCCCTGATTCCAGTAGCAATACGCTGCGACTGGATCGCCGATCTCGCCCTCGCGGATGCGGCGCATGGCGTCGAGATAGCACGCTTCATGCCGCCGCTGTGTTCCGGAGACGATCGAGAGACCCTTGGAATCGGCTGCGTCACCGGCTGCCATCACTGCCCGAACGCCCGATGGGTCGACGGCGACAGGCTTCTCCATGAACACGTGCTTGCCCTGCCTGACCGCCTCGGTGAGCATGATGGGCCTGAAGTGCGGCGGGGTAGCCAGGATGACCACATCGACGTCGGTTCGGCCACAGACGTCGCGGTAGGCGTCCCACCCGGTGAAGCAGTCGTCATCGCGTACCGTTACTCGGTCTCCGAGTTGTTGGAGATGCTCTCGGCAGGATGTCAACCGGTCGGAAAAGAGATCTCCAAGCGCACGTACCTCAACCGAGGGCGATGCCTGGACGGCATTGAATGCAGCACCGGTACCGCGGCCGCCGCAGCCGATCAGTCCGACGCCGAGCCGATCATCGCCACCGGCCCAGGCGGCGCGAGGCAGCGCCGCGGTCACCGCGAGGCTGCTCGCTGTTGTCTCAAGGAATGTTCGCCGATTCATGACTGATGGGGCGACATTACGGACGCCCAGTCAGCCGCTCGCCCGGGCACGGAGACGGGCATGACTGGAAGGGTGTCCATGGCGTATCTGGTCGGCCCAAGCCGATCCGTACTCTCGAGCGCCTCATTCCACTCGACCGGGCGTCCACTGTAGGCGCTCATGCGTCCCATGATGGACATGAGCGTGCTGCTCATCATCTGGTCGATATCGTCGATGCGGTCACGTTTGCCTCGGATTGCCTCAAACAGCTCATCGTGCTCGACCTGATACATGTTCGGATTCGGACCTTCGTAGGTCCATGGCTCAGGGCCCTTGATGACTTGATTGGGGCCCCACGAATTGACGTAGCACGTTCCCTGTGTGCCGATCAGATACTCGGTGTTGTCATTCCAGCATCCGGGCATCTGTCGACAGTCATGGAAGCACCTGGATCCGTCGTCATAGACGTACATCACCGAGAAGTGGTCGTAGATGTTGCCTGACTCTGGAGTCTCTCGCATCTGTCGTCCGCCCAGCGCGATCGCCTTGGCGGGCGGAACGTCTTTTTTGGCCCAGTTGATCTTGTCGATGGCGTGGCAGGCCTGCTCAGCGATGTGGTCGCCACTGAGCCAGTTGAAGTGCTGCCAGTTTCGAAGTTGCCACTCCATGTCGCTCCACCCATCCTGCCGTGGCCGAGTGCCGAGTGGTGCCGTGAGATAGGTTGAGTGGACGCAGGTGACGTCGCCGATGGCGCCATCATGAATGCGCTCGTAACACGCGCGATTGGGCAAGTTGTATCGCCAGCAGAATCCGCCCATGACGTTGAGGTTCTTCTCGCGAGCGACTCTGGCGTCGTCGAGCACCGATCGAACACCGGCGCCGTCAACGGCCATGGGTTTCTCCATGAATACATGCTTGCCCGCATGAACGGCCGCTTTGAAGTGCTCAGGCCTGAAGTGGGGCGGCGTCGTGAGGATGACCATGTCGACGCCACTGTCGATGACCTTCTGATAGGCGTCGAAGCCGGTGAATTGACGGGCTTCCGGCACATCGACGCGCTCGGCGAATGAATCGGTGAGGTGTGTCCGGCTCGTGGCGAGGCGATCCGGAAACGCGTCGCCCATCGCATGCAGCACGACACCGGGGTCCGCCTTCAGGGACTGAGAGGCAGCACCGGTTCCGCGGCCTCCGCATCCGATCAGGCCAATCCGGATCGGCGTCGGTTCGTTGTCAGGCGATCCAGCCGAGAATCCCGTCGCCAACGCTCCAACAGTGACGCCCGCGCCGCGGACGAAGGTCCGTCTGGTGCAGGCATCAGGTTGCAGGTGATTGTTCATGCGTGTCTCCCTCTTGAATCTGTTCGTCCCCGTCCGTTGGTCTCCCCTCACAGATCACGCGAAAGCCTGCGAACGGAGCGTCCGACAGCCACCAGATGCTCTTGGGGATCTGGGGGTCGGTGTCATTCCATTCCGGAACTGGTTCACGGCGAGCGCCGCAGGGAGGCGTCTCTCCGGCGTCCAGATAGCAGGTTCCCATGAGGACCCATGCGTTGCCGTCTCGGCACCACTCCGCCACGTTGCCCGCGAAGTCGTGGAGTCCATTGCCATCCTTGTTGCGAGATCCGATGCGGTGGGTCCTGCCTTCGGCGTTGTCTTTGATCCACCCGGCGGCTGTGGGATCACGGTCCGCTCCGGATGAGTGACAGAGCGACGTCCATTCCTCAACGGTGGGGAGGCGCCATGTTCGACCGGTCTTCTTTGAGAGCCACGCGCAGAATGCTTCGGCGCCCCGATGTGAGACGCTGAGCGCCGGAAAGCCCGCGTGCCCCCAACCACGATCGGCCATGAGATACGGCTTGGTCGGTCGGGTGACCCCCCCGTCGGCGTCGCTCGTGCCTTTCGGGACATCCAGCCTGTAGACCAACGCGTCATAGAGGTCCCAACTGATCTCGTCTCTCGAGATCCAGTACTGGGGCTGCCCGTCCTTGGCGAGGATCGGGACCATGGCGATCTCAAGCGCGGTGCCTTCCACCGGTTGGAGATAGGGTGCCGGGGGTTCGGTCGATGCCGTCTGTGCGGCAGCCATCATCGTCAGGTAAACGAGTGTGTTCATGCGAAGATTCATGGTACTCCCGATCACTCTGTCCCTTGTGGGATGCGGATCAGCCATGACTCGATACGAGTATGCCGCGATTCGGATGGGCGCGGAGGCCAGAATCGTGTTCTACACGGATGATCCTGCCGCAGCCCCGGAGGCGGCCCGAGCGGTGCTGGCTCGCATCTCCGACATTGAGTCTGAATTGAGCGACTGGCGGGTGGGTGGGGCCGTGCAGTGCCTCCGGGAGGCGAAGCCTGGCGTTCGCTACGACGTGAGCCCCGAATTGGCCGAGGCCCTGGAGATCTCCCTGCGGGTGGGGGCTCAGACGGCGGGGGCCTTTGACCCGGCGTGTGGCAGGATGACCCAGGCATGGCGGCAGCAGCGGGATTCCGGGGGGCACCCAGCCACCTGGGACCCCTGCATTGCAGCGCACGGCGATCCGACTTCCCGCCTGCGGCTTGCCCATGGGCAGGTCTGTTTGGGGACACCCCTC
>CAYQJN010000138.1:0-4429 GCA_964417845.1 uncultured Isosphaeraceae bacterium
TGTCGACCGGCGCATCGCCCGCGGACCATGGCATCGTCGGCAACGGCTGGTACGACCGGGACACGGCCACGATCAAGTTCTGGCAGCAATCCAATCACCTGGTGCAAGGCGAGCAGATTCACCAGCGTCTCAAGCGACTCGACCCGCGCATCACGGTCGCCAATTGTTTCTGGTGGTTCGCGATGTACGCGGGCGTCGACGCAACCATCACGCCGAGGCCCATGTACCCGGCGGATGGACGCAAGATTCCGGACATCTGGACAACACCCGCCGGCCTTCGGCATGACCTGCAGGCACAGCTTGGGCAGTTTCCACTCTTCCGATTCTGGGGGCCGGCAGCCGACATCACCAGCACGCAGTGGATTGCCGATGCGGTACGGCACGTCGACCGCTCAATCGACCCGACACTTCTGCTGGCGTATCTCCCTCATCTGGACTACGGACTGCAGAAACTCGGCCCCGATCACCCCGCCATGGCGGCAGAGCGAAAGCTGCTCGACGATGTGGCGGCGGATCTCATCGAAGACCTCAAAGACCGAGGCAGGCGGATCCTCCTGGTCAACGAGTACGGCATCGCTCCGGTCGAGGGTGACGTCGCTCCGAACAGGCTGCTGAAGGATCTCGGCCTGCTGGCTGTTCGGGAAGAATTGGGACGCGAGTTGCTTGACGCCGGAAGCAGCCAGGCGTTTGCGGTCGCGGACCACCAGATTGCGCACATCTACGCCGAGGGGGACACCGGCGAGTTGGCCGCAGCCCTTGAAGAACTCGATGGAGTCGATCAGGTGCTTCACGGCGACGCCCTCGCCGGGCTTCGCCATCCTCGAGCGGGCAATCTGGTTCTCGTCGCCTCAAAGGGGCGGTGGTTCAGCCACGACTGGTGGAACGACCCGGAGAAGGCGCCGGACTGGCAGCGGACGGTCGACATCCATCGCAAGCCCGGGTACGACCCGCGTGAACTGTTCATTGATCCTCGCATTCGTCTCCCCAGGCTCGCTGTCGGCTGGCGGCTGTTGAAGCGCCGCCTGGGAATGCGGGCACTCATGGACGTCATCCCCCTCGACGCCTCACTGGTCCGCGGCAGCCATGGGCGTACCGACCCGGAGCTCGACCCGCTCTTCTGGTGCAGCGAGCAGATCGACGTCCCCAACCGCCTGCCAATGACCGGCGTTGCATCGTTGATTGAAGATCTGGTCGTCTGAGACCGCTACCGCCAGAGCAGCATGAGGATGGCAAGGTCTCGGCGGTCGATTCGACCGTCCTTGTCCAGGTCACCACCCCGGCGGGCCTGCTGCGTCGCGTCAGGCTGCGTACACCGTGTACTCGGACCCCGGAAGGAGCCGCCAGCCGCCTCGCAATCGGCTTGTTCCGCTTCGACGCAGATGCCACTGCCGAGATCGCACGCGCCCCGTCGCACGTCCGCCCGCGCCACAACATCGATCCCGTCAACCGTGTCTGTCGCCGTCTTGAACGTGCAACTGGACGCCGTCATGGACGTCCTGAATCCAAAGTAAACCGCACCACCGTGCGATCCTGCGCGGTTCCGTTCGAATGCCGACGCGAGAATCTCTCCGCTGGAGTCAAGCGAACAGGCGCCGCCGCCCTGATACGCGGCTGTGTTGGTCACAAAGTGACACTCTCGAAGCACCGGAGCGCTTCCTTTGGCCGCAAACAGTCCGCCCCCGCAATAGCTGGCCGAGTTCGACTCGAACGTGCATCCGACGACGACCGGTCGACTTCCCACGCTCAACAGGCCTCCGCCTTTCTCAGCGGAGTTGCCGACGAAGTGGCATCGCTCGAATCGCACGTTGCCGCCAGGTCCGCAGTAGGCGCCTCCGCCATTGTGCGTTACGGAATTGCCCTTGAACACGCACTGGCGAATCGTGGGAGAGGCGCCGACCGCAAGCAGCCCGCCGCCCAGCTCGGTGTCGGCGCCGCGAAGTCCGCGGTGCCCGGTACCCCCTGTCAACGTCAAACCCTCGAGCACGGTGCCCGGACCCTCAGCAGTCATGCAGCGAACCACGCTGTCCGACTTGGAGGTCGCATCGATGATGGTCTTGTCCGCCCCCTCGCGGCCCTTCAGAAGAATGGACTTCCCCTTGAGGTCGATCGCTTCCCGCCAGCGTCCGGGGCCGATGTCCACCACATCACCCGCCTCCGCCACGTCGATGGCGTGCTGCACCGACAGGACGTCTTCCGGTACACGGATGACGTCCGCCGACGCAAGCGAAACCACAAGTAGTGGACTCACAGCGAGATAAGGTCGAATCAGCCGCAACACATCATGCACTCCAAGCCCCATTCCGTGCGAGCAAACGAGCAGGCGGGCAGATCGGCCACCTGACGCATCGCCCTCCAAGAATGCCCCGCATTTGGCTGCGGTCACCCGCCATCCCCGACGGATGGCTACTCACCCCGTCCCGACGTCGGATCCTGCGGTCTGGACCGACTCTGAGGTGAAGCGAGAAATGTTCGCAATGGGGCGCAGCGTGGGCCCGGAAAAACCGGAAATATGCCAAGATCCCACCCTTTGAGGGCTCTCAAACCCACCTAGATCGCCTCTCCAGCCAATACGAGGCCCTCTGAGAGGTCATAGTCGAGCAGTTCGGCGTAGCGGGCCCAACCGACCAGCGTGTCCAGACACGCCCCCGCCCTGGGCTGCCTGGCCGCGATGGCCTGCTCCAATTCCTCCCGCTCAAGCCCCCGATCGCCCGCTGCGCGGACTGCGTCGAGCACGAATCGAACGATTGTCAACCGCTGCAGTTGGTCGGCCAGCAGTTGCTTTCGGTCCCCGGCCTCAAGGGTCCGAAGCCTGCGGCCCGCATCGGTCACACTGACCCGCTCGCCCCTGCTGTCAACCAGATCGAGCATCTCCCCCGCCTTGACCAGTCCAAGCAAACGCCCGAGCTCCTCCTCGGTCTCTTCGTCCAACTCAAACAGGTCCATCGCGTCGCCGTGATCGTGCAGCACCTCCACCACACCGATGACCTCGGCCATGGTTACTTCGGGCAGAACTTCGAAGCGATCGCGGGTTGCCACAACGCGATCTGTCTCCTCGAGATCTTCGCCCGCAACGATGGCCGCGTGCAGTCTTCGGACCATTTCCTCGAACGCCGGATCGTGGTATTCCCTCGGGTGCGGAACCGTGTTCTCAATCTCGCACTGCACGGCGCCGGGCCGCGCCGACATCACAATGATCCGGTCCGCAAGAAATACCGCCTCCTCGATGATGTGCGTGATGATCAGCACGCTGTGCAGACCTGCCGCCGCGACGCCAGAGTCGTCCTCGGCATCCGCGCGGCGACAGAGCCGGTACACCTCGCTGCGAAGCGTCTCGGCGGTAAACACATCCAGCGCACTGAATGGTTCATCCATGCACAGGAGTTGCGGGCTTCTCGCAAGCGCTCTGGCAATGCCGACGCGTTGCTTCATGCCCCCGGACAGTTCCTTCGGATACGCCGACTCAAAGCCATCAAGCCCGACGAGCTCAATGCAGGCCCCGATCCGAGCTCTCGCGATGTCCTCTTGAAGATCCAGACCATTGACGCCAATCGCAACGTTTTCAATCACCGTCAGCCACGGCAGCAATGCGAAGTTCTGAAAGACGATGGCGACGCCGTCGTGCACACCTTCCAGCGGCCGGCCGTTCGCTTCGACCGAGCCGTCGGAAGGCGGAATCAGTCCGCACAAAGCGCGAAGTAATGTGCTCTTTCCGCATCCGCTGGGACCGAGGATCGCAAGCGTCTCGCCGGACCGCACGTCCAGGTCGATACCGGCAAGAACCTCACGTGGGGGATCGCCAAAGCGAACCGTCAGCCCGGATGCTGAGCAGATTGGAGATTCTTGCTGGTCGGTCACGCACACGCCTTCATGTCTGGAGATTGAATCTCGACGCGCACAAGCGATACAGCCTGTTCCACACCAAGCGATTGAAGATCACAATGAACACGGCGAGGCTCAGCGTACTCGCAGCAAGCAGGGCGAAGTCGCCTCGATCGGTCGCTGATGCGATGAGATCGCCAATACCCACGGTTGCCAGCACGTCTGAGGCCGTCGTCCCGGTCTGAATGTACTCCGCCACAATCGTCGTATTCCACGCGCCGCCCGCTGCCGTCACCCATCCCGTCACAAGGGCTGGAAACATGGCCGGCAGGTCCACCCGCCAAAGCCGCCGCCACCGCGAGAGCCTGTAGGCACTGGACAGTTCCGTCAACTCCGCCGGTATCGCCATGGCACCGCTCATGGCGTTGAAGAGGATGTACCACTGGCTTCCCATGAGCATGAGTAAGGCCGCGGTCAACCAGAACGGCATGCCCAGCGACGTGAGCGGGACGGTGAGCACAACAAAGTAGGCGGGAGAGGGATAGGATGCGACGACCTGCACGACCGGGCCAAGCCAGGCCCGCAGCCGCGCAGATCGTCCGATGGCCAG
>CAYQJN010000139.1:0-4342 GCA_964417845.1 uncultured Isosphaeraceae bacterium
AGGAAGACGGCGCCCAGTGCCAGCAGCACCACGGGAATGGCCCAGCCGATCACGGATTCAAGTGGATTCACACGCATTGCGGTTCCTTCGGGAGGAATGGTCAAAGAACACTCAGAAGCACAACTGCAGCTGCGAACGGATCAGCCACTGGCCATCGCCGGCGTCAGGTGTCCAACCCGTGAGGTTGGTACCTCCATTGACAAGACCACCCTGCACAACGGTGAAGTACGTCGCAGAGAGCTGATTGAACGAGTAGCCGAGGTCGGTTGACCACTTGACGTTCTGGCCGTGGAGGTAGTAGTTGACGCCCGCCTGCAGGATGCTCATGTCGTCATCGCCGGCGTACATCGAATCAGCCCACTCGTATCGAGCAAAGGCCTGCACGTCGTCATTGAGGAAGAACCCACCCTGCACATTGAAGCCCCATGCAGTGTCCCGCTCGCGAGCGGCGCCGAGCGGGGCTTCGCCGAGGTTTGCCATCACGACGGCAGCGGCGAGTGAGCCTCCTTCAAAGTTCCAGGTCGCGTCGCCCGTCCAGCGGAAGTCGTGCTGCTGGCCGGACCCGCCAAGCAATGCCTGATCAAGTGTTGCATAGGCCACCGCAGCACCGAGCAGAAGTGAGTCCTCTGCCGGAGCAAATGCCGTGTAGTTCTTCACATCGCCCCAGGATCCCATGGCGAGGTACTCGGCTCGTGCCGCGAATGCGATGGAGTCATAGGTATTGCCGATTGGACCGAGCCCGGCCGTCCCGGTGATGGTGTCGAACGATTCGAACGCTGCGACCGAGAACCGGAAGTTGTCGCCACTCTTGTTGCTCAATTCCAGGCCCTGTGAACGACCAATGCCCATGTAGTACTGCATGAGTGATCGATCCACGGCAAGCTGCTGGTTGTATCCCACCAGCGTCTCACGCATGAATGGCTCACGGAACTTACCCGCGCGGAGTTTCCAACCACCATCGAACGACTTGCCGATCCAGGCATCCAGGAGGGAGCCGTTGTAGTCCGCCCCGTACATCGTCTGCACGAAGTAGGTCAGAGATGGGTCGAACGCATGCCCCTTGAAGATCAGGGCCGTTCGTTGATTAGAGAAGCCGAAGAGGTCACTCTCGGTCGGATTCGTCGTCGGCTGGTCGCGGTGGTTCCATGCAAATCTGAACTGTAGGTTGGCATTCATCGTCAACTTGAAGTTCCCATCCGCCGATGCGATGAAGAACCCCTTGTCATAACCGCTCGTGGCGCCGTTGCCCTGCAGTGAGGCGCGCGTGTCGGCGTCGGCGAGGACGTCCTGAACCAAGCCGCGAACCTGTTCTGCACGGGCTTCAGAGAGCCAGCTGTCAGATGTTTCAGCTCGAACGCGGTCGAGGTCTCCTTGCAACAAGCCGAGCAGCGCGTTCGTTTGCGACTGCTGGGCCTCCAATTCGGCAATGCGCGCACGGAGTACGTCACCGCTGTCTGCCAACAGGGCCGGGGTCATCGCCCCCGCCACTGCCAGCCCAATAAGCCTTGATGCGTTCATGATTCGCACCTCCTGATGTTCGCCCGACACCGGGCGAGGTTTGGCACAAGGTATCGAAATCTAGAGCGATTGTTCCGTTTCTAAGTGCGACTTTCAGGATGATTTTGTCGTATTTTTCACAGTCCCTCCCCGGAACTGAGAACGCGTCTCAATGGCCATTCTTGGCCCACATGAGCCGCTTTTCTTTCTGTCGGTTTTTTCACAGATCTCACACCCCAAGCCCTGTACATCAGTGGACCTGTCGGTAGTATTCTCTAACGCAGATTTCCTTGTCTGCGTTTCCAGTTGTTTCTCCTCACTCAGGAAGGCGTGGAGGTCAGCATGCCAACCAGCGGACTCGTCATCTCGCTGCCCGCGGACCCCAACACCGCCTCCGAATCAATCAAGGCCATCGATCGGCTTCCCGACCTCGCGATCGGGGAGCCGGTGGATGGCCGGTTCCTGCCAGCCACCATCCAGGCCAGCGACGAGCGGACACAGCAGCTCATGCAGACGCTCGAGTCGCTTCCCGGTGTTGATCAGGTGTCACTCACCTGGATCGGCCTGGACGCCGACGACACCCACTGCCCCATCGCTCCCAAGCAGGAGGTCACGACATGATCTTTGATCGACGCGAGTTCATGGCCCGAGCGGCCATGACAGCAGCAGCAGCAGCAGCCACGCAGATGGCGCGCGGTTCAACCGACATCTCCCTGGACGTTCTCGATGGCGACTCCCTGACATGGGACAAGGCCCCCTGCCGGTTCTGCGGCACGGGCTGCCATGTCATGGTCGGCACTCGAAATGGACGCGTCGAAGCCATCCGAGGCGACCTCAAGGCCGACGTCAACAAGGGCCTCCTCTGCGCCAAGGGGTATCACGTTGGCGGCATTCTCTACGGCCCCGATCGACTCACGACGCCCATGCTGCGGCGGAATGGCACACTCGAGCCCATCACCTGGGACGAAGCGATCGACGTGATCGCCGATCGGATCGAAGGCGATCAGCCGGGTTTCGCCATCTATGGCTCCGGTCAGTGGACGATTCCCGAAGGCTACGCCTGCCAGAAGTTCATCAAGGGCGGCCTCTCCAACAACAACATCGACCCGAATGCCCGCTTGTGCATGGCCTCGGCGGTCACGGGGTTCCTCGCCACGTACGGCGTGGACGAGCCCGCCGGTTGCTACGACGACCTCGACGCGTGTGATGTCCTCATCACGTGGGGCAACAATCCGGCCGAAATGCACCCGGTCCTCTTCAGCCGCGTGATGGACCGCCGAAGCCGCGGTCAGGACGTGGAACTCTTCGATCTGGGAACCCGCCGCACCCGCACGACCGACTACGCGGACCACTACCTGAACTTCACACCCCAAACCGATCTGGCCATCGCCAACTGCATCGCCCGTGAACTCATCGCGCGGGACGCGTGGGACAAGGATTTCGTCGGCAAGAACTGCGCATTCCGGAAGGACGGAGACAAACCGAGCCTCTTCGGCGAAGCATCTTCATTCAAGGAGTACGCCGAATCACTCGACCCGTACACCTTCGAGTACGTCGCGGAGATCTCCGGCGTTCCCGAGGAGCAGCTGCGGCTGCTCGCGGACCGGTTCTGCGACCCTTCGAAGAAGATCACCAGCCTGTGGTGCATGGGCGTCAACCAGCACACCCGCGGTACGGCGATGAACACGCTGATTCACGGACTCCACCTGCTCAGCGGACACTTCGGTACACCCGGCGATTCTCCTACAAGCCTCACGGGTCAACCATCCGCCTGCGGCACCGCTCGCGAAGTCGGTACGCTGGCCCACGCCCTCCCCGGCGGCCGACTGGTCGCCAAGGAGCCACATCGAACACAGTGCGAGGACTTCTGGAATCTCCCGCACGGACGGATCAACCCCAAGCCGGGAGCGCACACCGTCAAGATGTGGGACAAGTTCTGCACGCCGACCTCCGGCGGCGGCGACGTCTCAACCATCTGGGTACAGGTCACCAACCCCGGCCAGTCACTTCCGAACCTGGAGAAACTCTTCCGTGGCAAAAAAGGACTTGAGGACAAGTTCCTCATCGTCTCCGACGTCTACCCGACCGCGACGACCGAGCTGGCCGATCTTGTGCTGCCATCCTCCATGTGGGTCGAGAAGAACGGCATCTTTGGCAACTCCGAGCGCCGGACACAGCAGTGGTTCCGTCAGGTGCTGCCACCCGGCGACGCCCGCGACGATGTGTGGCAGGTCGTTGCCGTCGCCAAACGACTCTTTGATCGTGGCCACGACGGCATGCGGGATCGGGACGGCGCGTTCATCTTCGCGGTCACCGATGACGCCGGCGCGGAAGTCCCCGCCTGGGAATGGGATCACTACTACGACCAGAACGTCGACAAGCACCTCTATGAGGAATACCGCCCGTTCGCCAGGATGAAGCACAAGGACCTTGCGCCGTACGACGTGCTGGTCAATTCACGCGGACTCCGATGGCCGGTCGTCCAGCAACCGGACGGCACCTGGCGGGAGACCAGATTCCGCTTCTCAGGGTTCGACGATCCCTACGTCGCAGAAGGTCGCGACATCGACTTCTACCACTCCAAGACCGGCGACGGCAAAGCGCAGATCTGGTTCAGGCCATACGTCGCGCCGCCTGAGTCACCGGATGCGGACTACCCCATGTGGCTCTGCACGGGCCGCGTACTGGAGCAGTGGCACACCGGCACGATGACCGGCCGGGTACCGCAACTCCGTGAGGCGATGCCGACGGCATACGTCGAGCTCAACAAGGCCGACGCCGACGCCATCGGCGTTCGCAGCGGCGATCAGGTCACGGTGGAGACACGCCGCGGCGAGCTGACGCT
>CAYQJN010000140.1:0-4253 GCA_964417845.1 uncultured Isosphaeraceae bacterium
GGCCGTACAGGCGGTCGATGACGTAGCTGGAAAGGCTGACGTTGGCCGGGTCGGCGGAGCCGTCGCCGGAGCGGGTCGATGTGGAGTTTGGATCCTGAGTGGTCATCGGGGCCTCCGTGTGGTGCGCGACCCCGATTGTAGTCGGGCAGGAAGCCTCAGCGGATCAGGTGCCAGGTGCGGCTTCCGATGGGGCATCATCGTCAATCAGGTCCACCTGGGGTGCAGCAGGTTGCTCCTCGGTCGGGGTGGGGGCCGGGGCTGGGACCTGGGCGGGCACCTTGGGTGCTGTGTGCGGTGCCAGACCCTGCTCAGAGATGCGTCGGATTGACTCGCCGGGGACTGTGGCGTGGTGGCTGGGCAGAGGGGTCGCGGTTCCAGCGGGCACGATCTCCCAGTGCATGGCTTCCACATCCCGCGTATCGCCGGGCGGGGTCCACATCTCGTAGAAGACCAGCACGAGGTCATGACCTTTCGGGACATCGACTTCGAACACGCGATCGCCGGTCGTGATGTCAGAAACCCAGATGCGCCGGGTGCTTCCGGTGTCGGTCCACGTCATGGATGACTGCGGACTCGGGGAAATTTGCTTCAGGGGCGCCGGAGCCTCTGCCGGCGTCGACTGGGCAGGTGTGGCGGGGGAGGTGTCCTGTGGTGGTGCTGCTTCGGCGGGCGCTGCAGGTGCGGCGTCCTTGGGTTCGGCTGGTTTCGCGGGCTCGTCTGCGGCTTCGGCCGGCGCTTCGGCGGGCGCTGCGGGTGCGGCGTCCTTGGGCTCGGCTGGTTCAGCGGGCTCGTCGGTGGCTTCGCCTGGCGCTTCGGCGGGCGCTGCGGGTGCGGCGTCCTTGGGCTCGGCTGGTTTCGCGGCGGCTTCGGCGGAGGCTTCAGCCCCTTCGTGGGGCGGCTCGGTTTCCTGTTCATCCGGCATCGGGACGTGCAGCGCTACCACTGGCCGTGTGGGGTCTGGCTCGGTGTATAGCTCTGGTGACCTGAAGAAGACGTCGATGCGGCGATTCCACGCATGGGGGACCTCGATCGATTCATCCAGATGACCAACCCACTGTCCAAGCGGCATCAGGGTGTATCGCATCAGGTCCGGCGCTTCGGGGTGCTTCTGCGGGTCCTTGTGCTGGGAGAACTGGGCGGAGAGTTGTTGTCCGAGCGGGATGTCCATCTCAAAGACGTTCTCGCCGGTCCGCGTGTCCACGATGACGATCGTCTTAGGGCAGGCGGCCGTCGACTCCCAGGTCATCGGACTAGCCGTGCCAGCCGAACTCGGCATGAGGCCCCCGCCCTTCATGGTGCACCCGGTCATGAGCAGGGTGGTGCTCAAGCCCACAACACCCAGACCTCGGACAGCGATGGGACCCCAACCAAGCATCAAGCAGACTCCTTGTCCAAACCCTGACCGCCATCCTATCCGCGGCTCGGAGAACGTGGTATCGGCTAGCCTCCACGCATGTCTGGATACCGAATTGGGCACGGGTACGACCTCCACCGCCTGGAGCCGCTGGCGCCCTCGGGCGCTGGCCGCCCGTTCGTCCTGGGGGGGCTTGCGTTCGACCATGATCGAGGACCGGTCGGGCACTCCGACGGCGATGCGCTTCTCCATGCGGTCACCGATGCGATTCTCGGGGCCATGGGCGAGCCGGACATCGGTCAACTCTTTCCGGACACCGACCCATCGCATGAAGCGGCCGAGAGTGACCGGTTCCTCGCAGAAGCGAGGAGCCGCATGGAGGGGCGTGGGCTCACGATTGGCAACCTTGACGCCACTGTGATCTGTGAGCGGCCGAAGATCGGGCCACGTCGGGAAGCGCTCGAACGACATCTGGCGACTCTGCTGGGATGTGATGCGAGTGACGTGAATGTGAAGGGAAAGACGCACGAGGGCGTTGATGCGGTCGGGGAAGGCCGCGCGATCGAGGTTCATGTGGTGGTGCTGCTTGCCCGGGCGCCCGGTACCGGGAATGATGGATCATGATGTCGATGGCGATGTGGATGTTGGTTTCTCTGTTCGCCGCCCATATTGACGCATCGCCTGCACCTCAGATCGTTCACCTCGAGGAACCCCTCGTGGAGATTCTGGAGCATGCCGAGCAGGCCGGGGACCAGCTTCAGGTTCTTGTGGCAGATGTCGCCTTTCGCAAGGACAACACGCTTACGGGAGGCGGGGATCTCCGTATGGGCGCGTTGCTCTTCGACCGCCGAGCACGAGACCGTCCGGTTCTGGCCGTGCGATTTGATCGGCGAGTCGATCTGGGCG
The DNA here is from genome assembly GCA_964417845.1 of uncultured Isosphaeraceae bacterium. Classification (GTDB taxonomy): domain Bacteria; phylum Planctomycetota; class Phycisphaerae; order Phycisphaerales; family SM1A02; genus UBA12567. Next base: position 2,261 of record CAYQJN010000140.1, read on the forward strand.
ACATGTCGAGCCGCCCGGAGACGACACGACTTATCTTTGAAGATGGGTGGCTGCACGACATCAATGAGCCTCAGCGGCAGGTTGTTCGGCGGCAACTCGGGCGAGTGGGCGGCACCTCCGACCCGATGCGACTAGATGGTCCGTTCCCTTTGCCGATCGGGCAGAAGTCCCAGGATGTGCTTCGGCTCTTTCAGGTGGAGGCCCTCTCCGGACCTCCTGACCGATTTACAGTTCCCAAGGCAAGCGACCGAGACCTCGCTGGTGTGCGTTTGACTCCAAGAGACGGATCAGGGTTGAAGGACCGATGGGCGACCATCGACGTGTGGTATGACCGGGCCAACTGGCTTCCGGTTGGCGTGATCGCGACGGAGCCCAATGGCGATCTCCGGCGGATCCGACTGACGAATCTGGCTCGGCATGACGAGGTCCCCGCAGCGGCTGCGGCGATGCGGTCGACGGACGTTCCCGAGGATTGGTTCATCGATGTCCGCCCGCTGACGAGCGACACCGAAAAGATGCCCTGAACGGAGGCCCTTTCGCCACAGGACGCGACCCGCGGCTGGTGCCTTCAGGGGGTGGTGTCGGGCGAATCGTGCTCGCGGAGGCGTTCTGATTCCAGCATGGCTCGCATCTGACGGTCCATGACTCTGGGAAAGAGGCCCCGCACTGCGGCGGTTGCCCTCACCAGACGGCTGGTCCAGACTTCGGGCGTTGGTCGGCGAAGGCACCGCACGATGGCGCTGGCGACTCGTTCGGGCGACTGCTGGAGAAACTTCGGTGTGTGATCAATGCCACTTTGCGTGTGTGGGCGGCCGCTGATTTCGGCTGAGACATCGAAGAAGTCGGTGACCGTCGTAATCGGATGAATCGTCGAAACATGGATGCCCACCGGGGCCAACTCAAGTCGCATGGCCTGACAGTAGAGGTCCATCGCGGCCTTCGTGGCGGCGTATGCACCGTGGTAGGGCGGTGAGAACTTGGACACACAGGAGGCGCACGCCAGCAGATGGCCACCGGTTCCCTGTTCCATCAGACGACCGGCGGCGGCGCGGAGCAGTCGATGCGTCGCGAAGAAATTGACGTCGAACAATGATCGCATTTCGTCGTCGTCGGTGGCATGGGCCGGTCGGTCCAGTCCTCGACCTGCGTTGGCGAAGACGGCCCAGGGCGGACCGATGGACGCGTCCGCCGCCGCCAGCAGTTCATCTTCATGTCCAGTGTCAGTGACATCTACGGTGAGTGTCGCGCAGGTGCCGCCTGTGGATTCGATGCTCGCAGCGGTGCGCTGCAGTGGTTCCGCTCGCCGCCCTGCGATCAACACGGGCATACCTGCTTTGGCGCAGGCGCTGGCCGTGGCTGCCCCAATGCCGCTTCCACCACCTGTGATGATGATCGGACGGCCAGCGAGCTCGATGCGCGCTGCCATGTCAGGTCTGGAGCACGCCGGTGCGATAAGGCTCGTTGACCGGGCACGTGCTGGCAATCTGCAGTGCGGCCGCCAACTCTTCGCGTGTGCGATGGGGTTCGATGATGCGGTCAACCCAGCCGCGTGCAGCGCCGTATCGAATGTCCTGCTGTTCGCTATATGAGGCGCTGATCGCGTCAAGCAGTTCCTGTCGCTCCGCTTCGTCCACGTCCTCTCCTCTCCGCTTTCGGGCGGCGAGGTCGATCTGCAGCAGAGTTCCAGCCGCGCTCTGGGCGCCCATGACGGCGCATCGGCTGCCGGGCCAGGCCAGCGTCAGGAACGGATCAAATGCGCGGCCGCACATGGCATAGTTGCCAGCGCCGTAGGACCCACCCGTGATCAGACTGATCTTCGGAACGATGCAGTTGCTCATGGCGTTGACCATCTTGGCGCCGCTGCGAATGATGCCAGCCTGCTCGCTGTCACGACCGACCATGAATCCGGTCGTGTCGTGGACGAAGATGATCGGGACCAGCTTTTGATTGCAGTCCATGATGAACCGAGCAGCTATAACGGCGCTCTCGACAT
>CAYQJN010000141.1:0-4206 GCA_964417845.1 uncultured Isosphaeraceae bacterium
GCTTCGCGCAGGTCGTCGGCGTCCCGTTTGCCTCGGTCAGGAGGATCATCATGCGCAGTGCGTATTCAGAAGTCGTCGAAAGCATGAGCGGCTCCAATGAGATTGGTCAACGGATATCCCGATCGAGTATACACAAACGAGCGTTCAAATCGGCGCCGCCAACCTATTTTCGCCTGTCTCTCCGCCCAAGGAGCGATCCAGAGGGTCCAGTACCTCGAGCTCACCGTCCGGCGTCACCTGAACGACCGAGCCAGCACCAATCGACGTCCACGACGAGACCCGCCCATCTGGCCAGCGGACTGTGAGGTCAACACGATCAGCCGTCCCAACGCCAAAGCAGGCATCCAGTGAATCCTGCGAGAGATACGCCGCGCTCGCCCCGACCTGCCTGATCTGCGGCGGCATGCCGCCGGCCCGAACCTCAATGATGGCCCCGAGCGCCCGCGTGTTCGGCCCAGGCTGACGCACCCTGACGATGATGCTGTGTCCACCGCCCGAGGTGTTGCGGAAGAGTCGCGGTTGCCCGCTGTGCGCGGAGACGATGAGATCGACACGGCCATCACCATCGAAGTCCGACGACGCCCCACCCCGCCCCACCAACGGTTCGGCCATGTCCGCGCACGCAGCAGCGCTCACATCAAAGAACCCCTCGCCCTCGATCTGCCGAAACAACTGCAGCCGCTGCGGGCGAAGCTTGGTGCTGTCCAACTCATCTTCCAACGTATGGCCATTGGCAACCCACAAGTCATCCAGGCCATCGTTGTCGAAGTCTACAAATCCCGTCGACCAGCCCACCGTGTTCAGTGACACCTGGCCGAGCCCGAGCAACTCTGCGGAGTCCATGAAGAACAACCGCCGATGACCTTCGTCATCCACCCATCCTTCCGAGTGCATGTTCTCGAAGAACGCGTTCTCCTGCGCGATCCAGTGCGTCACGAAGAGATCGAGATCACCATCGTGGTCGGCGTCACCTACAGCCATGCCCATGGCGCCTCGATAGTCCGCCGCCAGCGACTGAGCGCCAATGTCCTCAAAGGTCCCATCCCCATTGTTGCGAAACACGCCATTGGCAGACACATCATTCGCCACGTACAAGTCGATGTCACCATCCATGTCGAAGTCGAACGGCGCAGCACCAAGGCTTCGCCCGTCCGGATTCTCGACGCCCGCTGCGAGCGCGACATCCAGGAACGTCCCGTCACCCAGATTCCGGTAGAGCCGGTTGGCCTGCGCCGCATACGACGAGGGGTTCAAGGTGTAGGGCACCTCGGCACCGTACTGCCGCTCGTGCCGCGCTCGGTCCGACGCACGGTACGTGAAGTCGACGTAGTTGCAGACATACAGATCGATCCAGCCGTCCCCGTCGGCATCGAACCACGCAATGCCTGCGCCAAAGCCATCGTCATCGACGCCGGCGGCCGGCGCGACATCCGTGAACATCCCTGCATCGTTGCGGTACAACCGATTGGCACCACACCCAGAGAGGTACAGGTCGAGATCGCCGTCGGCGTCATAGTCGCCCCAGGCGGCAGCGTTGCCTCGCATCGGACGCGAGAGACCTGCGTCTGCCGTGATGTCAAGGAACATCCCGCCGTCGTTGCGGTACAACCTGCTGGCCCCCTCCGGACCGACCGAACCGAGATCTACGAGATAGGGAGCTGCGTAGTTGACGACGAAGAGATCGTCGTCACCGTCGTCGTCAAAGTCGCCCCATGCCACGCCCGAGCCCATGTCCTCAGGGAGCAGCGACGCACGCTCGCCCGGGAAATGCGAGAAGTCAATGCCGCGTGCTCCGGCTTCTTCCTCCATGGAAATGGTCACCATGTCGTCCGTGACCTCACGCGCCAGAATGGAAGTCAAGCCGTCGATCGATCCATCTTCGCCCGGCGCCATGACATCCGTGCGCTGCGTCCACACAGCGGCGACCACCACCGCTGCGATCGTGAGGACCGCTGTCGGAAGCCCCCACCGAAGCATCAACACATAACGCTTATTGATTCGCGGCCTGGACATCGCGCACCGAAATCGTTGCCTCCGCTTCAGAGATTGCCGTAACAGGGCTTCTGACGTCCTGATCGACACCGTAGACACGGTCGAGGAATTCTGGATTGGCCTTGCGGTACCAGAGCACCGCCTTGACGCGCAGCGTTCCAGGATCCGCCGCCGCGACCGTGAATTCGTCCACACGCACGCCAAGCGGCTCACGCACATCGGCATCGAGGCGACCTCTGGCCATCGACGGACACACGAGGTCCGCCTCGAACGAGTCCGTGACCCCCGGGTACAGCGATCGCTTGTACGAGGCACCCACCAGATCCCAGAGGTTGTGGCGATCGATAAGTTCCCCCTGGCGATCAAAACCATCGGCCCTGAACAGCACCTGCGATTCGACGATTCGATCAGTCGATTCGTCGAGACCACCAGTGTGGTAGATCACCTCACCGTGTTCATCGATCACTGTGAGTTCAATCCAACTTTCGATCATGTCGAGCGGTCCGGTCGGGAAGTCATGCCCGGTCTTGTTGTTGGTCAACAGCACGCGAATGTTCACATCCTCTCCGGGCATTGCCTCCTCAGGCGCGTCGACTTCGAGCCGAATCACCGGCCCCTTTGTCCACTTGTGGGCAATCTCGGGAATCTCGGTTTCGCCGCGAAGCCATCGTTCCACTTCGGCCACCTGCTCCTCACCGCCTTCGAGATTCTGGAGCGTCGGGATGTACTGGTTCGCGCCGCACATTCGGTGGCCACGGTGCATGCCATCGGCAAGCGTACGGTTGTAGTCAGTCGCATCTCCGGCGGCAGGATCCCTGCTTGGCTGGAGCGGCATGTGGCACTCGCGGCAACTGACCGTCGACTCGGGATGATTCTCGTGATACCAGCGAGAGTTCTTCCAACTGTCGTACAGATTCTGACCCTGCACCTTTCCGATGTACGTCTACACTTCAACAACGAGATACTGCTTGTGGAAGGCAGCGCAGAACTCAGGCGTCTTATAGAGCGGGCGCGAATACTCGGCGATGTGATGATTCGGATAGGCACGAATGAGGAAGTCGCTCGTGAACTTCGCAACGGGATCGTCTTCGCGCAGTTCATAGATGTAGCGGTCGGGCGGCCGGATGGTGTAGTCACCATTGCCTTGAATGTCGGTCTGCACGATGGAGTGGCAGACGAGGCAACTCGTCCCCTCATCGATGCCAATGGGATCTCCAACGACTTCCGTGTGCGCGTTTTTGGCACCGGCGAACAGCGAAATCGGGTCATGACATCCACCGCAGTACCGAGTCGTTTCAGCGCAGGTCTCGTCCCCCAACAGTTGCAGAACCGTGTGGAACATGTGATGGAGTGGCGAGTATCGCTGCGCGCGGGGCAGCCACTCGGCGTAGATTTCCTGATGGCAGCCACTGGTGCCACACCCCGCGGATCCCCCCAGCAGCCGAGGATCGATGGCGTTGTGATCACGCACTTCGATGGCCGACTCCGCCAGCAGGGACTCAACTGCCGCGGACTGATCCTGATTCGCACCGGCCTTCTCCACGCCCGTTCGAACTCTTGAGAAGAGGCCGACCGGCGTTCGGTGCGTCTCGCTCAGCGAAGCTCGAAAGGCAGGTCGCTGCGACTCCTGCAGCACACCCTCGACACGCGAGACCACGTTGTCCTGCCAATGCGTGTTCTCAATGCGAGCGAGACTGGGCGCAAAGGGACGGTCTTCGCCGAAACGCCAGTTGTAGGTCTCATCGAATGACGTGTTGAACTGCGGCGGCTCATACAGGCCCTGCCAGGCGAGGCCCGCACCGATACAGACCAACATCGTGACGGCGAGGCCTCCGTAGTAGGACCGCCGCGCAAGCGACAGCGCCCGCTTCGACGCTTCCTTGTTGACTCGCCGAATGACCACCATCGCAATGTGCACGATGATGAAGATCGCCATCGCCAGACCGGTCACCAGGTGTGCCAGATCCCACCCAAGGCTGATGCGCGTTCCAAATGCAGCTTGCCAGGTCAGTACGACACCGCTGACGACGCACGCCGCCAACAGCACCACAGACACGTATCCCATGAACTGGTAATGGCTCAGCTTGCCGGTACGGCGCACGACCCAGTGCCGCCAGCAATACCACGCCACCGGCGCGATCATGGCAAGTCCCAGGATGGTGTGCATCAGCACGTTGAACTGGTTGAACGGGCTGAAGGGAAGCATGAGGATGG
>CAYQJN010000142.1:0-1421 GCA_964417845.1 uncultured Isosphaeraceae bacterium
GTGAGGAACAAAAGCAGGCGCAGCAGCAGACGCTAATAAAGGAAGGGATGGACATGGTGCGTGCGCTGGGCCCCACACTTTTGGGTGGCATCTTCACTAACGGTTCGCCAGGCATGGCGCAGAGTTTTCACGCCGCGATGATCACGGACATCTTGGCGGGGATCACAGACGAGCAAATCCAGGCGATCATAAACACGGGAAAGTTCTCCGAAGCAGAGTTGGTCAAGCTCATCGAACTCCGCAGCCAGATAAAGAAAGCCAAGGCGAAAGCGGAGCAAGCTGACAAGGCCGCGAAAGAGAAGGCCGCGAAAGACGCTGCCGATCAGAAATTGGCCGACGAGATGAAAGCCACGCAGGAGGCTGCCGACAAGCGCCCACAGAACGGCAACGGGGCGGCGTCGATCCCCCCCAAATAACGGCTCATAAGCGGCTCGACCCCTCGCTAGATCCGACTGTCAAAGTCCCGTCGGGGGGAGGGGGCAAAAGGGGAGGGTTTGCCCACAAATCGGCTCAAGGCTGCCGCCAAGTGCACCGTTCTCCTGGTCGTGGCGCTATCCGAAGCTGAGATCCTTGATCTTGAATCCTCCGACGAGTGGGTAACGAAAGGCGTTGCCGGGAGGAAGCTCGGGGTGACGGGCACGACGATCCGCAACTGGGCGAGCAAGGGCGAGGTGAGGGCGAAACTCGAAAACGGCGCCTGGCTTCATCATCTCGGTGACTGCGCCACGAGGGCGCGTAGCGGGCCGAGCGATCTCGGGGATGGTTCAGAGCAGAACAAGATCGTTGGTCAGGCGGCCTCACTCATCGCGCTCAACCAGCGCCACATGCAGCAGATGATGGAGCCCGACCGGGTTAGCCTGAAGGTGCTAGAGCGTCAGATCGAGCGTCTCACAGCGGACCTCGACAAACGCGATGCTGAGATCGCCAGGCTTCAAGAAAAGCTCCTCGACCAACTAGAAACCCGCGAGCGCATGATCTCGCAGGACCATGTGCGCACCATCGAACTCGACGAGCTGAAGGTTCGCCGTGAACGCGAGCAAGAAGAGCACGAGAAATCTCAGCAGCGAGAACGCGACGACTATGAGCGCTCCCAGCGGCTGAAGGATGAATCGTTCGACGTTCTCCGTAACCTGGCCCCCATAGTGCTCAGCCAGGTAGCCGAGCGTTTCGCGCCGGGCGCGCTGAACATTCAAGAGGGGTTTCTAACCAGGCTTGTTGCGGAGCTGACTCGCGAGCAGGTCCAGGAGTTGGCGAACTCCGGGATTTTTCCACAAGAGCAGGTCGCGATGATTTTGGAGTTTTGGGAGCAGATCAACCGGGCCAGAGAAGAAGCTGGAGCGTCCGAGACCGAGCCGGCGCCCGATGCCACCGCCGGTAACGACGCCGTGGCTTGAAGGTAGCAAGACGCCAGCAAGCGCGAG
>CAYQJN010000142.1:1521-4178 GCA_964417845.1 uncultured Isosphaeraceae bacterium
GAGCTGCGCGCCGTCGAGGAGCTGCGCGCCGTCGAGGAGCTGCGCGCCGTCGAGGAGCTGCGCGCCGTCGAGGCCATTTTGAGCCCGAATCGGGCAAAACCGGACGACCTAAACCCCGTCGAACCCCTCGAAAACGCGTTAGGAGCCAATCTGAGGGCACGAATTTCCGCGGGACTCCCCTCATTCGCCCGTTTCTTTCCACGGGCACCCATTTCGAGCGCCCTGGTTTTCTCGGTAAATCCGAGGTCGTCGCGGCTGAGCTCCGTCGACTCGAGGTCGCAGGGGACCGGGGTTCTTTCCACAACTCGCAAAAGACGCGCCGCATCCGGGCGTCAGTCGACGCGAGGATTTTGGTGGGTTCTGCGCGGGTTGCGGAACACGCCCAAAATCATTCGCCACGGACTTATCAAAAATAAAAGGCGAGCGCGTCTGAGGATTACCAGCCGTTTTGCGATGGGAGGCGCCCGTCTTGTCGGAGGACTTCGATTTCCGTCTCCAGTCGCCGAACCAGCTTCATGGCCACCGGCTCAAAGACCGCCATGCGCTGCTTTGCCATCGGCGCGTCCAAGCCACCGGCCAGCTCGCAATTCACCTGGCATCGCCCATCGGGGCGACCTTTCAAGACGACGCGCCCCAGGCGGCCGAGCTTCTCGTCGGTGAACACGTAGGCGTGGCCGCCGTCGGCCAACGACTGCTTTTCAAACGACATGCCGGGAGGCAACGGAAACCGGGCGCTCATGTTCGCGCCACCTTGGCCGAAGAGCGGGCGCCCGTCAAAGATCCGAAATGACCCAATCGCCGAGTCCTTGCCGGTCGGGCGACGTCGAAAGCCGAACATCACTGCCCGACAAACGTACGTCCGGCGCCGGGAGCCGTACGGACAAACCGTGTCCGCCCTTCGCTTTCCATCGGGATCGGCGTTCGATAAAATGGGCGGCGTGCAAACTGGAACTCAGTGCTTGCGGCTCATTGACCCCGCCCGGAACCGTTTTCGCAGCTACAGCATGAGCGAGCAGCGCACGCTGTTTGGAGCGACGGATCTGGTCATCACTTGGGGTCGCATTGGATGGCGGCAACGGTGCCGCGTCGAGACGTTCCCCGATGCCGACCAGCTCGCCAAGCGCCGCGACGAGCTGCTGAACCGCCGACGTCTCCACGGCTATAAGGTTGTGGCATGACGCGCGCCGCCATCTATCTCCGGGTGAGCAAGGGCGAGCAACACACCGAGAACCAGCGCCCTGCCGTCGACCAAATCGTCGAGAGACGTCGACTCGAGCTGGTCGACGTCTACCAGGACAGCATTAGCGCCGCGAAGCGTCGCCCGGAGTTTGACCGGATGATCAAGGATGCGCGTCGCGGTCGGTTCGACGTCCTCGTGATCTGGGCACTAGATCGATTTGGGCGCTCGATGGTTGGCAACCTCCAGGTCGTGCTCGACCTGGACCGGCGCGGGATTGAAACGGTGAGCGTTCAAGAGCCGTGGCTGGATACGGGCGGCCCGGTGCGCGAGCTGCTGATCGCGATCTTCAGTTGGATAGCCGAGCAAGAGCGCGCCCGGCTCATCGAGCGGACAAATGCGGGGCTCGACCGCGCCAAACGCAAGGGCGTCCGCCTCGGCCGACCGCAGACGCGCGTCGACGTTTGGCAGGCGGAACGGCTGCTAGCCGGGGGTGCGTCGCTGCGGAAGGTCGCCGAGGAGCTGCGCGTGCCTCTGGGCACCCTGCACCGGGCGCTAGAGCGTTCCAAAAAGGGTGACGACCAGACGACGCCCTAAGTGCCCGAAAACTCGTCTACGCGCCGCGTGTTCCAAATACGGTCGTTTCTGGAACGGACATCCGGCACGTTAAAAAGCTCGGGTTCCAGGTACGTGGGCGAGCGTTGCGTCGACGGAGGTGATTCGTCGTCATCATCCGGTCGTTTCGGCGGCGCGGCTTTCCCGCTGGTGTCAACGCTCACTCGCATGCTCGGTCGAGTTTGGAACGATTGGTGGGGGCACTCATTCGAAGATCACAATTTCGTCCACATCCACGGACACGGGGCCAGTCGTAGAGATATTGCGCGCGGCGGCAACGATACCGATCGCCTCGGCCGCGTCTCTTGGTTCCTTGAAATCAAAATCCACCGCCTGGACGTTCCCATCTACGGTTAGCGAATAGGTGTGATTGATCCAGTCGATGTCGTGCAGTTCGTAGTGATGCCACTGCGATCCGTCGATGTCGAAGACCTTAGATTCCTCGCCGTCGTATACGACAACCATGTCATCAGCCGCGTAGACCATGATTGCGTCCCACACTTGGAGCGATCCGAAAATCTCGCCCCTTGAGTTGGAACGCATCCACCACTCGACACCGGAGGGCGTCTGCGGCAGCGGGATTTCCGTTCCAGCATAACCAACTTCGCAGCCCTGACCTCGCGTTTCCACGAGCCGTGCGCCGAACGAAGTCTCGTTCGCCGCTGCTTCAGGGAGTGCCTCGATTCTTGCGCAGTCCCTGAACCAGTCGTTTGTATCGCCATCCTCAAAATCCTCCGCCAGCAGGACGTCGGGGCCTTCGGGTTCCGTGCCGCCGCTGCCAGCGTCACCACTGACCCCGCCATCGGAGCCGCCGCCGCTGCCAGCGTCACCACTGACCCCGCCATCGGAGCCGCCGCCGCTGCCA
>CAYQJN010000143.1:0-4057 GCA_964417845.1 uncultured Isosphaeraceae bacterium
CATAACAGTCATGGTGGTGCTCGCTGTTGGCGGGCTCGTGTGGCTGAAGTACAAGGGCAGTGTTACCCGCAACCTGGCTGCGGCGAGGTCGTACTTGGCCGAGGGCAATCACGACAAGGCCATGCGGGCAGCCGGCAAGGTGCTGTACCGGGAGAGTGGCAACCAGGAAGCCCACGGCCTGCGAATTGAGGCGATGGAGGGCATTGTGCCGGCCTCTCCTGAGCGGGCGTCGAGGTTGTAGCGGGAGTACTTGGAGGCGCGCGCCATGCATGCGCTGTTTTCGCCGGGAGAAGACGCCACTGCGCTGCGGGCGATGGACGAGCTGTGGACGGCCTCCATGTCACTCGACGCCGACGCGTATTGGGGAATGCTCAAGTCGCTGGCGGAAGAACAGCGAGCAAGCTTTACGCTAGGCTCCCCCGCCTACAACCGGGCGACGCTCATGCTTGGGCTGGCCAAGATGCGTCTTGGGCAGAGCAACTTTCTTGGCGACGTGGATGAAACCGGGCATGTCCGTTTCCCGGGGGAGGCTGAGTTGATCGAGTACCTCGAGCTCGAACCCGAGAGCGATGCGGGTCTCGCCCGGCTCGCTTTCGGACGCATGGCGGTTGCACGTCAGCTCGGGCTCAAGGGGCACGTCCAGCAGGAAGCACGCAATCTCGCCATGGCGCAGGAGACCTATGACCGCGCTCTGGAACTGAATCCAGAAGGCCCGGACACGCTTCTGGCAGTGGTGCGGCACCTGTATCTGCACGAACTCATTGCGGGGCTGCGGGCTGACGAGCAAGGGGATGCGCTCGAGTCCAAACTCACGGAACTCAATTCGTATCTGGATACGGCCGAGCGTGTCGTGGGTGGTGTGGAGAACATCCACCCGGCCCAGATGATGGAGCTGGTCCGCTTCCTCACGATGATCGATCTCGAGACCGGCCACGAGCGAGCGGCGAAGGTGCTCGAGGCGTGGGTTGCGGAGCACCCGGATGATCTGCACGCCAAGGTGCTGCTTGCAGCGCAGTTGCGGGAGTCAGGAGAGTTGGACCGGGCAGCAACACTTGCCGCCGAAGCGATCGCGTCAGAGACGCTGCCCGTTTCGTTGAGTTCACAGCGGCAGCAGTACGACAAGTTGGCGGCCGCGGTTGTGCAATTCGATCTCATTGCAGACCGGCGCGACGAGGCGGACAGTGACTTGCTTGCGAGGGACGCAGAAGACGCTCGCGATGAAGCGCTCAATCTCGTGGGTGGCAATACGGAGCACCCGCTTGTTCTCCAACTCGATGGTCGTCTGGCGTATCGCAAGGGGCAGTTTGGCGACGCCGTGCATGCGTTCGAGCAGGCGATCGGAATGTCGGCCGATCCGCCCGCGGTCATTCTGAGGCAAGATGCCGACGCGATGGAGCAGATTGGCCAGACTGGCATGGCCGTGTCCCGACTTCAGCAGGCGATCAAGGCCGAGCCGCGGAGTATTCAGAACCGCATGCTGCTCGCAGGGCTGTTCGCCCGCATGCGAGATCACGGCCGCGCCGTCGAGGTGCTGGACGCACTTCCACCGAGAGTCCGTGAGAACTACCCGGAGATTGCTCGTCTCGAGCAGTCCCTGCGGATCGCGGCGGAGAATCCCCGTGATCGGGGCGCTGCGGTCGAGGGTGTGGACGATGAAGTGCTCGTTGCCATCGCCAAACTCGACCAGCTTGCAGAGCAAGGCAAGCTCGACGAGGCCATTGCCGAATTGCAGCCGCTTCTCGATGGGCCGCATCGTGACGATGTGCGTCTGCTTGTGGCCATGGCGCAGCTTGAGGCCCGTCGCGGAAACATGACGGTGGCTACCAGCTGGATTGACAAGGCACTGGCGCAGCAGCCCGACAACGACCGGCTGAAGACAATGCGGATGCAACTGGAGTCAACCGACCCCGTTGATCTGGTGCGGCGAACCGTGGAGGACAGCCAGCCGGAGGGTGAGGGCCGGGACATTGCAGTTTTCGTCGCGCTTCAAACACTCGCAAACACGCGGGAGGCGAGTGCCGACCGCATGCAGGCGTCTAACCCGGAGGGCGCAGCAGCCGAACGGGATGTGGCGGCCAGAGCGAGGGAGGAGAGCAGTCAGTACGAGTCTCTGGTACGGGACGCGGCCTCTCGCAACCTGCAGGCATTTGCCTACACATTCGAAAAGTTGCTCCGAGAAGGCAAGTTCGATGAAGCGGAGGCGATGCTTCCATCAGCCCGCGAGTCGAATCAGGACAAGGCGGGAGGAAACCTCGTCGAGGCCAGGCTGCTGCTCGCACGTGGTCGAGCCGCCAAAAGAGACGGAGGCGACGCTACAGCCGACTTTGAACGCTCCGCCGCCGCGGCGCGGCGGGCGACGGAATTGTCGCCGTGGCGGGCCGCTGCCTGGCGGGTGCTTGCGGAAGCGATGACGGAAGTCGGTGAACTTGAGGAGGCAAGGCTCGCTTACGACCAGTTGATTCAGCGGGATCCGACCAACACCAATGCCATTCGAATCCTTGCGAGCTTGCACCTGCAGGAAGGCGGCGACAGGACACGAGCAGTGGCCCTTCTGTCCGACGCGGCCCGCAGGAATCCCGGAAACGCTGATCTTCGCGAGGCGTGGCTTGTGATCGAGGCGGCGCATGGCAATCCTGCGACGGCGCTTATGGAACGGTACAGGGACTGGAAGGACAATCCCGACGACCGCATGGCGGCGTTGTGGTACGCAGGCATGCTGGCCACGCTTGAGCCGGCGAGGGAGTACATGCTTGGGCCGCGGGGAAGGCCGACTGTTTCTGGTCGTGAGTGGCTGGCGATGCCGAGTCATCAGCAGACTCGGCTCCTTGACGGGCTGCAGGAGCAATGGTTCGAACGCATCGAAGCCATCTCTGACACGCTCGCCAAGACACCCGACGCCACGCTGCGAGAAGCTATTCAACATGCCACGATTCTCCGAGAAGCGGGGCGACACGACGACGTGCCGAACGTGCTGACGAGGTATCTCGATGAGCGTGGGGATGTCGAAGATGTAACAAGTGAGCCCATTCAGATCGCAGGCTTCCTGAGCCGCTCAGGGAAGCTGTGGGAGGCTCAATCGCTGTTGCTTGCGTATCAGGACCGGCAGGATCCCAAGAAGGTCGAAGTCGATGCGGCACTCGGCGTCATGTTGCATGGCGCGAGCAACTGTGACGCAGCGATCCCGCACCTGGAAGTTGCGGGCAAGACCAGAGACGACTTTGAATTGCAGCTTCGGCTCGCGGACTGTTTTCTGCAACTGGGTCGCCTAGACGAGGCCGGCGAATTGATCTCGAAGTTGGAGGCAGCGCAGCCGGACAACTACCAGGTCGCCATGTTGAATGCGGGCAGGCATCGCAATCTGGGCAGAATCTACGAGGGTTCAGGGCGGACTGCCGATGCGATGGCCTCTCGTGAGGGATTCCGCGCGGCGCTTGAGAAGGCAAGTGCGATCAACCCGAACCGGGCAGCGCCCTACGTCGATCTTGTGCGGAGTCTGGTACTTGAGTACCGCCGAACATTGGACCGCGGCAAGCTCGAGCAGGCCATGCGTTACCTCGACGCCGCCCAGTCCGTTGCGGAGCGATCAGAATCCCTGGTCATCGAACGTGCGAACGTGCTCGAGGCCATGGGCGACCCGCGGGCGGCTGCGATCGATCTGGAGAACTTCCTTCGAAGCAAACCCGCATCGAAGGACGTTCGAGTGCGTCTTGCCGAAGCGCTTGTCGCGGCGGGCACGCCCGGCCGCGCGATTGACGTTCTGCAGCAGGGGATCACTGCGTCGCCGAGAGATCCGTACTGGTACGGCCTGCTTGCTGATCACTTGCGTCGATCTGCCGACGACCTGGAGGCAGCCACCTCCAACTACATCAAGGCCTGGGATCTTCAGCCCTCCCGCCGCCGGCTGACGGCGCTGATGGAGGCGACGAGAACCGGGGAGGCCTGGGACTACGAGGCAGCGGTCAAGGCGATTGAAGCGCACCCCGGCGCCGCGTCGGAGGACCCACGCGTGCTGGGCCTGCGCGCCCGAGCCGAGGCAGGGCTCGGGCTGGCGTCGAGA
>CAYQJN010000144.1:0-4045 GCA_964417845.1 uncultured Isosphaeraceae bacterium
GCTTCTGCTTGCGCTCAGCGTGGAGCACGCTCTTTCGACTGAGGATCATGCGATCGCGCTGCCGGTCGAGTTCCATGACTTCGCAGGGAAGCTTCTTGCCGACGAAGTCGCTGAGGTCTGCGATGTGGCGAAGGTCCACCTGCCCTGCAGGCATGAATGCCTTGTGGCCTGAGACATCCATCTCAAGCCCGCCTTTGTTTGTGCCTGTGCACGTGGCCTCAATGACCTGGCCCTGAGCGATGTCAGTCCACTTGGCTTTGGAGATGGCGCCCTTGCGTGAGAGGATGAGCATGTCATCATCAACATCCCGCCGCTCAACAGTGAAAGTGTGCCTGCTTCCGAGGGCAGGAGGCTGCTCAAAGGCGGAGAGCGGACAGACGCCGCTGGTTCGTGGCCCAAACTCGACGAGGATCTCCTCGCCACGGACTTGCACGATGGTGCCTTCTCGCTCGGGGCGTCCGCCTCGCGGCGTCTGCGGCGCTGTGGAGGCCGTGTCCATATCTGATACGGACATCGATCCCAGGGCGGCTTCAATCTCCGCCTCCAGCGCTGGGTCCATCGGTGTGCCGTCCGGTGTGGGTGCCTGCATGGCTTGACGGGTCCTTCTCTCGTCTACCAGCGATCAGTGTCGCGCCAACACGGGAAGCGGACAGTCCGCTGGCACCGCATCGGCAAGAATCACATCATCCTCGATTCGGCGTGCCGTTGCACGGATGAAGTCGCCGCGTTTGCAATTCGCCCTGACGGACACCATGGCGTAGTGGTCGCACCGCCCTTGCCAGTGCCCCGGACGGCTGGCGTCAGGCTGCTCGGCGAGCAAACGGACCTCGCGATTCAGGAGTCCGGAGCGGTACTGGTGCCCGAGACCACGGGGCCCGGTTTCGAGGTCGATGAGGCGGCGAACGCGGGATTGAGCCACCGCAGGCGCAACATGGAGGTCGGTCCACCGAGCGGCGGCCGTGCCGGGCCTGGCGCTGTAGGGAAACACATGCATGTGCAGGTATCCCACGCGGTGGCAGACCTGAACCGTCTGGTCAAAGTCTTCGTCGGTCTCCCCGGGGAACCCGCAAATGATGTCAGTCGTCAGTGCCGGAGGGAGCCCGTCCTCGGCTAACTCCTCCTGTACGAAGTCAATCATGTCCAGATAGGCCCCAATGCGGTACTGTCGATTCATGCGGCGGAGCACCTGATCGGCGCCCGATTGAAGGGGGAGGTGCAGGTGCGGAACGACCACGCCGCGGTGGCATCGGAATGCGGCGATTAAGGCGGGGCTGACATCACCGGGTTCCAGTGAGCTCAGCCGCAGCCGGCACAAGCCTGGCACGTTTGCGACTGCATCCACCAGGTCTGCCAGTGGCTCCGCCTTGATGGCGCTCTGGCGACGCCGAAGTGCCGTCTCGTGTCCGAATGCGCCAAGAAAGACCCCTGTGAGCACTACTTCGCGGTGCCCGAGATCGACCAAATTGCTCACCTCTTCGACCACGGTGGAAACAGACTTGGTCCGCAGCACAGGGCGTGTTGTCGGGATGATGCAGAACGTGCAATGGGCGTCACAGCCATCCTGCACTCGGACTTCAGCACGGACGTGCTCTGCCTGTCTGCTGGCTGGCGCGGCCAGTGGCAGGGGAATCACACCGGAATCCACCTCGGGACTGATCGGTGTGGAGGTGTCTTCGGGGGGGCTCCAGGAGCGGTCGAACCACGCGGCGACGGCCTCGGGGACCGGCGTATCGTGGCCGAGCGCTCGATCTTCGCTTCCGGCAATCTCGATGGCAGCCTGCCTCTCGGCGCCGACCAGACAGCCGGTGATGAGCAGCGTGGATCCGGAGGCGCGGGATCGTCTGGCCGCCTGGCGGGACTTGGCCGCCGCGCGGGCGGTCACGGCGCAGGAGTGCACCAGTTCAAGGTCCGCGGTCCGCCCCGGGGCGGCCTCGATGAGCCCTCTGGTCAGTAGCACGGCCTCAATCTCACGCCGTTCGGCATGGTTGACCCGGCAGCCGAGGACTCTGACGCGAAATGTTCGGGGGCGGTCCATTGGGGCATCGTAAAGAATGGTCTGGAAGCCGCGTCTTCGTTGACCGCATCCAGAGATCCTCTGCCGGGTCGTTGAGCGGCCTTCAAAGGGTATGATCCGACCCTTCACCCTCGGAGGCGGTTGGGATCCATCGTCCACGGGGAGCGAATGATGTTGGAAGGCCCATACGGGCACATAGCAGGACACCACGCATGGCCATCGCACACGCAGCTTGGGGGATCGAGATTGGCGACTTTGCCATCAAGGCGGTCCGTCTGGAGCGATCAGGAGACGAGGTTGAAGTCTCTGATTTTGCGGTCATCCCGCACAGAAAGGTGCTGACGACGCCCGACGTGGACAAGAGTGACGTTCTTCGTCTCAGCCTGGGTCAACTCATCAGCCAGAAGTCCCTCGTCGGCGAGCAGATTGTGATGTCGATTGCAGGGCACTCGTCCTTCGTCCGATTTGCCAAGTTGCCGCCGGTTGAACCGAAGAAGATCCCGGACATTGTTCGCTTTGAGGCCGTTCAACAGATCCCATTTCCGATTGAAGAGGTGGAGTGGGACTATCAGACTTTCACCAGTGAGGAGTCACCTGAGATTGAGGTCGGCCTCTTTGCGGTGACTCGGGAGAAGGTCAGCGAGCTGCTGGACCTGTATGGCGAGGTCGGACTGAGCCCGGAAGTGCTGACGCTGAGCCCGGTGGCGCTGTACAACGCCATGCACTACGACAACAAGCTGGGCAACGCGAAGTCAGCCATTGTGTACATCGACATCGGCACTACGGCGACCGACATCGTGATTGCAGATCAGGGGAGATGCTGGATCAGGACCTTCCCGATCGGAGGCAACCACTTCACGACGGCCATTGCTGATGCATTCAAGATCTCTCACAGCAAGGCCGAGGCCCTGAAGCAGGAAGTATCGACGAGCAAGTACGCCAAACAGATGATGGCAGCGATGCGACCGGTCTTTACCGATCTACTTCAGGATCTTCAGCGATCACTCGGATACTTCCAGAACACGCGACCTGGCGTTGAGATTGCCAAGATGGTCGGCACCGGATCAACGTTTCGGATTCCGGGCCTTCGAAAGTTCATCGGCCAGCAGCTTGAGGTCAACGTGCTTCGTCTCGATGAATTCAAGCGAATCCGCGTCGAGGGCAAGGGCGCAGCGTCGTTTGCGGAGAACGTGGTCAATCTGGCGACCGCTTACGGCCTGGCGCTGCAAGGAGTTGGGTTGGCCAACCTTGATGCGAATCTTGTACCGAACCGAATCCGTCGTGAGCAGGTCTGGCACCGGAAGACCAAGTGGTTTGTCGCGGCGGCAGCGATCGCCGTGGCCGCTGGCGGCGTGACTTTTCTCCGTCCGATTACGGAGCGGGAGGAACTTGGAGAGCGGGCGCCCCAATCGGTCAAGCGAGCGATCGACATGGCTGACAGTCTGCAGTCACAATTCACTCAGGCAAAAAACGACTTCGGGGCGCAGGCAGACAGTGAGTGGGCGATGGCGCTGCTTGACAGACGTGACGTCTGGCCCTGGCTTCTTCACGACGCATCAACGGCCCTGACGTCCGCCGAGCCTCAGCCGGAGTTGCTTGGGGACGATCTGGCGGCGGCCATGGCAGTCGATCCATCCCAGCGCCGACTTGTGGAGCTGATCAATCTGAGAGGGTCCATGAAGGGGGCCGGGGATGGGAAGCAGGGTGATCAGGGATTGAACGCCTCTGGGCCGCCGAAGATCGAAGTGGTGATGACGCTGGAACTCACGCACGAAGATCCGGTCAAGTTCATCTCAGACCATGTGGTGAAGTGGCTCAAGGCACAGTCCAACGCCGACGTGCCAGGTCGGCCCTATCGCATCACGACCGCCCGAACGGATCGGTCCGCCCTGAAGGAGCGGCTGGCTGGCAGTGACTCGGGCGATGAGGGTGAGACGCCATCCGGTGGCGGCGGCGGCGGGGGCGGCTGCGGCGGGGGGGGCGGCGGCCGCGGGGGCGGCGGCGGCGGCTTCGGTGGTGGCGGCGGCGGCT
>CAYQJN010000145.1:0-4041 GCA_964417845.1 uncultured Isosphaeraceae bacterium
CTTTCAGAATGACGCCGCACCCCCCGGAACAATGGCGTCAGATCCGCGCGATCTTTGAGCAAGCCCGAACACTTTCTGGAACCGAGCAGAAGACTTGGCTCGACCAGGAGTGCGATCCAGAGTTTCGCAAGGAGGTCGATTCTCTTTTGGCACACGACCGGCCTGACGAGTTCCTTGAAGATCCAGCTATGGGCACCGGATTTCACGCGGGTTCCGGCCACCGGGAACGAGGCTCAGATGCACCAAACATGGACTTCACGGTTCCGGGTTTTGACCTCGTTGCCGTGATTGGGCGCGGCGCCGACGGCATCGTCTACGAAGCCCGACAGCGCCGGCCCAGCCGCCGCGTCGCGGTCAAGGTTCTGGCGCACACCGGCGATGCGGTGCGCCATGCTCGCTTGCTGGCGGAAGCCGATGCGCTTGCCGGAATTGACCATCCGGGGGTCGCCCGTGTGCTTGCCGCCGGTGAATTGCCCGACGGTCGCCCGTGGATTGCCATGGAGTTCGTCGAGGGGGTCTCCACAACCGACTGGATTCGAACGAATGATCCGTCTCAGAATCGTCGAATCGAGCTGCTGATCGACATCGCCCATGGCGTGCAGGCGGCGCATGGTCTTGGCATCGTTCATCGGGATCTAAAGCCCGCCAACATCCTCGTCAACGCGGAGGGGCAGCCGAAGATTCTCGACTTTGGCATTGCTCGTCATGAAACGGCACCTGACGCCTCTGTCACCATCGCTGGCACGGTCATGGGCACGATCCCCTGGATGAGCCCGGAGCAGATCTCCGGCCGCGACGGATTGGACCCTCGCAGCGACGTCTGGGCGCTGGGCGTGATGCTCTTTGAAGCGGTCAACGATCGACATCCATTTGACCTGCCCCATGACAACCTGGCAGCCGCCGCACGCATCATCTGTCAGGAAACCCCCCGTCGAAGCATTGGCGGGCGCGACCTTGTCGCCGTGACATTCTGCGCCCTGGAGCGGCACCCGAGCCGCCGCTATGCCTCCGCTGGCGCATTCGCTGACGATCTGGGACGCATTCTGAAGCACCTCCCTGTGAAGGCCCGTCCAACTACCGCCACCTACAGGCTGCGACGAAGACTGCAGCGCAATCCGATTGTGTCCGCGCTCGCCGCGATCATCATCGTGGTGACAATCGCTTCCGCCGTCCTGATGTCGATCAACCGGGCGCAACTGAAGGATGCCGAGGCCGCGACCAAGTCTGAGTCGGCGCATCGCTCGCGTGCGCAGTATCAAGTCGCCCTTCAACACGCACTTGAGTTGATGGGTCGAGGGGATCCAGTTGGAGCATCGGCTGCCTTGGAAGACGCTCCAGAGGAGCACCGTCACTGGGAGTGGTCCTGGCTGAAGGCGCAGGCTGAAGAGGACAGGCCGCTTCCACTGGTTCCACCTTTGGGTGATGCGAACATCACAAATGACGGTGTTGTCATCGTGTCGTCTCCTGGCGCCAGGGCGGCGCGCTCGGAATCCGGCGCCGAAGTCACTCTCACGCGTGAGGGCACGCTCCGCACGCAGCGAGATGAGGACACCATCACCCTCCTCGAGGATGTCAACGCCTCGTCACTGGTCGCGATCGCACCAGATCCCTCCGGGGAGGTTGTGGCGCTTGCACTCTCGCCGCCCTTCGATCCGACCAGCCCAGAGTCCCTGCAGTCGGCGACGCGCATCATGCTTCTTGACCTGGCCAATGGAAGTCTCCTCATGGATGACACGCTGGGAGAGCGGATGCTCGAAACGGACGCGGCGCTGGCCGTCTCTAATGGCGGAGTCGTCATCGCAGCGAGCGACATCTTTGGTGGGTTGAAGGTCTGGACCAGGTCGCCAACGCTCTCCATCCGCCGAATTCGCACCGCACAAGGCCCTGCGACGGTCGCCATCAGCGATGATGCCTCACGAATCGTGGTTGCTGCAGCCGCGTCCGGCGTCTCCAACGCGCGAGTCCTGCACACCGACACTCTTCAACCCGTGGAGACGGCCCCGATCGTTGCACACGATCGCGGAATCGTCAGCGCTGCGATCTCCGGCGATGGGCAAAGTCTCGCCACACTCGACTCGGGTGGAGAACTGCGAGTGACCAGCCTTGATGGGAGCGGGTCCAGTTGGTCCGTCCCTGCCCATCCAAATCAGGCCGGGCGACGTGTGCGATTCTCCCCAAGTGGCGCGTGGCTGCTCAGCGAGGGTGCCGATGGTCGGCTCAGACGTTGGTCG
Source organism: uncultured Isosphaeraceae bacterium (assembly GCA_964417845.1). Classification (GTDB taxonomy): domain Bacteria; phylum Planctomycetota; class Phycisphaerae; order Phycisphaerales; family SM1A02; genus UBA12567. The sequence continues at coordinate 2,232 of CAYQJN010000145.1, forward strand.
AGGGCCGGCCGATCTCAGGAGGTCGAGACTTGGCCCGGCCCGATCGTGCAGGCACGATTCAATCCCGATGGCTCTGCAACTGTTGACTCAGGGCACTCCATCGCCAGACTTCGCGTCCCGGATGGCCAGGTGCTCGGTACCGAATCGACCTCCAGCGCGTCGTTTGCAGTCGCGTGTCGAACGGCTGTTGCAGATGGTTTTACCATCACAGGTAACAGCACCGGGCAGCTCACCATGCGCGACGCATCCGGTGCCGTCCTGTGGTCCACCAACCACCACTCAAGTGAGATTCGGAGTGTTGCCTTGAGTCCTGATGCACAGCGTGTGGTCTCGGTGGCGACCGAGGGCGATGTGCTGGTCCATGATGCGCAGACCGGCGCCCTGCTCCTGGCCATCCCCTGGCCGGGCAGTCTGCCGATCGCTGTGGGGTTCCACAACGGTCCAAACTCCGTCGTCCTCGTCGCTATGGATGGAAAGGTAAGACTGCTCTCAACAACCAGACAGAAGCAAGGAGACGCCGCTCAGGGCGATTCCAAGTGAGTCCGTGTTCTGCTCGCCAACGTGGATCGCCAGCCTCGTTGGCGGTCCGCTAGGGAAGAGGCCACCCCGGTACGTGAATGATGCCCCTGGAGATCAGTGCTTGGATCTGCAGTGCCGCCACCATCGAGAGCGAGGATCCCAGCGTATGTTCCGGTGGCGTGCCCCACCAACCGTTCCCGGGCCCTGGCTCCTGCGGCGCAAAAGCGAATCGACAACACCCTGGAGAGACTTCTTCGTAGACCATCATGTACACCACGCCATTGCGCACGACAATGATCAGAACGAGACCATTTCCAAGGTCGATGACCTGCCGGACCTCATTGTCAATGACATCCAGTGGTTCGCACTGCTGTGAACTTGATGCGGAGGGCGTGCCCGACGGCCCTTCGATCGAATCCATGATGGTCGTCTCGTCAACCCACATGATTCCGGACCAACTCCACCCGCTCGCACCGATCGGTGGAACCGACGCAAGCAGGGAGATGCCCTCCGGAATGGGCGCGTCGGGGTAGTCAATCAAGGTGACCGAGAGAACGCCATACTTGGTGTAGCCAACGATGTTCCCGGCGGCATCTCGCTCCGCGATCATGTGCAGCTCAATCTCCGCCCGTGGCTCACCGGGGCCACTTCGCAGCGGCACCATGGCAACACCCAATGGAGAACTATCGAGGTACCACGCCATGTCGACGCGGGCCGTCCCATCTCCAAGCGGTGTAGCAATGCCCTCGAGAACCAGCCGTGGAGATTCCTGAACCGTCACCGTGAAGCCACCCCCCAGCGCCGTTGGCGTCACCAGAAGGAAGGCCATCGCCGCAAGCGCCCCAGTCAACAGTGATTTGGCCGACCAACTCATGAGGCACTCCCTGCGTCCACCATAAAGGCGAAGTTCACGTCCTCGAACCGCAACCTGATTGAATTCGGCCAGAAAACCAGGTTGGTTCCCGGCCATCCACCGGGTCAACGATCGTGATCGCACTGCCGGTACACTTCCCCCATGAAGAAGAACCCCCAACAGGCCATCGACGCAGCCGCACACCGCGCCTGCGCCGTGTCACTCTTCAACTACACCTGGACGCTGCTGGACAACGCGGCGCGTACGGCGGAGGACTCGGACGAGATGATCAGAGCCGCCTACGCCAGCCGGTGGCACTGGGGTGTCGTTGGGGAGCCGATAAATTTCGCCCGTGGCGAATGGCAAATCAGCAGGTGCTGCGCTGAAGCGGGGCGGCCGCAACCCCCCCTGCAACACCCCCCCCATTATCGAGAAGCC
>CAYQJN010000146.1:0-4033 GCA_964417845.1 uncultured Isosphaeraceae bacterium
GCTGGGTGATGAGGCTGTAGGGGCCGGTTGCCCGCGCGTGGATCTTGTCATCCACGAGGTGGTGCAGTTTCAGCATGTACATGTAGCCGACGGCGGTGGGCTGCGAGAATCGCTCGCCCGTTCGACCGTCGTGGAGCTGTGCTTTGCCACCGAAGGGGACACGGGCGAGCAACTCGCGTGGGTCACCCGGGTTGTTTCCGAGTTCCTCGAACTCATTGACGCGGGCCTCGACGTGCTTATTGGCTTCATCGATGCAGTCGAGGACTTCCTGCTCAGTTGCGCCGTCGAAGACGGGCGTGACGCACTGGAAGCCAAGGACTTTGGCGGCCCATCCCATGTGGAGCTCGAGTAGCTGTCCGACATTCATCCGGCTGGGAACGCCCAGCGGGTTGAGCAGAATGTCGACCGGCGTGCCGTCTTCGAGGAAGGGCATGTCCGCCTGGGGAACGACTCGAGCCACCACACCCTTGTTGCCGTGCCGGCCGGCCATCTTGTCGCCGACGGAGATCTGGCGCTTGTTGGCCAGATACACCTTGACCATTTCGAGCACGCCACTCTGAAGTTCATCGCCTCGCTTCATGTGCGCGAGACGGCGTTCCTTCTCCTCCTGCACGGCGAGGATCCGCGGCCAGAACTGGCTGCGGACGGTGACGGCTTCGGCGCGTGTCTCTTTCGAGCCCTTGATCCACTTCTCGTTGAAGTTCTCAATCTGCTCCATGACGACCTCGGGGATGTCCGAGGCGGCGACCTTCTGGCGCGTCGTCGGATCGATCATCTCCGTGCCGCTGAGATCGTTCATCATGGCGATCATTTCGCGGAAGAGTGCGATGGCTTTCTCGTCCATCTCGGCACCGAAGTCCGCCATGTCGTCCTTGAGTTTGGCCTTCTGCTCGTCGCTCAGGTGCATTCGGCGCGAGAAGTGGCGGGTGCCGATGACGATTCCGCTGCTGCCGGCGGGGACCTCGAGCGAATCGTTCTTCACGTCCTCGCCTGCACGGCCGAAGATGGCGTGCAGGAGCTTCTCTTCCGGTGTGAGTTCGGACTTGCTCTTGGGGCTCACCTTGCCGACGAGGATGTCGCCAGGGCCGACGCGGGCGCCGCATCGGATGACGCCGCGCTCATCGAGATTGCGGAGCTGCTTCTCGGAGACATTTGGAATGTCGTCGGTGAATTCCTCGCGGCCGAGTTTGGTGTCCCGGACTTCGACGGTGAAAGACTCGATGTGAATCGATGTGAATTCATCGTCGCGGACCAGTCGGTCCGACACAACCATTGCGTCCTCGAAGTTGTATCCGTCGAACGTGTTGAAGGCGACGAGCGCGTTCTTCCCGATGGACATCTGACCCATGGCTGTCGATGCACCATCGGCCAGAATCTGACCTTCCGTCACCGTGTCGCCGAGATTGACGACCGGCTTCTGGGTCTGGCAGGTCCGTTCGTTGAGTTGGCGGTATCGCTGCAATTCGTACTCATCGGCGTTGTCAATGACGATGCGTTCTGCATCGACTGCCGTGACGGTGCCACCGCGGCGGGCCTTGACGATCATGCCCGAATGCTCGCCCGCGATCTGCTCCATGCCCGTGCCGACCAGCGGTGGATCGACCTTGATGAGCGGCACGGCCTGCCGCTGCATGTTGGATCCCATGAGTGCCCGGTTGGCGTCGTCATGCTCAAGGAACGGAATCAACGAAGCGGACACGCCAACAATCTGCTTGGGACTGACATCGACGTACTGCACGTCCTTGGCGGGAACCGTGCTTAGTTCGCCAGCGACGCGAGAAAGCACGTGCTTGCCCTTGAGCTTGCCGTCCTGAAGGGAGTCGGCCGTAGCGAGCACGGCCTGCATCTCCTGATCTGCCCGCAGGTACTCCACGCCGCCAGTGGCGGCGCTTCCGTCAATCTGCTGGTATGGCGTCAGGATGAAGCCGTACTCGTCCACTCTGGCGAAAATGCCAAGCGACGCGATGAGGCCGATGTTCGTGCCTTCCGGAGTTTCGATCGGACAGATGCGTCCATAGTGGGAGATGTGGACATCGCGGACTTCGAACCCGGCACGCTTCCGATTGAGGCCGCCGGGGCCCAGTGCGGACAGTCGACGTTCGTGGACGAGCATGGAGAGTGGGTTCGTCTGGTCGACGACCTGCGACAGCTCGCTGCGGCCGAAGAAGAAGTCGATGGCGCTGCTGATCGATTTGGAGTTGACCAGATCGGCGATCTTCGAGAGTTCGTCCGGATCCTTAACGCTCATCCGCTCCTGCACGGTGCGGCGCAGTTTCAGAAATCCCTTACGCATCTCCTCGACGGCCAGCTCGTCAAGCGTTCGCAGACGCCGGTTGCCGAGGTGATCGATGTCGTCGATGTAGGCCTGCTTCCGCTTCGCCCGAAGGTCAAGGATGTAGCGGGTCACGGCCATGAAGTCGTCGCCGCGCAGGTGCATGACATCTTCCGGGATGTCCATGTCAAACTTCCGGTTGATGCGGAAGCGACCCACCTTTCCGAGGCGGTAGCGGTTCTCGTCGAAGAACTTCTCCTTGAAGAGCGCTTTGGCTTTGTCTCGCTGCGGCGGGTTGCCGGGGCGGAGGCGGCTGTAGATTCGGAGGAGCGCTGCTTCGTGCTCCGTGGCGTCGGCCATGAAGTCGAGCCGCTCCATCGCAAGCGTATTGAGGATGAGCGGGTCGCCCGGATCCTGCACGACCTCAATCTTCTTGATGTTGGAGGACTGGAGCGCCTCCAACGCGTCACCGATGGGCGCGCCGACTCGGCAGAGTTCTTCGCCCTCGTCTGTGAAGATCGTCTCGGCGGAGTAGTGCTCGGGCTGGAGTTTGGCCACAGGCGTGGAGACGACGTCGTAGAACGTCCGCACGATGTCCTCAGTGCTGCTCATCGACTCGTCGAGCGCACGCAGGAAGACAGTGGCGGCGATCTTGGGCGACTGGTCGATCTTCATCGCCAGTACGTCCTTCTTGGTCACTTCAAGCTCGATCCAGGAGCCACGTTCCGGGATGATTCGCGCGGAGTGGAGGGGGCGGTCGCCCAGATCCTGCGTGATGCCGAAGTCAACGCCGGGGGATCGGTGCAACTGGCTGACAATGCAGCGCTCCGCACCATTGACGATGAACTCACCGCCGCCAAGCATGATCGGGATCTCGCCGAGGTAGATCTCTTCCTCGGGGATCTCGGAGACACCTTCACGCACAAACCGGACGCCGATGCGGAATGGACGGCCGTAGGTCAGGCGCAGTTCCTTGCACTCGTCTGGTGTGTATCGCGGCTTGTCGAGCTTGTAATAGAGGTACTCGAGCCGCATCGTGCCGTCGTACGACTCGATGGGGAAGACCTCCTTGAGGAGGCTTTCAAGTCCCATCAACGGATCGCGTTTGAGCGGATCCTTGTCAAGCTGAATAAAGCGTTCATACGCGGCCTGCTGTACTTCGGTCAAAGCCGGGACAGGTATTGCGTCGCCACGCTTTGAGAAGTTGCGCACCGTCATCGAAGTCATACGGTCACCTCTGTGAAGAGTGAAGAGTCCGAATTCGTTCTTGCGTCGTCAGGCATTACGCGACCCTTGGACCGCGGCCGTCCTGCCGAAGAAAAAACGATGTGATGTTGCTCAAATGCCTCCGCCGAGCCGCACAGTGTATGGGAGAGGCCAAAAAACCGCAACTCGACCCGCAAGCAAAATCCGTTCCTGAACCGAGGGAGGGCTGATGGCAGGGGACGGCCAGTGCGTAGAAGGCCGCTCAGCCATTGTCAATGGGGCACTTACGGGGTCGGAGGCCGACGCTTCGGAAAGTCCAGTCCACTCGCGCAAGGGGCCGTGCGCGTAGTAACGGTCCGATAACGCTATCGCTCGTGCGGGATCCAGTGATGTCACCGTACGTTCTCGGACGTTGGGCGCCATCTGTTGGCAAGTGGCAAACGCGTGGGCACTTGCCAGGCAATTGCAGTAGTTGCGTGCAGTAGTTGCGGACACCCATCAATGCAGTAGTTGCGGACACCCATCAATGCAGTAGTTGCAGTAGTTGCGTGCAGT
>CAYQJN010000147.1:0-4018 GCA_964417845.1 uncultured Isosphaeraceae bacterium
CCACAGAAGATGAAGACGATCACACCATTGACTTCCATTCACTCAGGGCAACCTTTGGGGACCTCCTGATCCAGCAAGGTGTCCCCATTCCCACCGTGGCCAGGCTGATGCGGCACTCCGATGGCGGTATACTGCTTATGAAGTGCTACGCAGGATCGATACACAAGCACCAAAAAAAGACAAGAGGGAATACTGCCTTGTTTCCAGAGTGCGCCATCCTAAATCGCCCAATAACAACGCACCCAAATCCAGGCCTAAGCCTCAAAGAGTTGCCAAAGAAATTTTTTGCAACAGCAAATGACGGCGTAGTACCGAAAGAAATCCGGTTAACTCTTCAAGCGGCTGCTTCTGATTCTGTACGACACTGCTTAGTTGGGAAGTCAGGGAGAATGAGATGGGCGGTAAGAGACGAAGCCGTCTTACGCTTCTTGGCCGAAACTGGATTGACAAGCTCCGACCAACTCCTAATTCGCCGTGCGACACCAACAGAGTATCGAATAGGCCCGACATGGAACGGGCTTAGGTTCATCGATCTGTTTGCTGGCATTGGCGGCATCAGGATGGCCCTAGAAAACGCCGGCGGCAAGTGCGTCTTCACCTCTGAGTATGATGAACTGGCCCAACAGACCTACGCGGCCAACTTCGGAGATGTCCCCGCTGGTGACATCACAGAGATTGACGCAAAAGATATTCCCGAGCACGATCTTCTAGCAGCCGGCTTTCCATGTCAACCATTCAGCATCATCGGAAACCGCAAGGGCTTTCAAGATTCGACCCGCGGAACTCTGTTCTTTGATATTGAGCGAATTCTCAAAACCCATCGACCTGCGGCAGTGTTACTTGAGAACGTCAAGCAGTTTCGCACCCACGACAAAGGGCGGACATGCGAGGTTGTCCTACAGTCACTACGAGACCTAGGCTACCACACGCATGTAAAAGTGCTAAATGCCCTAGACTTCGGAGTTGCCCAGCGCCGGGAGAGAATTTTTATTGTGGGATTCCAGAAGGCAATTGAGTTCAACTTTCCTGAACCATATCACTGGAACCCGTCGCTTAGTACAGTCTTTGAGCACGATGACGCAATTGACCCAAAGCTCATTGCTAGCAAAATGATCCAAGAGAAACGATTGAAACGCGCTGCAGAACAAAACAAGACGCCCTTCTACCCATCAATGTGGCACGAGAACAAAGGTGGGCACATTGGAATGCATCCATATTCCTGTGCGCTGAGACACAATGCCTCATACAACTATTTGCTGGTCAACGGCAAACGTCGCCCATCAGGCCGCGAAATGCTCCGGCTACTTGGCATCCCAGACACATTCGTAATTCCCGTCGGGCATACCGCGATACGCGCACAGTGCGGCAATTGCGTAGCGGTGCCCAAGATAACTGCAATTGCTGCCAGAATGAGTCTGGCTATGAAACTGAACCAAAAGCAAGAGCTGAAACCGCGACAACTAACACTTGCACTAGACGGGTAAGACATGGCCGCAGTACCAAACAACACCCTGAATCTGCCCCCGTTCACGATAAGCAGAGGCGATTGTCGAGTGATTCTGCGGACTATCCCGCGAAACTCGGTCGATCTAACCATCACTTCCCCGCCGTACTTCCAACTAAAGGACTATGGGCATATAGACCAAATCGGATGGGCGCAGAGCAAGGCTGCCTATCTCAAAGCGATGAAAGAAGTACTTACCCTATTACTTGATGTCACCTGCCCAACTGGCTCATGCTTCGTTGTGATCGGAGACACATACAAGAACAAATGCCTGCAACTAATTCCACATGAACTTTCCCTAGCGGCACGGGATGCGGGGTGGTGCGTGCGGAATGATATTATCTGGAACAAGCTTGATGCGCCGCCAGACAGAGCCACTGATAGATGGCGCAACACACACGAGCACATCCTCTTTCTCACAAAACATCCCAAGAACTACGTATTCAATATCGACTCCATACGAGTTCCATACAGTGACGCGACCGTCCGTCGTTGGGGGAAGGGACAGAAGTATGGTGGGGCCAAGGCAACTACAGCCGCAGATTCCAAAGGGCAAAGATTCCGAAGGGGAAAGTCGTTTTGCCTCAACCCATTGGGCACTGTGCCGAGCGATGTAATTGACCTACCAACCTCTCGGTCTAAGGAGTTTCATTACGCAACCTTTCCCCCTAAGTTAATTGAAAGGTTAATCCTCGCCACAACGAAGGCTGGTGATCAAGTGCTCGATCCATTTGCTGGCACTGGAACTACAGGCATAGTCGCGATTCAGCACCAAAGAAGGTTTACTGGAATTGAGATAGTCGACCGTTTCGCAGAGATCGCAGAGCGTTTGTGTTGTTCAGCTACTACCACACAAAGTACCTCTTCTAATGTCTGCTAATTTGAATCTCGCTATAGACAGGCTTGAGCGGCTAATTGCCAAGACCAGGGACAAAATGCACAAGCCGGTCGGGATCGGGGAGGTTCTACACCGGCATAGAACTCAGCCCGGCATTGATCTAGGGGATCTTGAAACGTATCGGCGAAACTCGTATCGATGGCTGCAGGAGGTGGCCCCAAGCCTTCACAACCAACCAGTAGTTCTGAACTCACGATACTGGGATCAGGTCTTCGACCCCAGTATCTTGCCCCCCGAACTAATGGCTGAGTTGGGAGAACTCAACACAAAAACCAAGGGGGGTGTAGAGGAGTTCATCTACTGGCACGTCCTTGACAAGTATAGCTCGCTTCGAAGTATCACCCAGAAACTCAGTCATGCAACCACAACGAGCTTTGACTTGTCCGAGTTCATACAATCTTTTGAGGCGGACGATCGACTCAAACGCAGTGTCGACAAAGCGTATGAGATCATCGTACATGCGCTCTTTGACACCATTGTCCAAGCTCTTGAAGCAACGGTCACCCTGTCCATAAATATGTCACGCATGGATCTGCTCAAGGAGTTTCAAGACTTCGCCAAGTTGGTGCTTGGTATCACCCCCGAAAAACCTCGGGTGAGGCATCCTGCCAGACTATTTCGAGTTGGCGGAACCAACGCAGCAGACGGGGGCCTTGATATGTGGGCGAACTTTGGCCCGGCCGTCCAAGTAAAGCATGTCGCCCTGTCAGGCGACCAAGTGAACAGTATTTGCGGCTCTATCGAAAGTGCCAAAATAGTTGTAGTCTGCAAGGCAGCAGAACGAAAGTCGATTGATAGGGTCGTCAAGACATTGGGCTTCGGCGACCGAATCCAAGGCATCATTACTGAGCAAGAACTCGTTTGTTGGTATCAGAAGTGCCTAAATGAAGAACATGGCGATGCCCTTGGGGATCCTCTTTTGGCCGCACTAAGTGCTGAGATGGGAGTTGAGTTTCCCTTGGCCGACGCAGAGTTAACTGCCAAGTTCATGAGTGAACGTGGCTACTCGTGTACTGCGAAGCCCGCTTTAAGATGACGCTGATTTACACCGCAGCAGATCGATTCAATGGAACTTCCCTCGGCGGCACCTGGCTTGGCGAAGGTGAATCATGCGATGACTGCCCCGCTTCATGCATGGGTGACACAGACGGCAACGGTGTCGTCAACATCGAGGACCTGCTAAACATGCTTGGCAGTTGGGGCGCTTGTCCTTAGTAACCCCCACCACAACCCACCACACCACAGCACCTCCGTATGTACGGGGGTGTTGTTGTTTAGGTAGACGTCGGTGAAGTGAACCAAGATGCTTGGAAAGTACACCTACGTATAGCCCCTACATCTTGTATCCATCATCACCACAACATGTAGTGCTGTTCACAGACTGCTTTTTTCTCTATCTCAAAGGGGAAAGCAGCTCAGTACACCGACGTCTCATACACGGTGTTTACAAGCAACGCCCTTAAATCGGGTCTATGGATACAAAGTAACCAAGGAGTACTAAGGAGTACTAAGGAATACCTAGGTTTAACCTAATTAGTAATAGTATGTTAATACCTATGGAGTAAACCTAGGAAGACCTAGGTAACCAAGGAACTCCTTGGAGTACTAAGGAATGA
>CAYQJN010000148.1:0-2548 GCA_964417845.1 uncultured Isosphaeraceae bacterium
TTGGAGGGGCAGGCTGGCCTGTCACATCTTTTCTCGGTGGCGGCGTCGCTCGACCCGCGGGCAAGCCTGATCGACTCGAAGGAGGTCCTGCTCTTCCTCGTCGTGCCGCTGGTGTATCGCCTGGCGGTGGGTCGCTGGGCTCCGGTCGTGGCCACCGTCATCATGAGCACAAGGAGGCGTTTGTTCGATGACGCACATCATCGCTGAGCCATGCATCGGAACCAAGGACACGGCGTGCGTTGACGTCTGCCCCGTTGACTGCATTCATCCGACCAAGGATGAGGGCAACTTCGACCCTTCAGAGATGCTCTACATCGACCCCGACACCTGCATCGATTGCGGCTTGTGTGTCGACGAGTGCCCTGTGCAGGCGATCTTCCCCGAAGAAGACCTTCCGGAAGAGTGGACGAAGTACATACAGATCAACGCTGACTGGTACGAGCAGAACGGCTGAGCGGTCGGTCTACGCGGCTTCCTCATCGCACGCGGGCGCAGCCTTGTCAACGCCTGCAGGCGCGTCTGCCGGCTCCGTCCAGTCCGCGGCCGCGGCATCGAGATTCAACCCACTGGGCATGGTCTTGCGATACCCCAGCTTCCGGACGACCTCGAGTACGTCGGTCCAGGTTGGGAAGGTCTTTCCATTGACACGCTTGAACGCGTCAATGGCCTGAATGAACAGCATCTGCTCACAGGACATTTCGCCTTCTTCGGCCGCCCTGAGGAAGTCGGTCCGCCGGCGCCCGGGGCCGCGCCGCCGCTCAAGGTTGGTTGATTGGCCGCCCATGTCCCTGCGATCGAGGCCAGATCGTCGATCGACCACGCTGAGTGGATTGGGGGGTCGGAGTGAAGAGTCTCTGGCATCGTCATGGGTCATGGCGGCATCTCCGCGCGTGGCCTGGTGGCCCGATCGCTACCATGAGCCATCGGGTCCTTTGGCATGCTGCTGAAGGCCGGCAATGCCTCTTTCGCCAATCGGCCGCCTGCATAATCGACATCACCCTCATGACGCACGTCAATCCCGCCGCCCGAGAGACCACGTCGTTTCATCCGCTGGCAGCCATTCTGGCCTGGGTGCTCCCCGGCCTCGGTCACATCATGATCGGGCAGTGTGTCAGGGCCAGAAGAGTGATGATTGGTATGGCGGTGCTGATTCTCGGAGGTCTGCTGATCGGGGGAGTCGATGCCGTTGACTCGAAGAATGATCGCCTGTGGTTTGCCGCTCAAGCAGGGGCCGGACCGATTGTGCTGGTGATCGACGTGGTTAACCAGACATTCGTCGGATCTCGTCCCATCTCCGAGGCTGCGTCCTGGAGGAGCCTCGGGCATGTCAACTCGATTGGGACGCTTTCCATCGGCCTCGCAGGACTCATCAACGTGGTCGTGATCCTCGATGCGCTCAAGCCGAGATCGGTGACCCGCAGGCACCGGCGGCGCGCGGAGGATGCACCTGCATGATGCTGGCCTGGATTCCATTCCTGCAGCCGATCCCGGAGCTGGTCTCCGTCTGGTACCTGCTCTGCATTCCAATCGTCGTCGGCGTGTCAATGGTCTACAAGGCGATCTGGATAGGTGAGGACGATGCTTGGGGGGTTCAGACCGTCACGATGTCAGCCACCGTGATTGCCGGTCTGGTCGGGCTGGCGATCGCCATGGCGATCTTCATCCAGTGGGTGATTCCGCTGCTCTAGCAGACCGCTGGCCCTGAGCACCGTGGTCTTGCGCTGGAAGGGGGCATCACTTTCTCGGACGATGTGCAGCCGATAATCCTCCGATTGTGCGGTCTCACACAAAGATTGAAGGCATCAATCACAAGCCTTTGGCTTGCAGGCGGGCTGGGACGATGTCATCTGTTGGGCGATGCCAGTGGACGGCATCGCCGTGAAGCAGAGAAGGCGACACAACGACCAGGGACGGTCTGATGGAATTGACGGTGCGGTATCGGAAGGATGCGGCGGATGGGCAGTGCACAACGCCCCCGCCGCGACATGGAACGGAAGCGCAGCAGACGCATGCTGAGGCGGAGACCCCGCCGCGGCGGGCCGCGATGCCTCCCGGGGTTGCCAGCGCATGGGACGCGTGGCGGGCCAGATCGTGCCCGGACGCCTTCTCGGAACTGGTGGGTCACTACATGCGTCGCCACGTGCGGCCGATTGCCGAACGGCTCCGCGCCGGGCTCCCCGCGCACGTGGACGTCGAGGACCTTGTTCAGCAGGGCTATCTGGGGCTCATCGAAGCGATGGATCGCTTTGATCCGGCGCAGGGTGTTCGATTCGAGACCTTCAGCAGTCGGCGGGTCTCGGGCGCGATGCAGGACTGGCTTCGCGCCCAGGATCATGTGCCGAGGCTCATGCGGCGGCGTTCCAAACTGATCCGGCAGGAGCAGGATGCCTTTCGCGCCGCCCATGGCCGGGAGCCCGACCGGGAAGAACTCCGTGACCGGATGGATGTGCCTCGAGCGGAGTTTGATCGCATCGTTGGTGAGGATGCCCCTCCGGTCGTGGGGACCCTTTCGAGCGGCGCGGGCGGGGCTGATGGTGCTGCTGCCGGT
>CAYQJN010000148.1:2558-3953 GCA_964417845.1 uncultured Isosphaeraceae bacterium
GTGATCACCATTTCGAGCGTCTCGGGCGGAGATGATGATGATCCTGTGTCGGTTCCGGACCGTTCTCCGCGGGCGCCGGGCACCGGCATTCAGCGGCGGGATCTCCGGCAGTGGATCACGCGGGATCTTGAACCCATCGACAGGCTGATCGTCTCGATGTACTACTACGAGTCGCTCACCATGCGGGAAATCGGGGCGGCCTTGGGCTGCAGCGAATCTCGGGTGTCCCAGCGGCTTGACTCGATTCTCCAGCGACTCCGGGCCAGAGTTGATCTCACGCCGGAACATCTCACCATGATGGCTGGCTGACCGACGAGGGCCGTCTTGTCATACTGAGGGAGATGTCACTGCCCGTGAAACTCCTCCTCTTCTTCGTGCTGGTCGCTCTGGCGATCCTGTGCTTTCTTCTGGCGTGCCGGTTCGGGACGGATCTCGATGGTCCCTTGCTCGTCTCCATGCCGGGAACGATCGAGCGGCAGGGCCTCTTTGCAGCGCCCTGGACTGGTGGAAACCCCTTTCCGGCGCTGCTCATCGGAGTCGCCATTCCACTGCTGCTGCTGACGGCGGCGGTGTGGATTCTGGCCAGATTGTCACGCCGCTGATTTTGCTGGTGATCAGGTGTTGACCTTTCTACAGTGGAGGACTGATCGATCCGATCCCCCCGGGGGCCATTGAGAGGAGTGTTGGCGTGTCGTATCTCGCAGGTGTCACAATTGCGTTGACGGTTCTTGGCGGCGATTCTCACACCATCCCATTGCGGGGTGGCGATCTCGTTGTGGAGCCAATGCCGCCAGCGGCGATGGGCACCACCTTGGCCGCGCTGGCGCAGCGGGATACCGATCATCATGTGTTGCTCGTGCTCAACGATTCGTCGGGTGACGCACCGTCGCGGCTCAGGGCCTCAGGGATCGAGCCGCTGACAAGCCTCGGTGGCCGTGTGTGGATTGCAAGCATGGAGGACGCCACCGGTCCACTGGATCACGCCGCTGATGTCATCGCATGGGCTGGCGCTCTGGAGACATCGTGGAAGATGCATCCGTATCTGGCCGAGGGCGGTGTTCCGGAGTGGACGATCGACCAGCGAGCGACCGATGCGCTGCGGTCAGGTCGGGCATTCCAGGTCGATCGACTGCTCAGTGAGCTCAGTGCCGCCGCGGATCCCGAGGTGGTGCTCTATGTGCTGGCACACCGAGATGCATCGATTGCGTCGCTGGCTCAGGATCTTCCAGTGCTCGTGGGAGGCAAGGCGATCTCCCGTCTGGAATCAGTCAACGGTCTCGTGGTTCGGGTGCCGGTGTCCGGCATCGAGGCGCTGGCGGACGATGCCCGCGTGCTGTGGGTTGAGCCCGCGCTTCCCCGCCTGACGGAACTCAATGACCAGAACCGCCAGACCAC
>CAYQJN010000149.1:0-3835 GCA_964417845.1 uncultured Isosphaeraceae bacterium
CCCGGCCCCGGCGGCCCGCCCGCCCCCCGTGGCCCCGCCGCTCCACATGGGCCGCTTCAGGAATCGCGTCGTCCAACTCGAGGGGCGACCAGAACATCCACGCTGCGAGTGCAAGCAGCACAAGCGGAATGCCCCAGCCGATCACGATTTCAAATGGACGATCACTCATGGCGAATTCCCGACAGGGAGGTAGGACTCAAAAGAATCAGAAGCAGAGCTGCAACTGCGAACGGATCAGCCACTGGCCGTCGCCGGCATCGGGTGTCCATCCGGTGAGGTTGGTGCCACCGTTTCCAAGACCACCCTGGACGACGGTGAAGTACGTGGCTGGCAGTTGATTGAACGAGTAGCCGATGTCTGGCGACCACTTGACATTCTGACCGTGCACGTAGTAGTTGACGCCTGCCTGCGCGATGCTCATGTCATCGTCTCCGGCGTACATGGAATCGGCCCACTCATAGCGAGCGAATGCCTGCACGTCGTCAGCAAGGAAGAACGCGCCCTGCACGTTGAAGCCCCAGGCTGTATCGCGCTCACGCGCAACGCCGAGCGGATCTTCATCAAGGTTGGCCATCACGACCGCCGCAGCGACCGATCCACCATCGAAGTTCCACGTGACATCGCCGGTCCAACGAAAGTCGTGCTGTTGGCCGGTTCCACCGAGCAGTTGCTGGTCCAGGGTCGCATAGGCGACTGCAGCACCAAGCAGCAGTGAGTCCTCCGCGGGGGCGAAGGCGGTGTAGTTCTTCACATCACCCCAGGAGCCCATGGCCAGATAGTCCGCCCGAGCCGCGAAGGCGATGGAGTCATAGGTGTTACCGATCGGGCCCAGGGCGGGCGTTCCGGCGATGGTGTCAAACGACTCGAAGGCGGCGACCGAGAAGCGGAAGTTCTCGCCACTCTTGTTGCTCAATTCCAGGCCCTGTGAACGGCCGATGCCCATGTAGTACTGCATGAGCGTCCGGTCGACGCCGAGCTGCTGGTTGTAGCCGACGAGGGTTTCCCGCATGAATGGTTCGCGGAACTTGCCCGCTCGGAACTTCCAGCCGCCATCGAAGGACTTACCAATCCAGGCGTCCAGCAGCGCGCCGTTGTAGTTGGCGCCGTACATGGTCTGCACGAAGTACGTCAGCGATGGGTCAAACGCGTGGCCCTTGAAGATCAGGGCTGTGCGCTGATTCGAGAACCCGAAGAGATCTGACTCGGTCGGGGTCGTAATCGGCTGATCGCGGTGGTTCCACGCGAACCTGAACTGGAGATTCGCGTTCATCGTCAGTTTGAACTTGCCATCCGGCGACGCGATGAAGAAGCCCTTGTCGTAGCCGCTCGTGGCGCCATTGCCTTGCAGCGACGCGCGTGTGTCGGCGTCGGCAAGCACGTCCTGAACCACCCCTCGGATCTGCTCTGACCGTGCCTCGGTCAGCCATGTGTCCGACGTCTCGGCCCGAACTCGGTCGAGATCGCCCTGCAGCGCACCAAGCAGTTCATTGGTCTGAACCTGCTGCGCCTCCAATTCGGCGATCCTCGTCCGAAGGACGTCGCCGTCACTTGCCAACACGCCGGACGTCATCACGCCCGTCAGTGTCAACCCAATCAGTCCTGATGCGTTCATGTGTCGCACCTCCTTGAACGCAGCCCTAGCTGGACTGCGTGGGCACCAAAGTACCGAATCGCCGATCGTTTGGTCTACATTTCGAGGCTCTTTTTTGGATCCTTTTGTCGAATATTTCACAAAGTGGGCGCCCGCCAAGATATCAGCGTTTTTGAGCGCCCCAAAGCCACTATTGGTTTTTGTCGCTTTTTTCACAATCCGCCGGGCCCGGGGGTGGACAGCGATCCGAATCTTGGTACGCTCCGGATATCGCAGATATGTATGTCTGTGATTCATTGTCTCCTCTCCCCCGCCGGGCCCGGAGCGGATCCATGCCAACGAGCGGACTGGTTCTATCGCTTCCCATGGACCCCATCCGGGCCCAAGCGGGTCTGCAGGCCGCCAACCGGCTCCCCGAAGTCGCGATCGGGGCGCCGGTGGATGGCCGCTTCCTTCCAGCCACCATTCAGGCCGACGAGCAGACGACAAGCAGCCTCATCAAACAACTCGAGGCCCACCCGGACATCGAACAGGTATCAATCACATGGATCGGGCTGGACGAGCCCGAAGTGACAACGCCCACCCACGACGCCCCCACACAGGAGGTTCCGTCATGATCTTTGACCGACGTGAATTCATGGCCCGCAGCGCCATGGCCGCCGCAGCCGCAGCCGCCACCAAGATGGCGCGGGGCGACATCTCGCTTGATGTGCTTGATTCAGATGAACTCACGTGGGCCAAGGCCCCCTGTCGCTTCTGCGGCACCGGCTGCCATGTGATGGTCGGGACCCGAAACGGCCGGGTCGAGGCCATTCGAGGTGACCTCAAGGCAGACGTGAACAAGGGACTCCTCTGCGCCAAGGGTTACCACGTCGGTGGCATCCTCTACGGGCCGGATCGCCTCAAGACTCCGATGCTTCGGCGGAACGGACACCTCGAGCCCATTTCATGGGATGAGGCAATGGACGTCATCGCTGATCGCATCGAGGGCGATCAGGCCGGCTTCGCCATTTACGGATCGGGACAGTGGACCATTCCGGAAGGCTACGCCTGCCAGAAGTTCATCAAGGGCGGGCTGTCCAACAACAACATCGACCCGAACGCCCGGCTGTGTATGGCCTCCGCCGTGACCGGCTTTCTGGCCACGTACGGCGTGGACGAACCCGCGGGCTGCTATGACGACCTCGATGCGTGCGACGTACTCATCACGTGGGGCAATAACCCGGCGGAGATGCACCCGGTTCTGTTCAGCAGAGTGATGGACCGCCGGTCGCGAGGAGAGACCGTTGAGCTCTTCGATCTGGGCACTCGCCGCACCCGAACGACCGACTTCGCGGACCACTACCTCAACTTCACTCCGCAAACCGACCTGGCGATCGCCAACTGCATCGCCCGTGAGTTGATCGCCCGAAACGCGTGGGACGCTGACTTCGTGACCCGACACTGCGCCTTCCGCAAAGACGGCGAGAAGCCGAGCCTCTTCGGCGAGGCCTCCACGTTCAAGGAGTACGCCGAGTCGCTCGAGCCCTACACGTTTGAGTACGTCGAGGAGATCTCAGGCGTTCCGGCCGAGAAGCTTCGGCTGCTCGCAGACCGGTTCTGCGATCCGAGCAAGAAGATCACGAGCCTCTGGTGCATGGGCGTCAACCAGCACACACGCGGCACCGCGATGAACACGCTCATCCACGGCCTGCACCTGCTCAGCGGACACTTCGGCACGCCGGGCGACTCCCCTACCAGCCTCACCGGACAGCCATCCGCCTGTGGCACTGCCCGGGAGGTCGGCACGCTCGCCCACGCACTGCCCGGTGGCCGCATCGTCAAGAGCGAAGCGCACCGAACCCAGTGCGAGGACTTCTGGAATCTCCCCCACGGAAGACTCAACGGCAAGCCTGGCACCCACACAGTCGCCATGTGGGACAATTTCTGTACGCCGACAGACAAGGGTGGCAAGGTGTCCACCATCTGGGTGCAGGTGACCAATCCCGGCCAGACGCTTCCTAACCTTGAAAAACTGTTCCGGGGCAAAAAGAACCTGGAGGACAAGTTTCTGATCGTCTCGGATGTCTATCCGACGGTCACGACGGAGCTGGCCGACCTCGTGCTCCCGTCCGCCATGTGGGTGGAGAAGAACGGCATCTTCGGAAACTCCGAGCGACGCACGCAGCAGTGGTTCCGACAGGTCCTTCCGCCGGGCGACGCGCGGGACGACGTCTGGCAGGTCGTTGCTGCAGCACGGCGTCT
>CAYQJN010000150.1:0-3785 GCA_964417845.1 uncultured Isosphaeraceae bacterium
CTGGCCTCGCAACATGACGAAATCAGGCATCGACCACAACTGAAAGACCGACCGCACCGCGGGCATTATCGTCATGTGAGCCTTGAGGAAGTTCCTGTTCGCTTTGCCGGCACCATCCTCTTGCCGAGCGATGATGTGCAGCAGTTCTTGTGGCTTCCCGATTTCGACCGGTCCGGAGGCGTCGACATCTCCGACCTGCTTGAACTCCTGGCTTCGTGGGGGGAGTGCGCAGCGCTGCCCGCAACCTGCCATGCAAGTCTCAATGGAGACAGCGCGGTGGACGTGAATGACCTGTTGAAGCTCCTTGACGCGTGGAGTAACTCGCCTTGATCAGCGACGACGGCGGCGTCCCGTCAACATCGGCAGGGCCAGAACCGCCAACACGCCCGGCGCGGGAATCACCACGTACAGTCCTCGTGCATGGTCGCCTTCGTAGAGGATCTCGTATCCGCTGCCATCAAGGTTGACTGATGAAATGCGAGCGTCGGTGAGTTGACCGCGTTCCGCGATGACCAGTTGGCTGGTGAGTTCGTTGAACACAATCGACTCGGGCTGGTTCAGACCATCGAGAATCTGCGCCATGCCGGCATAGTTGCCCGCGGCGTCAAAATCGACCCGAAGGAGCGCGCCAGCAACGTGATCCGTCACATAGACCGAAGTGCTTCCGCTGACAGAGGCCATTCCGCGAATGTTGGTGTAATCAACACCGAGGCCTGTGACAGACGCCGAGAAGTCGACGACCGGGCCTTCACTCATGACCCAGGCACCTCCGCTGTTGTGCATCCGGTAGATGCCCGAGGCCTCCGAATCACTCCCCGGAGGATTGGGATCGGCCGACCCACCATTGAGTGTGCTGATCAGGAAACCGCCTCCCATCGGCGCGGCGATGATTCGATTTCCGGCGTTGTACCGGGGCAGGGGCGTCGATGGGTCCGGCTCCTGGTACACCAGGGTGGATGAAGACGGAAGATCGAGGCTGGTCGCAATGATCCCCTCGTTCACACCCTGTGTTCCGCCGCCAGCGGGGTTGTTGACGGACAGAAATGTACTTGTCGCCCCGTCGTACGCCATCCCAACGGGATTCATGAAGGGATCACCTGTCGCGAACATCGACACTGACACAGCGCTACCGAGGCCTTCAAACTTCAGGATGCCCGACTCCGTGCTGCCCGGAAAGCGACCGTCCGACACGTAGAAGTCGTTTCCCGGTCCCTGCACGATGGTGGCCATTCGAGCGGCCGAGTTCGGGTTGACCCAGAGGTCTGTCACCACACCTCCGCGAAGACTGGACAGAGCATTGCTGTTCTGTCCGGTAAACAAGATGTCTCCAGCCTGCAATTGCGCCTGGGCCGCGGTGGCGACCGCCAGTCCGAGGATCAGTCCCGCTACGTGAGTTGCTTGCTTCATTGTTCTTCTCTCCTGGTTCAGTCCAAGCGCTGGGCCCTTGCACAGAAGTTGCCTTCACATCTGGCGCACGCCACACAAATGCGCCACCCGGCAGAATCCGGCCTGAGGCTTCGTGCCGGTTATGCCGATCGTGAGGATCAGGTTGCCTGAAAGTCGCCTCCACACCCTCCCCAAACGCACTCCGCAGCATAGCCCCTCTTTTTTGCCCTCCAATCGGAGAGTCCCGATTTGAAGCGACTTCGTCCGAGAACCCCCCGGAATCCGGCCACCAGACCTTCAGGGACGTCCCGAGGTCAGCACCCCAGTCAGCACGATTTCCACAAGGAACGCACGGACGGCATGCCGATAGAGGCGTGATGAGCGATCCCCCCGCGGCCCCAGCTGCTGATTCCGATCCCCAAGGGTCGACACTGCCTTCGGCCTACGACCTCTTTGTGGCCATTGCAGCGGTGGTGTCCATTGGCGTCATCACATGGCAATTGACACTTCCCGCCAAGAGCGAAGTCTCGAAGCTCCTCGAGATCTTCGACGGGGCGTTCTGCGGGCTCTTTCTGGTTGACTACTTCCGTCACATCGTGCTTGCGGAGAACCGACTGAAGTACATCGTGACGTGGGGCATCTTTGATCTGGGATCCTCCATCCCGGCCGTCGGCCCCCTCAGGTATGCGCGTGCGGCGCGTCTCCTGCGCATCATCCGCATGCTTCGGGCAGGACGGATGCTGGCCGAGGTCTACCGCCGAGACCGCATGGCCTTCGCGGTGGCCATTCTGATGGCTGCGGGTCTGGCGACGGTGATCGGTGTGAGCGCCGCCGTGCTGCACTTTGAGCAGCGGGCCTCTGGTGCCTCGATCACAACGGGTCCCGATGCAGCATGGTGGGGCGTCGTCACCGTCTCCACCGTCGGATACGGCGACCTTGTGCCCGTCACCAACACCGGCCGCGTGCTCGCGGTCATCTTGATGGTGGTCGGGATCGGCCTGTTCGCCACCTTCGCTGGCGCCGTGGCCAACGTCTTCACGCGTCAGGTACAGCGATCAACCAATGTCGATTCGATCGAAGATCGATTGATTCGTATGGAGCGTCGCCAACACGAGTTGCACACGCTCTACAAACGGCATCTCGATCAATCAGAGAAGGCTTCCTCCGAACACTGATGAGCCAAGGGGCCCTTTTATCGCCTTTTGATAAATTCTGGTCGTCGTGTGCCGCTCCTTATCGCATGTCTTGCTGCGGGGGTATCGGGACGGCCCGAATTGAGCCGCCCCCGCTTGGTGTTTGCGCGCTCAGTCTGGCGCGGCTTTAGGGGCACCGACGGGCACTCCCGGGGATGGTTGAAGATGAAGTGGACAGGAATGGCGTTGGCGGCTGGCCTGGTCGGTGGTGCGCAGGCGGGACTCGTGCGCGGAGATCGGGCCGAGTGGATTGGGGTCGCGGACAGTGTTGAGGACTACCAGGCTGGCACGCAGGGTGCCAATGGCTGGTGGTATCTGTGGTCAGAATCGGTTCATGGCAGTCGACAGGAAATGATCTTCGAGGACTGTGATCCTTTTGAAGTCGAGGCCTGGCGAAGCTGCTGTGGTTCGTATTGCATCCAGACGGCCGATGAGGCGCACACAAACACGTTCTTCCACTGCAGTGGGTGGATCCACGGATGCCAGTACCCCGTGCGACGATGGGTAGTGCCTCAGGATGGTCGATTCCGTCTGAATGCACACTTCTCGCACTGGCTCGACGAAGTACCCGGCGTTATCGATGGAGTCGAAGTCACGCTCAAGGTGAACGACCTGGCAATCTGGACATCACGATCGAATCCGGTGGACGGTTCCTGTGCTCATGACGACTGGATGGACCACGACATGACGCTGGCGGCGGGTGATGTCGTTGATCTGGTCAGCAGTGCCAGACTCGGATGCCACAGCGATCGCCATCAGATCGCCATGTGGTTTGACGGCATCGATTGCAATGGCGACGGCACACTTGACAACGAGCAGATTGCGACGGGCGACCTCATGGATGCTGATGGAAACTGGATCCCGGACTGCTGCGAGGCAGGCGACCCGTGCGATTCGTGTACGGGTGATGTCGTGCCCGATGGAATGATCAACGCAAGTGACCTCGCGGCCGTCGTGGCAGGCTACGGCACGGTGAATGCGTGGCTCGATGTCGATGGCTCCGGCGTCGTCGACACCGGTGACATTCTTCAGGTGTGCGACCGCTGGGGACCATGCCCCTGAGAGGCCTCGCTGATCAGGCGTCCTTGGAGTCCATTAACTCCAGCATGTCTACGCATCGTGTTGCGTAGCCTGCCTCGTTGTCGTACCAACTGACGATCTTGAAGAAGCGATCGTTGAGTTCGATGCCGGCACCGGCGTCGTAGA
>CAYQJN010000151.1:0-3719 GCA_964417845.1 uncultured Isosphaeraceae bacterium
GATCGAGATGTTCTCGGAAATCGTGCCATGCACGATGAACGACTCCTGCGTCACGACACCGACCTGCTGACGAAGGTCTGCCAGGCGCACATCCGCTAGATCAAGTCCGTCGACTGCAATGACTCCCTCCGTGGGCACCAGCAGTCTGGGAACCAGCCCCAGCAGTGTCGTCTTGCCTGACCCATTCGGACCGACAACGGCCACGTGCTCACCAAACCGGATGTCGAGTGATGCCTCGCTGACCGCAGGCGACTCGGCGCCGGGATAGGCGACGCTGACCTCCTTCAACTGAATCGAGTCCCGGTGACGTGGCAGTGGTGTGGACCCGGACTGCTCAGGAGGATCTGCCAACGCAGCAAGAATGCGGGCAGCGGGCGCGGAAGCCGCACTGATGTCGTTGATGATGCCAGCCAGCGGCCGGAACGATGCCCCCGCCACGGCCAACGACCCCACTGACAAGAGAAATCGCTCAAACGGAAGGCTGCCTGCCAGGATGCTCCGCGCGGCGAGCAGCGCCAGCGAGCCAAGCACGAAGATGGCCAGCGTCTCCATGATCGGGCTGCTCATCGCTCGAGCCGTGCGCATCCGAAGTTCATGACGCACTACGTCCGCGTTTGCCTCATCAAAGTGAGCCAGCGCCGTTGGCTCCGCCGTACTCGTCTTGACAGCTCGAAGGCCCTGCACGCGTTCACCTGCGAGCCTCAGTAGTTGCTGCTGGGCCTCGAGTGAGCCGTAGGCCCCCCTTCTGATTCGCTTGGCGATCTTTCGCAGCACCACGCCGAGAATCGGTCCTACCAGCAAAGCGACGACGACGATCTTCCAATCGAAAACGATCGCCACAACAAGCGCCGCCACGCCCTTGGAGAGTTGCGCAACCGACTTGCCAAGCAATCCGATGTATCCGCTCTCCAGTGCGGCAGAATCGCGGACAATTCTGGAGACATACTCGCTGGACCCCCGCTGCGTCACTTTGGTCAGCGGAAGCGCGAGCACATGTTCGAAGAGATCTCGCCGAATGTCCGCGATGGTGACGGTGGCAAGTGTCTGACTCAGATACTGATGCAGGAAGTTGGCCGTCGCGCCGACGATCGTCAGACACCAGATGGCGATGATCAGCACCAACACACCATTGAAGCGATCCTCCGGAAGCCAATGCACGATGACCTCGGGGATGTGCCAGAATCCCCCTTGCGCATTGACCTGCGCTGCCAACGACCGAAGCCCCGCTCCTGACTCAGGGTGCAGAATCTGCTCTAACACCGGGCCCAGGCTGAGTAGGCCGACCCCGAGTCCGCCTGCCGACACGAAAGCAAGCAGGACAGCGGCCACCACCATGCCGCGGCGGCGGAAGAGTCGGCCGGTCATCGTCCAGAAGGCATGCATGTGCTACGCAGTATCTCCGGGCTGCGGTTCGGCGGCAAAACGGCCGAGGTCCCCCCAGAATCCGGGGTAGCTCTTGTTGACACAACCGGGATCTGCGATCGAGATCCCTCCCCGTCGAAGCCCGAAGACCGCCAGCGCCATGGCGATGCGATGGTCGTCCCAGGTCTGAATCGTGACCGGGTCCGAGGAAAGGGCCCTGGGAGTCACAATGAGATCATCCTCGCCGGCCACGGTCACGTCGGCACCCGCCCGCTGCAACTCTCCGGCGATCGTCGCCACGCGATCGCTCTCTTTGACACGCAGCGTCTTCAGGCCGGTCAGCCGCGTCGGGGCTTCGGCGAAACAGGCCACTACGGCCAGGGCCGGAGTGGCGTCGGGCATGTTGGCACAGTTGACCAGCCCGGCGGACGTGAGTTGCTTCGGCCCTCGCAGCACGACAGCCTCTGCCGTTGTTTCAATCCGCACGCCCATCTGCGCCAGCACATCAAAAGCGGCGGCGTCGGGTTGTCCGTCGGAGAGGTCGAGCCCAGGAAGCGCGACCGATGCCGACGGGACAATGGCAGCAGCCGCGCCCCAGAACAAGGCAGAGCTGGCGTCCACTGGAATCTGACGCCGCTGCGCCGCAAGCGCCGCCCCCGAGACACTGATTCGCACCAGTGGATTGGTGCCGTAGGATGTCTCTACGGGGACGCCCCAGGCCCGCAACTCCGCCACGGTGAGTCGCAGATAGGGCGCGCTGGTTGGAGGCGCCTGGAGCCTGAGTTCGACGCCTTCGGGTAGCGACGCGCCGACCAGCAGCATGGCCGATAGGAATTGACTTGATTGCGTCTGACCAACTTCAATCACCCGCTGCGCCCAGTCGCCTCCCACGATTCGCATGGGCAGATGCCCGCCTTCCAGGAGCGGCTCCGCAGGGATACCGAGCCCGGAGAGCAGATCAAGCATGTCTCCCATGGGCCGCGCCCGTAATCGCGCCGAACCATCGATCGTGGTGGCCCCGGCAGCCCGTGATGCCACCGCCATCATGAACCGTGCTGGCGTGCCCCCGTGGCCAAGGTCGATCGGGCCATCGGGCGCGGTGAGCGGCCCGCCTCCCTGCACCACCACATCGGGGCCATCTCCGACGATGTCCACACCCAGTGCTCGGAGCGCCTCGATGAGCGCATCGGTGTCGTCTCCTCGAAGAAGCCCTGTCAGCACGCTCTTCCCTTGGGCCAGGGCCGCAAGGACCAGCGCTCTGCAGGAAACGCTCTTGGAGCCCGGCACCCGCACGGCGACCGACACGCGAGCGGATGCGGGATCAACCCGCCTGAGGGCGTCCATGATTCAGTCTTCCCGCCTGAACACCGCCACCACATCTTCGACCGGAACCACAAACAGGCGGTTATCTCCCTCGAAGTCGACCGGGACCGCCCGCTTGGGATTGAAGAGCACCTTGTCATAGCGGGCAATCGGCCAGTCGTCATCCGCCTCGATCTGGCGGCTGACCGCCACCACCCGCCCGGTGATGGTTGGAATCTCGATCTTGTCCGGTAAATGGATGCCAGCCTTGGTCGTCTTGCGATCCTCGTCCTTTCGGAGCAGGACCCGCAGACCCAGGGGTTCAACAATCTCCATCTTTGATGTGGCCTTCTTTGCAGGCATGGTGCGTGCATTCTACGATCCCCGGGGCAGGAAGGAGCCAACCATGCCAGACCGCCTCCGTGCGCTCGTTCGCGACATCCCGGACTACCCCCAGCCCGGCATCGTGTTCCGTGACATCACACCCCTTCTGCGAGATCGCGCCGGGCTGGCACTCGCTGCCGAACTCATGGTGAATCCCTTCCGGCACAGCGGCATCGAGGTCGTGGTGGGCGCCGAGTCCCGCGGCTTCATCTTCGGCACGCTGCTGGCCCGGGCACTGAATGCCGGCTTCGTGCCCATCCGCAAACCCGGCAAGCTGCCTGCCGAGACCCATGCACGGGATTACGAGCTCGAGTACGGCAGTGACACGCTTGAGATTCACGCCGATGCCGTGTCTCCCGGCCAACGCGTCCTGCTTGTGGACGACCTCATTGCCACTGGTGGCACCATGAAGGCCAGTTGCGAGTTGGTCGATGCCCTTGGGGGTGAACTGGTCGGCATGAGCGTGCTGATCGAACTCACCGCACTCGGAGGTACGGCGATGCTCGCACCACACCACGTTCATAGCGTCCTCTCCTACTGATCTTCCACGGGGCAATTGCCGCGAGATTTGAGCAATTACGGACCAGCCGGTGGCTGTATCATGGGGGGCTTCTGAAGAGGAGCCCCACCCGATGACCACCGCCAACATGTCGCAGCCCCAGACCGCCACC
>CAYQJN010000152.1:0-3659 GCA_964417845.1 uncultured Isosphaeraceae bacterium
CATGGCCACGATCGCCACACTTCCGGCCAGCACGGCAACGCGCTTTCCGATTCGGCCATGGGACGCCGCCGCCTCCACTTCGAACTGCCGGGCCACAGTCGATTCCCGTTCTGCCAGTTCCCGTTCGGAAAGACCCTGGTTCGCCGTCGAGGCCAGTCCGTGCTCACGAGTGGCCTTGAGGCCAAGCCGCGGACCATCCGGCCCGATCTGGATTTCGCATGATTGGGGAAGCGCATCCCCACTGGACATCAGTTCACCGTTCAGGCGAACAACCCGGTCGGCCGCCACATCCATGACGTACCGACCACGGATGCGAGCGATGGTGCAGTGTTCTCGTCCCACCACACGGGCGTCCGGTGGAAGGATTATCTCGCACTTATCCGGGTCCCGTCCGATGATGATTGCTTCGGTCTGGTCATCAAAGGTCTGCACATTCCCGGCGAACACGCCATCGATGTGTGTAACTGTCAGCGGCATACGCGATCACCCTCCAACCATGTTCTTCAGCACCCGGTTGCCGATCCCCGATTTCCGGAGTCCATACTGTATCGTGAGACCCGGCATATCCGAACTGGAAACCCCACCCGGCGAGATTCGTCGGGACATGCACTCCAGCGCCCTCCTCATCACCGACGAGCAGTTTCTCCGCCATGACCCTCCCCGCATTCCTGATCGTCGGATCCATGAAGTCCGGAACGACCACGCTGTTCCAGGACATCGCCAGCCACCCGGACGTCTTTGAGCCCCTCGACAAGGAACCTGACCTCCTATGCTCCGATGAAGTCCTGAGCGACTCGGGTAGAGCCGCCTACGAGCGTCTGTTTCGAAAATGCCAACCGCATCAGATCGCTTTCGAAGCATCAACCGATTACACCAAGATCCCGCGCCGGACAGGAGCTGCGGAGCGTGCCAGGAACCTCCTGGGCTCTGATCTGAAGGTCCTCTATATCGTCCGCGCGCCGGTCGCTCGGGCCAGATCACAACATCGGCACCTCATGGACGCTGGCGTGGCGGGGCCTGACTTCGATGCTGAAGTCGCACAGAATCCCGATTACATCGACTTCAGTCGATACGCAATGCAGATCGCACCGTGGATCGAGTGCTTCTCCGAGTCACAGGTGCGAGTCATCAAGTTCGAGTCCTACATTGCTGATCGCACTGCTATCGCAGCGCAGACGCAGGCCTTTCTTGGGCTGAGGCCACGCCCTGACCTCATTGACCTGGCAGCCGCCAATGTCAGCGAGGGCAAAGAAGTGCACACCGCGGCGAGCCGCCGCATCAGTCGATTCCGCGGATACCGCACGATGGTGCGACCGTGGCTGCCAGGTCCCCTGCGGCGTTCCTTCAAACGCACCCTCATGGGGACGTCTACGTCGCAGGCACTCCCGGCCTCGGAACATACGGTGGCTCGCATCGCCGACGAGACGGCGAACGATGTGCGTCGCATTTCACCACTCATCCACCCGCCCCTTCCGTCGGGCGAACTGGCATGGCCGCACGGCACATGAGCAGCCGCCCGGAACCCTGAGTATTCAACCAGAACGCGCTCATCTGATCGCCACATCGACCCGATGAAACACGACATGCCGCCTCAGGCGGCGACGGGTCGTGCCGGATGGTCCGGCTGCGCCGGTGCTGGTCACTCCATCGGGCCTTCAGTAACGAAGTCCTTGGGAGCCCACTGGAGTCGAATCGTAGGGTTCAGTCGGTCTCAAGACCGAACTGGGGATTCAGACAGAACGAATGCGCGGGAATCGACACGCCAGAACCAGAATCGCCTTTGCAATGCCGTTGGCATTGGCAGCGATCGCGTCGGCAGCGGCCCCCCCTGCCGTCCACATGACATTCTCCGGATCCGAGAGCGCGACCTCCATCAGCGGCGGACTTGACGAGCTCGGTGATTGGATCACCCTGCAGGACGGAAGCACGTCCTTCACGGGAAGCCTGTTCGCAGATACCTGGCACTTGAGTTGGGCCACGCTCGTCGATCCTTCAGGCGACGCCTTTCGTCTGGACTCCACGATGACGGTCACGAACACGTCCACGACATCGCAGTGGTTCGAGATTGGCACACATCTGGATGTCGCGGATGGGCCAACGGGTGGCAGCCTCTTCAACATGGCCGCCGACATCTCCCTGATGAACCTCGCTCTCACTGGGACAGGTGAGATAGCTGCGCCGGACGCGCAGACGCTCACGAATCTGGGAATCAATGGCGTGACCCTCGCAGCCCTTTACGAACCCCTCTACTCCCTCATTGCAACCGGTCCCTACGCGATCGCCACCGATCATCGATCTGCCTCGGGCTCGACTGGTGCCGTGTTGACGGAAGCATCGCATCACGCCCACTTCAACCTGAGCAGCGGCGACATGGCCACCCTGCACTCGACGACCACAATCACAGCGATTCCCGCGGCGCCAACCGCCGCTCTCGCTGCAGCCCTATTGCTCAGATCGACACGAAGAGGATCACGACGATGAATCACCGATCAATGACCGCGATCGCATCTGCGCTTCTGGCAACTGCATCAACTGCAAGTGCCGGGCTGGTCGGGCTGCTGGATCTCTCAACGAACACGGGATACAGCAATACAACCAACCTGACAGGCACGCCCCTTCCAGATGGCTCCTTGCTCTGGAGCCACCAGGTGTCTGATCCGGAGTTCACCGCAACCGCTACGATCATCGGCAACGTTGAAGATGCCGCAGTGAGTACGGCGGTGCAATTCGTCAGCGGATCCACCGAGATGCTCAGCGTTGACATGGGGTTCACCATGCCACTGGGACTCGACCCACTCGGAGCGGAGTGGACATCGTCAATCTCGATCTCTCTCTCCGGACTGAATGCCTCGCTGCAATCCGCCTCGCTCGACGGACTGTGGACTGCAGGCCCTGACGGCCAGGCGGTAGCGGCGTTCATGCCATTCCCATTTGAACTCGTGTCTGATGGCGGGGGGAGTAACACCGCGTTCGCAAGTGGCGCCGGCAGCACGCCCCTCGCTTCTGCTGACGAGCTGATGTGGCGGATACGATTCGATCTCAGTCCGCAATCGACGGTCGTGATCAATGGTGCGTACGCAACCATCCCCAGCCCGGCGAGCCTGGCGGTCCTCTTCGCACTGTCATTCTCGAGCCGCCGCCGCAGGGCAACCTGACGACTTCTGGACACTTCGGGCCTTCCGGACATTCCGGACCTTCCGGACCTTCCGGACCTTCCGGACCTTCCGGGACATCCGCCGCGACTCGCTCGCAGCGGCCACATGCATGCTGCATGCATGTTCCCCGATTGCCGCCCCGATTGCCGGACACCCACCAATCTGATGCGATTGCCTGCGATTGCGATTGGCGGGCTGCGATTGGCTGCGATTGGCTGCGATTGGCGTGCGATTGGCGGACCCCCACCAATCTGCCCCGGTACACCGGCACCACCGACCCGGTCAACCCTTGGTCGGTCCGGACACCTCTCGAATCGACCATCACAAGTACCTCACCCGCACTGGAGAGGGCGGAACTGACCTTCGACAAGACATCTTTCGACATTGCCCGCGCATGTGACATCCATCGCCCTCTTCAGGACAATGGATTCACGCCGAGTTGTGGAATGCGCCTCTCGTCAGATCCGCATCGGCGTCTGCACCCAGCTCCCCTGGCGACGCTCG
>CAYQJN010000153.1:0-3541 GCA_964417845.1 uncultured Isosphaeraceae bacterium
CAAAACGCTGATTCTGTAAGTCGTTGTGAGAACTGCAGATAAAGTGACCGGCGGTCGGGGTGCTGGGGGGTTAGCAGGGGCCCCAGGCGGCGATGACGAGCAGGATGTCGTCGACGCCCACGACGCCGTCGCCGTCTGCGTCCGCAGGGCAGCCGTCGCACGGGCCGAAGAATTCGATCAGCATCAGAAGGTCATCCACGCCCACGACGCCGTCGCCGGTGATGTCGCCCTGACAGTCCACGCAGTCATCGTCGACGGAGTTGCCGCCGAGATCCACATAGTCGCCGCCGACTTGCGGCAGTGTGTTGCCGCACAGGGTCGTCCCCTCCATCAGACTCGCCGGGCTCTCAAAGAAGTAGACACCGCCTCCACTTGCCGCTTCATTGTCGGACATCAGACATCCGCTCAGAGATGGTTCACTGGCGCGTGAAAAGAGCCCTCCACCCTCCTCCGTGGTCGCATTGGCCTCAAACACGCAGTCGATAAAGGTCGAGTTGCTCGGCACGTCTGGATCGTGCGCACCGACACACGCCACACCGCCACCGTCCCGCCCCGCCGAATTGCCCCGGAACACACAGTTCTCGACGGTCGCATAGGTGCCATAGGCGTTGCTCATTCCGCCTCCATCGCCATTGACGACGTTGCCCTCGAAGAGGCAGTCGGAGATCGTCGGATAGCACGGGCCCCCACCTGTCCCGGAACCGTACACACAGATGCCGCCGCCACTACCAAGCGGATTACTGATCTGATCATTCCATGCAAACGTGCAACCCGTGATTGTGGGATTGCTGTTCGATCGAATGTACAGACCGCCGCCGACGTTACGCGTGGTGTTGGCGAGAAACTCACAGTCGACAAGTTCTGCGTGGCACGCATCCGTGCAGGTCATGCCACCACCCCAGTTCGCCTCATTTGATTCGAGGCGGCACGTCGTCAAGACCGGCCGGGCCCCATGGAGCGCATAGATGCCCCCGCCATGCCCTTCGACGACGTTGTTTCGCAAGCCGCAGTTGGTGATGGTTGGCAGTCCGCCATCCACACACAGTCCTCCGCCGCCCCAGCACTCGTTGTTTTCTACCTCGCAATCACGGATTGTCGGTGATGCGCTTTTGACGAAGATGCCTCCACCGCACAGCACCGCTCCGAACACTTCGTCCTGCACAGTCGTTCCGGTCCCATGCCCAATCCGAAAGCCCTCCAACACACTGCCAGCCCCTTCCTCAGACGCGAACGTGACGACCGAACCACCTAAGCCGGTGCCGTCAATTGTCGACGCCGTGGCGCCCATCCCAGAGACGGTGATTGCCTTGCCCATGAAGTCGATCTGCTCGTGGTAGAAGCCCGCCGCGACTTCGACCGTGTCCCCGGCTGCCGCCGCAGCAATCGCCTCCTGAATGCTGTCGAAGTCACCCGGAACCTGCAGCACGTCCGCGCCGCTCAATCCAGCACCGCCCAGTACGACCACAACACAACACCTGCTCAGCATTTCCAGGGCTCCCTCTCTTTCCATCCACCCTACACGGTCGCGCCCACTGAGCAAGCACAATCAGTAGTGCGGGTGATCCGGCATGTCACGAAACGCCTTCCAGACCTCCAACATGTCCTCGCGGCCCATCTCGGTCGTTGGCATTGGACGCTGGGGGCCCGGCAGCTTTACGGCCTCGTAGATCGAAAGGTCATCGAAGTCACCGTATTCCCTGGCGTCCTCGATGGTCGCCCCATAGTAGATGCGGTCGATTCGAGCCCACCATGCGGCTGCATAGCACATCGGACATGGTTCACAACTCGTGTACATGACGCATCCTGAGAGGTCATGCGTCCCAAGCCCAGCGCACGCCGCCCTGATGGCAGCCACTTCTCCGTAGCAGGTCGGATCGTGCTCCGCCAACACACGGTTGACGCCTTCGCCGACAATCTCACCGCCTCGGACGATGACGCACCCAAACGGCCCGCCGGCCTTGTCCTGAAGCGCGGTCCGACGGGCAAGTTCAATCGCTCGCTGCATGAATGGATTGGGGCTGCACATAGACCCGCGAGGTACACCTGATGCTGCCGCGGCATGGCCCAACGCTCGCCACTGAATTGACGAGACGTCAAATGCACGGCACAATTCCATATGCATGGCTTGCCCGTCGTTCACATGGAAGGTGGCATCACAAGGTGACCCACATGCTCACAATGCTCGCCCTGACGACCACACTCGCCGCCGATCCGCTCGCGAGCCTCCCCGCCGAAGACCGAGAGGCACTCGCCATGCTCGGCCCCGACGTCATCCTCGCCAAGACCGACATTGCCCCGATCGCCGCCACCACAGACTGGTTGCCACTCGTCGACTCCGCCAACACCTATGTGCGCACAAGCGGAGACAACGCCGGCAAGAATGAGACCATCACGCTCCACGGCGCCATCTCACCTCCAAGTGAGTGGACCATGCAGGATCTGTCGCGGTGGACGCGGTATCTCAAGCCATCGAACGATGGCATGCACGTCCCCGCCTCGATCAGCATCCCCCATGCAGTCATCAGTCACTTTGATCCGCCGCAGCCGCTGCTCCTGCCCGGCGCCATGCCAGGGCAGGTCGTACAGACCACCATCACGGTTCGTGTCTACGACATCCATGACCCGACCGTGCTCGCCCACTCCGGCTCGCTCACGGCGCACTATCGGGATCTGGGCGCATTTCGCATCAAAGTGCCCGCCGGCACCTACGACACGCGCCTCATCAAAATCACCTATGAAGGCAAGGTCGGCCCGGCACATGTCAGTGACTCATCGTGGGCGTTTTATGCTCAGGGTGTTGGACCCGTAGCCCTTGTCAACCACAAGGACATCAGCGCATTCATCATCTACAACAAGGATGAACGCTACGGCGCCGTGCTGGAATCGTCGACCAAGGCGGTGGCCACCAAGGCCGCGACATCGAGCCCGCCTTCATGAAGCGTGATCCGGACCGCCCCACCAGTAGTGACATCGCAGGCTCGGGCGACCTCGACGCCATTGAGTGAGATGGCCGCACAGTCGCCTGAGAGGCGAACCGACAGGTCATACCACGTGTCCGGGGGGATGAGCCGCACCTGCCGCTCGGCCACGTTCAAGATGCTCCCCGTTGTGGCCGCGGTGGCACGGCCCTCGGCGATCGCAATCTCCACATCACCGATACGAAGCGTGGCGGACGACCCGGAGCTGAACCGCAGCATCCCCCGTAGTGCAATCTCACGCAGGGACGCTTCAGCCACCGTGACGCTGCCTGCGCCCCTCATCGACAATCCCGACGCGCCCAGTCCGCCCCACAGCCCGGGTGTCAGTTGCATCGCTTCCGGCAGCAGCGATGTCCCGACAGCATGCGCGGCAGACGCCGCATTGACCCGGATATCTGCCACACCGGCAGGACCGATGTCATGCAGCACCCGCAGCCAGTCGCCACCGCCGCCTGCCAACTCAACGCCCTCCAGCACACGCACATCATCCAGCATCACCTCATCAAGACCGCCTTCACGGACCGCGAATTCCAACTCATGCCACTGCCCCGGTCCTCGCCAGG
>CAYQJN010000154.1:0-3527 GCA_964417845.1 uncultured Isosphaeraceae bacterium
CACGGCACGGGGGTGGTGGATGTCTGTGAGGGGAACCCGGCGACCGACTGCGATGGAAATGGCGTGTTGGACGTGTGCGACGCATTCGGCGATCCTGAAGCGGACTGTGACGCCAGCGGTGTTTTGGACGTCTGTGAACTCGGTCCAGACACTGACTGCGACGGAAACGGCATTCTGGACGCGTGTGAACTCGCCGATGATCCATCAGCCGATTGCAATGGCAATGGCGTCCTGGATGACTGCGAAGCGACGACATTTGATTGCAACGGCAACGGCGTGCCCGACGACTGCGATATCGCGTCAGACCCGGAGGGACTCGACTGTGATGGAAATGGCCATCTGGATGTCTGCCAGATTGCGGCGGACCCCGGGCTCGACTGCGATGAGGACGGCGTTCTCGACGTGTGTGTCACAGGTGGCGCCACGATGTCTCCTGATTGGATGACCGAACAGTTCCAGAACGGCACCGACCTCAATTACCTCGGTATCAGACTCTCGCCGACCGGCGCTCCCTCTGGTCCGGCCTGGCAACTCTGCACGGTTCAGGATTATGAGGTCTGGTTAGACCCGATCGAGCATGACTCCCTTCAACTGGCGGATGACGAGTCCGTTCTGGTCTCATTGCCATTCCCATTCGAGTTTGCAGGGGAAGTCTGGTCGGAGGTCTATGTCGGAAGCAATGGCTATGTGACGTTCGGCACTCCTGACGCCACATTCACGGAGTCACTTTCAGGTCACTTCTCACTTCCGCGTTTGAGCGTTCTCTTTGATGATCTTGACCCCTCGGCAGGCGGGGAAGTGCGAACGGGTATCGGCCCCGCAGGGTCGTTCGTGGTGACCTGGATCGATGTGCCGCTGTTCGAGCAGACCTCGACGATGAACACGGTCCAGTTGGTGCTGCACCCGGATCACAACATCGAAATGTCCTGGCCGATGGTGATGAGTGAGAGCGCCATAGCAGGCCCGTCGGATGGGGAAGGGATTCCCTCTCAGTTCGTTGAGACGGATCTGAGCAACGCGTTCGACTGTGTCGCAAGGCCCGCGTCCGTCGAAGGCGATTGCAACGTCAACGGCATGCTGGATGTGTGCGAGGCAGATCCGGTCGGCTTGCCCTGGTGGGGGACCGAGCACTTTGTTGGTGACTTTGACCTCTCGTACACCATGGTCCGACTCGAGCCTCAGAATCTGATTGATCAACCGGAGTGGCTGGTGTGCGCCGCAGACGTGTCAGCGTTGCCTTTTGATGCCTCGGCCCATACGGTCGTTCCACTGGGAGATGAAGACTCCTATCAATGGCCGGTTGGATTTGACTTCCCGTTTGGCTACAGCACATGGGATCACGTGTTCATCAACAGCAATGGCCACCTGACCTTCGGCATGGGCGACTCGAGCCATGACCCATCGCTTCAGAACCACTTTGCGATTCCGCGGATCTCCGGGCTTCTGTCCGACCTGGATCCTGCCGCAGGTGGGGCTGTTCGAGTGGGAACCGGTCCTGCGGGGTCACTGATCGTTACCTGGGAAGATGTGCCCTTCTACGGGGGATACCCTGCGGGCGATGTTGACATGCAGGTGCTCCTGCATCCGGACGGCGTTGTGGAGATGGCGTGGCTTGATGTCCAGCCTGCCGCCTGCGTGGTGGGTGCATCGATGGGCGTGCTTCCCTACGACTTCGCCCAGACCGACCTCTCGGCGAATCAGAGCGGTTGTGTTCCAGTTCACGCCTATGACGACTGTGATGGAAGCGGCGTGCATGACGGGATCGAAATCGCGCTTGGATGCCTGTATGACATGGACTACAACGGCATTCCCGATGACTGCGAGGGACACTACATCTCCGGTGCCACCGGGCCGTGCCCTTACGACGTGACCGACGATCAGATCGTCGATGTCCGCGACCTGCTGGAGGTCCTCTACCACTGGGGTCAGGTCAAGCCAGGGAGCAGTGCCCGTCGGTACGACTTCGAGCCGGATAAGCGTGACAATCTCGTGGATGGGCAGGACCTGCTCAGCATGATCCATGCCATGCGGGTCGGGTGTCAGCAGTAGCGATCGATCGCCTCTTCGATGATCCGGTAGGCATCAACGCGGTCGCGCCAGCCATAGGTGTCCGCGAACTTGCCTTCCAGTTCCTTGTAGATGTGGAAGAAGTAGTCGATCTCGCGAAGGGTGTGGCGTGGGACGTTCTGCAGCCCGTGCATCTCGTCCTTCCGAGGGTCGGTCGTCGGGACCGCCAGGATCTTGTGGTCGAGTCCTTTGTCGTCCTTCATTTCCAAAACGCCCAGAGGCCGCACCTCGATGAGGGCGCCGGTGAAGCAGTGCCCATCGAGCAGTACCAGCACGTCGAGCGGGTCATCGTCTTCGGCGAGCGTCTGTGGGACGAACCCATAGGCGCCTGGATAGTGCACGGGGCTGAACAGTGCTCGGTCGAGCCTGAAGACGTTGAGCTGTTTGTCGTACTCGTACTTGTTGGCGCTTCCGGGAGGGATTTCAATGACCGCATTGAGGACGGCTGGCGGCTCTGGTCCGGTTGGAAGCGTCAGGTAGTTGACCGTCATGGTGTGCGTGGTCCTGTTCTGAAGTCACCAGACAGAGGCTGGCTGTAGGGCCGCTTGGAGAATGTCGCAGGCCTGCGTGGCGGCATCATGATCGACGGCGAGGCTTGTGACGAGTCGGATCGTATGTGGACCCGTATCGAGGCACCGCAGGCCACGCGATTCAAGGAGCGAGACCAGCCTCTCTGCTTCGCCGGGAACATCGACGTACACAATGTTGGTGTCGATCGTCGATGGGTCGAGTTGTATTTCAGGACACGCAGCCGCCGCCTCGGCGAGCATCCGTGCGTGAGCGTGGTCTTCGACAAGCCGCTCGCGGTGGTGGTCGATGGCATACAAAGCGGCTGCCGCGAGCATGCCACTCTGCCGCATCGTGCCGCCGAGGAGCTTCCGAGCTCTGCTCGCCCGCGCGATCGTCTCAGCAGCGCCGCATACGATCGATCCCGCGGGGCAGCCTAGTCCCTTGGAGAAGCAGGCGGAGACGGTATCGAAGTGCTGAGCGTAGTCGCGCGGTGTCAGCCCTGTGGCAGCGCAGGCATTCCAGATCCGAGCGCCGTCGAGGTGGCATCGAAGCCCGTGGCGTCGCGCTTCGGCGGTGACCGACTCGATGCGGTCCAGCGACCAGATGGTGCCGCCGCCTCGATTCTGCGTATTCTCAATCGCCAGCAGCCGGGAGGTTGGAAAGTGATGATCCTTCATGCGGATGACCGAGGTCACGTCGCTCGCATCGAACTGTCCGCGATCACCATGAAGCAGCGCGATTGAGCACCCTGAGACGGCAGCCCACGCACCTGCCTCATAGAGATAGATGTGGCTGTGCTCGTGACAGATGATCTCGTCGCCGGGCGTGGTCTGGGCGCGAATGGCGACCTGATTGGCCATGGATCCGCTGGGCACGAAGCACGCAGCTTCCTTTTCAAAGAGCGCGGCGCAGGTCTCCTGAAGGGCGTTGACGGTCGGGTCGTCGCCGAG
>CAYQJN010000155.1:0-3446 GCA_964417845.1 uncultured Isosphaeraceae bacterium
GAGG
This sequence comes from uncultured Isosphaeraceae bacterium, assembly GCA_964417845.1. Taxonomy (GTDB): domain Bacteria; phylum Planctomycetota; class Phycisphaerae; order Phycisphaerales; family SM1A02; genus UBA12567. Next base: position 5 of record CAYQJN010000155.1, read on the forward strand.
GCGAACCCTCACGGCCAGGCGTGCGAGCGGCAGCCTCGACGCCGGGCGCCAGTGATGTGAGCGCCGGGGCGAGATGCGATACAGCCTCGTCCTCTCCGCCGACCATCAGGCAGTACCCCCGCGCTCGCCCCCAGACACCGCCACTCACACCTGCGTCAACGTACCGGATGCCGCGTTTACCGAGTTCGGCATGGCGACGCAGGTCGTCCCGCCACATGCTGTTCCCGCCATCCACAAGAATGTCCCCGGACGACAGGTGCGGCGACACGTCTGCGATGACGCGATCAACCAGGCCCGCCGGGACCATCATCCAGACAGCGCGTGGCCCGGTCATGGCGGCGGCCATCGCCTCCAGCGTGTCAACTCCAACCGCACCCTCAGATGTCAGGGCTGCCACGGCATCGGGGTTCACATCCCAAACGACGCACTCGTGCCCTGCGGCGAGAAGGCGACGGACCATGCCGCCGCCCATTCGACCAAGACCGATCATCGCGATCTGCATGGTGCCCCTCCCGAGACGACGTCAGTGCGCCGCCAGCTTGCCGAGCTTGGTTTCGATCGTCTGCAGAAGGTTTCGCCAGGACTTCACAAACGCCTCGGCGCCATCGGCCTGCAGCTTCTCTGCCAATTCCCGCACATTGACGCCGGCGGCCTCAAATCCTGCAACAACCCGATCCGCCTCGGCCCAATCATCGGCGCCCAGCACATGATCAACCGTCCCGTGGTCCGCAAACGCTTTGAGCGTGTCGGCCGGAATGGTGTTGATCGAGTCCGCGGCGGCAAGCGCCTGCACATAGAGCGTGTCAGGCAGTGATGGATCCTTGGTGCTCGTGCTCGCCATCAGGAGCTTCTGGCGATGGGCGCCCTTTGCCTCGAGCGCCTTGAAGCGATCGGTTCCGAAGATCTCTTCGCAGCTGCGATGACACTGCGTCGCGCAGGCAATTCCGAGCCTGTTAGCGAGATCGTCACCGACCAGTTCGGCCGTCGGCGTGTCCCACCGGGACACGAAGACCGACGCAACTGAGAACACATTGGCGTCGAGACCCGCCTCCAGCCGCCGCTCAATGCCGCGGATGTAGGCCTCGGCGGCCCGTCGATACTGCGCATCGTCAAAGAGCAACGTCACATTGACATTGATACCGCGGTAGATGAGTTCCTCAACCGCCTCCGGAGACTCCGGTGTTCCCGGAACCTTGATCATCAGGTTGGGCCGACCGGCGCGAGCGAACAGGGCCTCGCCCTGTTCAATGGTTGTGGCCGCATCCGCCGCGAGCAAGGGCGACACTTCCAGCGACACGCAGCCGTCAGTTCCCGCACTGACATCCCATGCCGTACGGAGCAGATCGGCCGCCCGCCCGAGGTCGTCGATGGCGAGGTCAAAGAAGATCGACTCGGCGTCGCCCCCTTCAATGGCGGCATCGTAGAGATCGCTTCCGGAAATCGCCTTGTCAAAGATCGACGGATTGCTGGTCAACCCGGTCACGCAATCGTCTGCGATGTACCGCGCCAAAGTTCCGTCGTCGAGGATGTCGCGGCGAATGTAGTCCAGCCAGACGGCCTGCCCGGCTGCGGCCAGTTCGTGGAGCGGGTTCACGGTTCGATTCCTTTCAATATCAATGATCTGCGAGAGCCGACGGCGGTACCGGTCGACCGATTGAAACTCAGCGGTCAGAAAGGCCCGAACGATTTCGCCCGCGGGCTCAGGTCCGATGACACGGGTGCCAAGCGTCAGGACGTTGGCAGCGTCGTGCTCCACCATCTGGTGCGCCGTGTAGGTGTCGTGAGCGGTCGCTGCGCGAATGCCCGGAAAGCGATTCGCCGCCATGGTCATGCCGGCTCCAGATCCGCAGAGCAGGATTCCCCGATGGGCCCGGCCTGCCATGAGCTCAGCGCACAGCGCCTCGGCGGCGACTGGAAAGTCAGCACGTTCGCCCTCGCAGGGGCCCACCAGCGAGACTTCATGGCCCAGCGCCTCCGCGATGGCCGCAAGATGCCGCCGCATCTCCAGGCCCGCATGATCTCCAGCAAGTACAACCCGCATCGACACCTCCAACGGGCAAGATAGCGTCCCACCGGCATCGGCTATCGTGGGGGGCGTGAGCACTCTGGTCATCGACGTCGGCGGTTCCAACCTCAAGATCCTCCGGGAGGGCGAGGAGAAGCGTCGCAAGGTCAAGTCCGGCCCCCATCTGTCGGCCGAAGTCATGGTGGCGTCGGTCAACGAGGTCTGCGGGGACTGGGAATGGGACCGAATCTCCATTGGATACCCCTCGCCGGTGGTTGGCGGACGCCCGCTCCTGAACCCGTCCAATCTGGGGGGTGGATGGGTGGGGTTCGACTTCGAGGCCGCCTTCGGCTGCCCGGTGCGCATCCTCAATGACGCGGCCATGCAGGCCCTCGGAAGTTATCACGGAGGCCGCATGCTCTTTCTGGGGCTGGGAACGGGGCTCGGGTCAGCCATGATCGAACACAACAGGCTTGAGCCGCTCGAACTCGGGCACATGCCCTTTCGGGATGACTGCTTTGAGCACTACACGGGCAAAGCCGGCCTGAAGCGGCAGGGCTTCGACGCCTGGCGGGACACCGTCTTCGAGGTGGTCGGCCAGTTTGTTGACGCCATCGATCCAGACTATGTCGTGCTGGGTGGCGGAAATGTCAAGAAGTTGGACGACCTGCCTGACCGCTGTGAGCGAGGCAGTAACGACAACGCCTTCATCGGCGGATTCCGAATGTGGGAGCAGGACACATGAGCCGGGCCTGGGATGATCTTTCGGCCCACCGCGGCGAACTGGAAGGTGCGTCGCTCGCCAGTCTTTGCGACGCACCTGGCAGAGGCGACCAGTTCGTGCACGAAGTCGATGGCATGGTGGTCGACCTGTCTCGACATCTGGCCTCTGAACACACACTGGAGCTCCTGGCCGCGCTGGCGCGGGAACGCAATGTCGAAGGGCTTCGCGATGCCATGTTCGCTGGCGAGCCCGTGAATACCACGGAGCACCGGGCGGCGATGCATGTGGCGCTGCGTAATCGATCCGACCGGCCCATGCAGGTCGACGGTCGTGACGTCATGCCGGGCGTGCGTGATGTCCTTCGCCGCATGCAGTCTTTCTGCAGTGCTCTTCACGAAGGCGACTGGCGCGGCGGGTCGGGGGAACGCATCACGGATGTCGTCAACATTGGTATCGGCGGGTCGGACCTCGGGCCGGTCATGGCCACCGAGGCCCTTCGCCCCTGGTGGGCCAGTGGTGTTCGGGCTCACTTCGTCTCCAATGTCGATCCAGCCCATCTCGCCGACACCATCGAGCCGCTCGACCCGGCTCGCACGCTGTTCATCATCGCGTCCAAGACCTTCGGGACGCAGGAGACGCTCGCCAACGCGCATGCTGCGCGGCGGTGGATCGTGGAGTCGGTGGGAGAGGACGCGGTGCACCGCCACTTCGTC
>CAYQJN010000156.1:0-3356 GCA_964417845.1 uncultured Isosphaeraceae bacterium
GCCGATCCCTCCGCGTGCGCCCCCAAGAAGGCCGCCTGCGACAAGTCCAAGGCCGCAGGCTGCGACAAGGCGAAGGCCGGTTGCGACAAGTCTGGTGCGAAGGCCGCTGGCTGCCCCAAGGCCGCCGCTGCTGCGAAGTCGGGATGCTGCGCCAGCAAGAAGAACTGACCTGAGCAATTCACGCTCATAACAGTGACGCATTTTGGAACGCCCGAGGCAAATTTGCCTCGGGCGTTCTACTGCGCCCTCCCCGAGGATCTACCATGCCGTCCATGGATGAACTGCTGCTGCGAAGTGGACGCATCATCGATCCGGAGAGCGGGCGCGACGAGACCGGCAACGTGCTGGTCCGACATGGTGTCATCGCCGACATCAGCCCCACCAGACTTGATTCAGACGCACCCTCAATCGATTGTGAAGGCTGCATCATCGCGCCCGGACTGCTCGACATCCACGTGCACTTTCGTGACCCGGATTCGACCGGTCATCACGAAGAGACGATCGAAACCGGCGCGGCCGCGGCCGTGGCCGGCGGCTTCACCACCGTGTGCTGCATGCCCAATACCACGCCCGCGATCGACTCCGGTCAGATTGTGGGCGCGATCCGTCGTCGGGCCGCCGAGGCCGATCTGGCACGTGTCTTTCCCGTCGCCTGCGGCACCATGCAGCGGCAGGGATCGCATGTGGCACCCATCCTGGAACTCGTCGAGTCCGGCGCCGTCGCCATCTCAGACGATGGAGACGGTGTTGCTGACAGCGGCATGATGCGACGCATTCTCTCCCTCGTCGCCGCAGCGGACGCTGTCTTCATGCAGCATTGTCAGGATCCGACGCTCACCGCCGGAGCGGCCATGAACGCCGGACCACTGGCCGCCAGACTTGGACTCGGCGGCTGGCCCCGCGAAGCCGAGGAACTCATGCTCCGCCGTGACCTCGTGCTGAATCGAACCATAGGCGCTCGCTACCACGCCCAGCACCTGAGCGTCGCGGAAAGCATCGACGCGCTTCGTGAGGCCCGGGCGGAGGGTCAGCCAGCGACCGGCGAGGCCGCGCCGCACCACCTGCTCCTCACTGAGGATGCGTGCGAGGGCTGGAACACGCTGGCGAAGGTCAATCCCCCGCTGCGCACCGACGTCGACGTAAAGGCCATCAAGAAGGGCATCGCCGAGGGCGTCATCACCGTTCTGGCCACCGACCACGCCCCCCATCCGATGCATGCCAAGCACACCGATTTCGCCTCGGCTGCATTCGGTCTGGTCGGGCTTGAATGTGCGCTTCCGCTCTACCGGGAGGCACTCATTGACGACGGTGTGCTGGATTGGCCGTCCATGCTGGCCATGATGACCTGCGAGCCGGCTCGAATCTGCGGACTGCACCGACTCGGCCTGGGACGGCTGGAGGTCGGTGGTCCCGCGGACATCACAATCATCGATCCCGACGCCCAATGGACCGTGCAGGCATCAACCTTCCACTCCATGGGCCGAAACTGCCCCTTTGAAGGCCGCCGCGTGCGGAGTGCCGCCATCGCGACCCTCGTAGCAGGCCGTCTCAGGCACCAATCTGTCGGGAACAGGGCCGATTGGGCCATTGAAGAGTCTTCTTTGGTTCGATAGACTGGCCGGTCTTTGCTCCTGGCCGCGTGGCTACGAGCATCTGGTCGGTCTGCTCCGTGCGGGGGCACATCGATCTCCTTTGATCCCGCCAGCCCCGGCTGGCCCCCAAGCGTCCCTCGGACGACCGATTCCTCTGGTGGAGTCCCGCACATCGGCTCGTCGGTGACGCTGAGAGAGAGCGCGATCCATGTCGGACCATCTCGTTCAGGACCTGCTCGACGCAGGCATTCACTTCGGACAACGACGCAGTGCGTGGGATCCCCGCATGAAGCCCTACATCTGGGGACAGCGGAATCGCATTCACATCATCGATATTCGACAGACTGTCCGCGGACTGCTCCTTGCGAAGAAATTCATCACGCGCACCGTGGCCAGCGGTCGGGACGTCTGCTTCGTTGGAACCAAGCGTCAGGCGAAGGGATCGGTCGAACACTACGCCACTGAGGTCGGCATGCCGTGGGTCGTCGAGCGATGGCTGGGCGGCACGCTCACCAACTTCCGAACCATTCGCGAGCGACTCAAGCGACTTGTCGAGCTGGAGCAACTTGTTGAGTCCGGCGAGATCGAGAGTTACTCCAAGAAGATGACCTCGCAACTCATGCGTGAGAAGCGGAAGATCACTCGCAACCTGCAGGGCATTCGCAACATGAACAAGTTGCCTGGTGCCATCGTGGTCGTCGACACCAATCGTGAGACCAATGCGCTGCGTGAGGCCCGCACCCTCCGCATCCCCACGATCGCGCTGATCGACACCGATGGCAACCCGGGCGATTGCGATATCCCGGTCCCAGGCAATGACGATTCGATGCGATCCATCGAAGTCGTGATGCGTGAGTTCGCCGCGGCCGTCCGCGACGGCCTGGCGGGCCGAACGGCCGCTGCCGAAGGTGCCGACGACGAATCGCAGGCTGCCACCACCGACGACAAGCCGCGTAAGCGTTCCAATCGAGTCGCATTCTCGGCTGACGCCCCTGCCCCCGCCACCGAAGAAGTCGCCGCTGCAGCGGCCGAAGAGAGCAACTGACCTCGAGTCAACCGGAGAACCGACCGTGACCATTGCCGCCAAAGATGTGATGGCCCTCCGCCAGAAGACTGGCCTGGGCATGATGGACTGCAAGCAGGCCCTGGCCGCCAACAACGGTGACATGACCGCCGCCGAAGAGTGGATCCGCGCCAAGCGAAAGGGCAAGATGGATACTCGCACCGAGCGAACAACGGGTGAAGGCCGCATCGCTATTGAAGTGGGCGACGGCTGCGCCGCGATTGTCGAAGTCCTCACTGAGACAGACTTCACCGCTCGCAACGACGAGTTCCTCGACATGATGAACACCGTAAGCGCCGCAGCTCTGGGATGCCCCGCCGGTGACATCGCCGTCACAGACGACATGACCGCCGCCATCGACAACATCCGTGTCAAGACCGGCGAGAACGCCAACTTCGCACGCGGTGAAAAGCTTGAAGGCGGCAGCTTCGGCCAGTACGTACACCACGATGGCAAACGCGGTTGCCTGTTGCAGGTGCAGGGAGCTGCCGACGCCGACACGCTCAAGGGCATCTGCCAGCACATCACCTTCTACGATCCCGCTGCGATCACGCCCGATGACGTCTCCCCGGAGAAGCTCGACGAGATTCGCGCCAAGGCCGTTGAGGAAGCGAAGGAATCGGGCAAGCCCGAGGAGATCGCCATGAAGATGAGCGAAGGCAAGGTCAGGAAGTTTCTCGAGGAGAACACGCTCGTCAAGC
>CAYQJN010000157.1:0-3327 GCA_964417845.1 uncultured Isosphaeraceae bacterium
GCCAGCCAACTGTTTGCGTCGATCGGCAGAGGGTGGTGGGACATTGATGCGGATGGACTCCCCCTCCACTTGAGGATTGAGCCCCAGTTCAGCCGTCTCGATCGATTTGGCGATGCCATTCTTCAGGGTCGGGTCGAACGGCTTGACGAGCAACTGGGTTGGTTCCGGAACCGAGACGGCAGCCACATCGCGGAGATCAACCTGCGCACCGTAGGCGTCAACCTTCAGGTACTCCAGAAGTGCGGTGCTGGCACGGCCTGTGCGGATTCCCCTCAGTTCCTTGTTGAGGTACTCGATGGAACGATCCATCCGGTTGCGGGTGTCTTTCGTAATGGCATCGGCCATGGCTCTTCTCCAGAATCACGTGGTGCGGCGGTGGCTACGCCGTGGGCGCGGGCGCTACGGGGTCGTTGCTGATGAGCGTGCCGATCGCCTCGCCGCTGACGACCCGCTTGATGTTGCCCGGTGTCTTGAAGTCAAACACGATCACTGGAAGATCGTGTTCCATGCACATCGAGAGGGCCGTGAGGTCCATGACGCCCAACCGATCTTCGATGGCTCGCGAGAATGTCAACTCGTCAAATCTGGCCGCAGCTGGATTCTCTGCGGGGTCGGATTCGTAAACCCCATCAACCTTGGTGGCTTTGAGGACGACCTCGCAGTTGAGCTCCGTGGCTCGTAGCGACGCGCAGGTGTCCGTCGTGAAAAAGGGATTGCCTGTTCCTGCCGCCAGGATGATGCATCGCCCCTTTTCCATGTGGCGGAGTGCACGCTTTCGAATGAACGGCTCGGCAATGGCTGGCATGTTGATGGCGGACATCAGTCGGGCGGGTCTTCCGAGGTGCTCCAGCGCTTCCTTGAGCGCCATCCCGTTCATGACCGTGCCGAGCATGCCCATGTAGTCGGCGGTTGACTGGTCGATACCAAGGCGGCGGGCGAGATTGGCGCCGCGGATCATGTTGCCGCCGCCAACGACGACTGCCACACTGGCTCCCTCGTTGCAGACCACCGCGACCTCTGATGCGATGTTCCGAAGCTCCTCGCTGTCGATGCCAGCGTCGCCCGGGCGTGCGAAGCTTTCGCCGCTGATCTTGAGCAGGACGCGCTGGTAGGGGCGGCGGTTCGACATGACGGGGCCTCTCAAGTTCCTCGAAGCCAGGCGAGGCGCTGTTTGAACAGACTGATCAGGTCTTCGAGCTGATTTCGAGCCGTGAGCGGCCAGACGCCCCATTCGGTGGAGTAGGGGTCGGACGCGAGATCGAGGCCATCTCGAATCGCTCGCTTCATGCGTCGGGTGTTGAGTTGCTCAAGGAAGTCGCGGTCCAGAGGGGCTGCCACCTGTAGGTTGTCGGGGGCTGGAACGAGCAAGGCGACCGGGTCATCTTCTTCGGTGTCTTCCTTGTCCATGAAGAACGCGATGGTCCAGAACCAGCAGTCGCCATACCAGCGGACGGACTCCTTCAACTCGGCGGGGCCGTTGAAGAACTCGCGTGCGGCATCGAAGAGCTCGGCAGCCGGGACAGGCAACTCCATGCGGAGTTCTTCGACGTCCGGCGTGTTGAACTCATCCTGCCAGGGGGAACGTTTGTCGGTCATGGCCATGGTGGGGGCAGTGTATCCGGTCAGGAAGTCCAGGATGGGCATCGGGCCTGTCAGAGGGGTGCCTTCTGGTAGGATCCCATTCATGGCCACGGATGCTCCAGCGAATGACTCGTCGGTCGATCTGTCGACTGCAGCGATTCTCGTGGTCGATGACAACCATCAGAATCTGGAACTCATGCAGGCGTACATCGACGAGTTGTCGTGCGATGTTCGAACGGCCAGCGACGGAATGGAGGCGATGGAGGCCATCGAGGCGTCCGCGCCCGATCTGATCCTGCTGGACGTCATGATGCCGCGGATGTCCGGCTTCGAAGTGTGCCGGAAGATCAAGTCTCAGCCAGCGACCAGGGACATTGTGGTGATCATGGTCACTGCCCTGAATGAGGTCGGTGACTTTGAGCGGGCGGTGGAGTGCGGCACCAACGACTTCATCGCCAAGCCGGTCAACAAGCTGGAACTGCTCACCAGGGTGCGAACGCTGCTTGAGTTCCGTCTGCTCCAGAAGCAGAGTGATCAGGTTGGCCCCGAGATCCGCCCACGCGCCGCGGATGTGGAAGGTCTTCTGGACGAGGGTGATGAAATCCTTCCCCCGCCGTCCGAGGAGGAGTCCGTGACCGCTCCTCCGACAGACGAAGACTGATCGAGCTTCATGGCAACCCCCGTGCCTGGGGGCGTCCAAATGGTTCAACGAACTACCTGCGACCCAGGAGGCCAGCGCAGCGGGCAGCGCCGGTCCCACCACGGGCTCGTGGGACGAGCCCAGACCGGCGCTGCCGAATGTGCTGTGGGGGTGATGCCGTGGCGAGTCGAGTCAGGCGGCGGTGGCACGCATGGTGATCGCCCTGGTGTCTCCAGGTCTGATCCATGCCTGCGGCTTGGGATCGAGGCGGCTGAGCAGGTGATCGAGGTAGGTACGAAGCGCGTCTGCCGAGAATGTGGAGAGCCAGTCGACCGGAGCGGTCGGGTTGTGGGTGCGAATCGCGTCGATCAGGTGTGCTTTGGCCATGCCGTTGTGAACTCCCTCTGTCTGAGACGGGGATTCGGCATGGGACGGGTGAGGCGGCCAGTCGATAACAACCGATCATCGCTCTTCCAGGGGTCAAAAAGGGCGTTCGGGACGGCAAGGCACACCATGTCGTGCGGTCGACCCGGTGGCCACCCCCGAGATGTCGTGGGTGCGATTTATTTTTGGGGAACGTCCGCCCCCACGGTCCCGGTGGGGGTGACACGGTACCTGGCCCCGCCCTGCAGGGTGCCAAGGGCACGGTGGTGTCCTTTCGGCCACGTCACCTGGATGCCCTTGAGGTGAGCCTCGGATCCCAGGCCGATGTGAATGGCCGGATCGCTGGAGGCGAGGTACGACCCCGCCCGCTGCGTCTGGCGGGTGATCTTCCGGCCGCCCAGCGTGGCCGTCACCGTGGCGCCGATGGCCGGACGTCCTGAGGCATCCCGCACGTCGAGTTCGATCCATCGGCCCCTGGCCGGGTGAATGTTGCGGTAGATGTTGGCCGGGGCCTGGCGGTTGACGACCACAATATCGGTGCCTCCATCGCCATCGAGGTCTCCGAAGGCCGCCGCTCGGCTGGTGAGCGTGATCTGGTCCCGCGTGCCTCCCGAAGGTGACACCATGGCGTAGCGGCCATCGGGGCGACCTTCCAGCACGAAGTTCTGCTGGGCATAGGGGTCGTCCGTCTCCGGCGCTGCGAGCCGAGTGACGGCGCCGTT
>CAYQJN010000158.1:0-3137 GCA_964417845.1 uncultured Isosphaeraceae bacterium
GAAGTGGACCAGGCGGTGGCAGAGGTAGTGGAGGTTGATGCCCTCGGACGCCACGTCCGAGGCCAGCAGCAGGCGCACCTTGGACTTCAGCTTGCCGAAGTCCTCGACGATGGCCTGCTGGTCGGTGTCGGAGAGCCCGCCGTGCAGGAGCGCGATCTGCTCGGGCTTGAGCCCCAGGTCGGCCGCGAGGTGCCGCGCCAGCCAGCGCAGCGTCTCGATGCGCTCCGAGAAGACCACCAGCCGGTCGCTCTTCTTGCGGGGGGGCCAGCCGAAGCCGCGCTTCTTGTCGCGGATGACCTGCAGGAGCTTCTGGTACTTGGAGAACGCCTCGGGTTCGATGGCTTCGAGCCGCCGGGCCAGCTCAGCCAGCTCCAGCACGTCGCCGCGCAGGTCACCCGCGAGGTGCGCGGCGGCGTCGGTGAGCACACGCGAGGGCGGGCGCGTCTCGTCGTCGCGGCGCCGGGGGAAGAAGTCGTCGGGCAGGTGGGCGCGCACCCGGTCGCGCTTGAGCGGCGCGACGAGCTGCCGGCTGCAGGCGATGGGGCTGGAGAAGAGCGCCTTGGTGAGGCCGGTCTTCACCAGCATGTTGGCGCCCCGGGAGCCGTCGAGCACCTTGAGCGACAGCCCCGCGAGGGCGTCGAAGGCCCGCTCCTCGGCGGCGCTGGCCTGGGCGTGGGCCTGGGCGATGGTGCGCTCGGGGAAGGCCTGGCCCACCTGGTCGGCCACGTCCTTCTTGAAGCGCCGGACGAACAGCCCCTCGATCTCCTCGCGCGTGTAGTCGTCGGGGTTGGCGATGGCGGTGGGGTCGAGCATGTTCATCAGGCTGGCGAAGCTGCGGGCCTTGCCGTCGTGCGGCGTGGCCGACAGCAGGATGAGCGCGTCGGAGCGCTCGGCCAGGATCTCCGCGATGCGGTTGCGCTGCGAGCGCCCCCCGCCCCGCGCCGCCACGTTGTGGGCCTCGTCGATGACGATGATGTCCCACCAGGCCTTCTCCACGTGGGTGCGGAAGGCGTTGTTCTGCTTGAGCGTGTCGATGGAGATGATGGTGCGGTCGAAGTGGTAGAAGGGGTTGTGGTTGGTGGGGATGTGCTCCCGGAGGCGGTGGAGCCCCTGCGAGTCCAGCCGCACCAGCGGGATGGAGAAGCGGCACCACATCTCCTTCTGGAACTGCGTGAGCATGCTCTTGACGGTCGCGACCAGGATGCGCTTGCCCTTGCCCCGCCGGATCAGCTCCGCCATGAGGACGCCGGCCTCCAGCGTCTTGCCCAGGCCCACGGCGTCGGCGATGAGGATGCGCTGCCGGGGCTGCCCCAGCGCCTGCCGGGCCGGGTCGAGCTGGTAGTCCATGACGTCCATGGCCGCGCGGTGGCCGATGTGCAGCGCGGGGCCGGTGGGGGGGACGTCGCGCAGCAGGCTCTCCATGTAGAGCAGGCCGTCGCGGTGGCCGGGCGAGGTGTCGAGCGCCAGCTGGGTCTCGGCGGGGTCGAGCACCTCCACCTGGCGCTCGTACTCCTCGAGGAAGATGGCGTCCTGGTCCCGGACGATCTCGGACACGCCGACGACGTGCCAGGCGGACTTGCCGGTGCTGGTGCGGTTGACCTGGGTGACGCGCCAGACCGCGTCGCGGATGAGGAGGTGGGCGCCGGGGGCGATGGTGGCGGTCATGGCTCTCTGGCTCAGGCGAAGGGGGGCATCTTCGCATGGGGCATATCTGTGCGGCCTTGAGGTGCCCGGTTTCACGCCCCGTATCGCTTGTCCGAGGATGCGTCGGCGCGGCGCACCGAGAGGCGGAGGGATCTCGTTCTCGGGCCAGGCGGGCGCAGAGTCGCCAGAGCACCTCGCGCTCGGCGGAGGTTTGGCCATCCCGTCATCTGGCGAGGACCCACGCAGCCACCTGGAGGTGGAACTGCGCGGTGTAGGCGGGGTCGACTTATTGGCCTGGGACAGGCCCGGCGCGAGAGTGTTCACTCAACCAGGGCCCCCAACGGTCAGAGTGGTCCAGAGCATGGCTGAGCGGCGGTGATCACTCACGCAGACGCGGTCGTACCAGCTGCCGCGGCTTCCACGATGGCGAGCAGTTCCTGATACCAGGGTCTCCACTGGAGTCGTTGCGTCTCCTGGGAGACCTGGACGTGCCTCGGACTCGCCAGCACTGAGAGCCTGCTGCCCTGATCCTGGACTGAGAGGACTTCGTGGCTCGTCGCCGAGTCGGCGATCTGTTCATCCCAGGGCAGCAGCACACCCGCGCAGGCGTCGAGGTGTCGCACCTGTCCCCAGAGTGTGTAGAAGTTTCCGGGCTTGAAGTCATGGGCTTTGCACTCCAAGAGGACAGCGCTCGCCCTCCGGGGGAGCTTCCCGAGACCAGGCCGCTTGTGAGGGGCGTTTAGCAGCAAAATATCGGGTCGAATGCCCTTGATGGGCGCATCGCTGCTGAGGCCAATCGGTCGCAGTTGCTTGGGTTGATACCAGAGGTACAGGCTCGAACCGGAAGATAAGGTGAGCGGCACGCCCTCCGTCTGGCTGACCCCCAAGAGGAACTTCTCACGAGTAGTCGCGGTGCTGCGCTGGAGCAGGACCAGCAGGACCAGCCGTTCCCAGGCGTAGCCACATTCCTGCTCCACGGCCTGGATGTACTTGAGCGCGATCTCCTCGCTCTCGTTCTTTAGGCAGCGGACGCAGGCCCGGATCGACATACGCCGCTTCGTGAGCTCTGCGACCAGCGCTTGTGAAGGATGGGGGCCCCGCTGACCTTGTTGTTTGTCGAGGACTTTACGCCAGCGTTCGCAGAGCCGCTTCTTCATTTGACTGTGGCTCTTCGTAAGTTGGAATTCGGGCTCCTTGTAGGAACGACGAACGAACCACATGTCTGGGCGTCCACCAGTTTGAGAGGCCTCTTCTTCAAGGGCTGCCTTCAGCGACTGATATCGATGATGTGCCTTCGTCAGTCTGACTTTCCACGACATCTCGACCTCTTTTGTTGTCGCCGCGGTTGCGCGGCTGAAGATGGATGGGGCGCCCTGGTAGGGCACCCAGGTTATCACGCGTTATTTTATCAAAAAAATCAAGCTTGAAGCTAAGAAACCAGCTTTCGGCTGTTTCTAGAATCTCGCATTCGCTCCCGAAGCACCGGAACCTGT
>CAYQJN010000159.1:0-3136 GCA_964417845.1 uncultured Isosphaeraceae bacterium
TGGACGCCTCGGGACTGGGGCCACAGGCATCGGCAGTGGGCAGACATCCGAGCGCGTGCGACGGCCATGGAGGATCCTGCCGCCGCCGCCGCGTGGCTTGCGGAGCAACGGGCGTGGGCCCGGGAGGAGTTGGCGTCGGTCCTCGAGACGCTTCCGGATGCTCCGCCATCTGCCCGAACCACCCTGCTTGAGGGTGTGACTGCGGCGCGCCGCGCCCGCCGCGCCGCGCTGCAGCGAGATGTCGAGCTGGTGTTGGGCACCGATCGGCAGCGGTGGATGCGGGTTGAGCAGGCCCTTCGCAGGCAACGCTCGCCCTTTGGTGGCGGGCTGGCGGGCGAAGCACTGGATCTGTCGCCGCTGGTCGAGCGAGCCCTCCGAGACGTTCCAGGCGGGTGGGCATCGATGCAGCCCATGCTCGACGCGTATGAGCGAGACTGGTCCGCTGCTGCAGCGGAGAGGGACATGGTGCTCGAAGATCAGCTTCCAGCTGTCCTCGATGCGACCGAGCGTCGAGATCTGCTTGCGCTGCTGTCGCTGGAGGCCAAGGAGACCGCTGCGAGACGCCGCGTTGTGCAGGTCAATCAGGATTGGTATGAGCAGCTTTCGGGATCGCTCCCCGACGCTGTCATCAACCCGTTTCAGCGAGCCGTCAATCAAGCGTGGTATCCGGGCATCTTCATGCCGTCGCGGGCGGAACGAACGGTTGCCCACTTTCTGGCGGATCAGGAATTGAGCGAAGCGCTCCGCGGTGCCCTGGTCCGCTCTCGCATCAGGTTTGGCGGTCCCAAGCTGCGGCTGGCGGCCGAGGAGCGGGCGGCTCGCCGCGCATCGGCAGGACGCGACCGAACCGCCCGCGCAGAGCAGCGGGCGATGGCCGAGGTCTTTGGCCCGACGGCGCTCTTTCGACTGTCGGAGTCCCCGGCGGATCGTGCGTTGTCGGACGCGGCGTCACTTGCGTCTCGGCGGCGGGCGCTGGATGTGTCGTGGCTCGAGGACCTTCGATCACTGCTGGGGAGTGCCAGATGGTCAGGTGTTCCGGACGACGTCCTGATGGGGCCGACGTTGCCCGCTGATCGTCCCATTGGAGATGACGGCGAGCCGCTCAAGCTTCGCATGTATCCATGAGTGTGAAGGACCAACGATGTCATTGAAAGTACGTATCGGTTCCGTGATCCTTGCCTGTTGCTCGCTTGGGATTGGGGCCGTGCTGCCTGGGTATGTTCCGCAACAACTCGGCAGGCCGGCTGTGACTCCCGCCGATCTTCGATCCTTGGTCGAGGCGCTCTCACTCAGTGGGGACGAGGCGGCGGCGGCGCACGCGGTCCTGACGGAGTACGCCGACACGATTCGGTCGGGAGGCGAGACGACGCGTGCGGAAGTCAGCCGCATTCAGGTGGAAGCTGCGCCCGATGCCGTCGAGCGGTTGGAGGCCCGACGGCAGGCGGTTGAATCGGCAAGAGACCGCATCGAGGCGCTCCGCAAGCAAGGCGTGTTCGATGGTGACCCCGCCGCCATGCGGGAGGCCTATGCCGAAGCAGTTGAGGAGGCGCGGCGGGATCTGGCTGAAGTGCAGGGGGATGTGGACAGGAACGAAGCATGGGGCGAGGCGTTCTCCGCGCAGGGCGAGCTCCTTGAAGCATGGTTCGCGGAAGCAGCGTCGCTGACGGCCGAGGTTCGGGGCGACCTCGCCGTCATTGCGGCTGCTGGCCGCGAGAACGCTCTCGAGCAGTGGTGGATTGATACGCAGGTCAACCGCGCGTTGAAGCGGGGGCGGATTTCGGGAGAGCGGCTCGATCCCATTCGGATCTGCGCCGCCGTGGGTGTGTCGATTGATGTGGAGACCGCATCAGCATTCAGGCAGGCGCATCTGGAGCTTCTGGAGCGGCGTGAAGCGGCCCTGCAGGCGCTGCCCATCGAGGCGGCTGCGGCGGTCTCGGCGGATCGGCCCCGACGCTGGCGACGCGCCGCCTGGCATTGGGCTCCGGTGCCCCGTCCTGCAATGGCTGCTCGGGAGGCAGTCCGTGATCATGCACTTGCCTCTTCAGAAGACATGCTGGCAAGCGTGCCCGAGCCCGAAGCAGCGTCAGCGCAAGCCGCGCTGCATCGCGCCGCCTTTCCTGGCGTCTGGACGCGGGATCATGGCACGCGGACACTCAAGGCCGCGGCGGTGATTGCGGACCTGAATGCGGCGCAGCAGGGCATGGTGGACGCGTTGCTGGCAGATCATGAGGCTCGCATGGATGTCCTTCGACTGCGGCAGCAGGACGCCGTGCTCGCAGAAGAAGGCCGACGAATGGTCGATCAGGACGTGGCTCGGGCTGCGACGTTCTTTACAGCCGAGCCAGATGGCCCATCGGTGTACAAACGCACGACGGCATCGACATCCGAGCGTCGGGTGCTGATCAATGACTCATTGCGGCAACTGCAGGCCATCTTGACGGAGCAGCAATGGGCGACACTTCCCGGAACGAGGACGCGGCCCGTCCGGGATTGAGGGCGTAGGCCGCTAGACGCTTCCGAGTTGGCCGCACGCCGCCATCACTGAGCGGCCGATTGTTCTACGTCGATTCACGGCCAGTCCGGTCGCTGCCACGGCGTTGAGAAACGCCTCGACCTCGTCTTCCTTCGGGGCAGGCCACGGCGAGTCTGCCTTCGGGTTGTAGGGAATGACGTTGACCCGGCATGGCATGTTGCCAATCCAGGCCGCGAGTCGAGCGGCCGCGTCGGGTGCATCGTTCACGCCGGGGATGAGCACGTACTCAATGAGGATCGGTCGCCCGCCTGCGTCAATCCAGCCCTGCATGGCCTCGCGAAGCGCAACCATCGATACGGCGCGGGTCACCGGCATGATGGCGGCCCGGGTCTGCTGGTCGCCTGCGTTGACCGAGACGGCGAGCCGCAATTGGTGCAGGCCGTCTCGCTGCATGAAGTCCGTGAACCTGCGAATGCCGTCGGCGTGGCCGACGGTTGAGACGCCGATGCGGCTGGCCGGGATGGCGGCGGCGTTGTGGTCGGTGAGAATCTCGATGGCGGGCAGCACGGCGTCGAGGTTGTCCATGGGCTCGCCCATGCCCATGAAGACAACGTTTGAGATCTCCCCAGAGCGTGCGTGCCTGGCGTGATGCCACTGGGCGAT
>CAYQJN010000160.1:0-3109 GCA_964417845.1 uncultured Isosphaeraceae bacterium
GGAAGCCGACCTCAATGGCGACGGCGTGGGTGACATCAACGATCTGCTCATTCTGCTGGGCGCCTTCGGCGGCTGTGGCTGATCGCGAGAAACCCTCAAAACGGCTCTGAAGAGGTCTCAGCGGCGTTTTTGGCGAGTGAACCCAAACTCGGCAGGTTTCTTCGCAGATTTTGACTGTGAGAGCAAACAGACGCCGGGGAGCGTCGTAGTTGAGGGTGAAGCGAGCCTGACCACGGCAAACTTCAGGGAACCCGAAAGGGACCTCCCACAACACGATTCTCCTCTCGGACCTTCTCTCCGATTCTCCTCTCTCCTCTCTCTCCACCACCAGCCCCGCTGACTCAGCGGGGCTGGTGGTTTTTTGCCTCGCCCATCGCTCACGGCCAGCAGGGCCGCGTTCGGGCCACATCGAACAGGAATTGATGGGTGTCCAGCACTTGACCATGGGTGTCCAGCACTTGACCCGTTCAGGCCACATCGATCAGGATTGATGGGTGTCCCGCACTTGATCGATGGCCTGATTGATGGGTGTCCACCATTGAACCCATGGCCTGATTGATGGGTGTCCACCATTGAACCCCACCATTGAACCTGGATTGGTGGGTGTCCAGCACTTGACCCTTGACCCCGTTCAGGCCACATCGAACAGGATTTATGGGTGTCCCGCACTTGACCCTTGACCCGTGGGCCTTTCGATTCCAGGCCATGTTGGTGGGTGTCCACCATTGAACCAATGTTGGTGGGTGTCCACCATTGAGTTCACCATTGAGTTTGAACCATTGAGTTCACTCGGAGACCGAATTCAGAGGCAGCGTTCGGAACCTGAACAGCGTCGCCGAGCGGATGGCGGACGGTTTGGGGAATCCGGCGGATTTCGATTCACACCTAGGAATGGCGCCCATAGTGGGTGATGAGAGGCCCGCATCAAGCCACGACGCTCGATCGGCACCAACACCCCAGGACGGACCGTCCCGTGACGCACGGCCCGCTCGCTGAGCACCACCAGGCCCTTCGCCTTCCTGGCGATGGGCCTGGTCGCGTCGATCGCGATGTGCCACGACTTACGCCTCCATGACATCTATGGCCAGCGCCGCTACGACTGCCACGCCGATGCGCCGACGTCGACGTTGACCTCCATGACAGAGGCGGGATGCCTCTGCGCGCGGCCGCATGCAGCTGGCATCAGCACCGCTGAGCGCACCCACGCACACGGCGCCGAACGGCGCGTCCCGCACATGACTGACCTGTGAAACATTTCACGCATCGATTGGCACAACAAGAACTTGTGAAGGTCTTGTGTTTCTGCAGCCGCGCGTCGAATATGGTCGACTATTGACGCAAGCCGCCCACCTTGGGCGCGCCAGTCCGGAGTCTTGCCCTTGACCACGCGATCAGACATTCCCAAGCGCACACCGGCGTCGACAACGCCAAAGAGAACGCGGCCATCCACACGCCCGATCGATCATGCTGCCCACGCAGCCTCGGCCGTCATCCAATCCGTCGATCGCGTCCTCCGACCCAAGCAGGATCCGCCGATTGTGACGACCTGCGGCGGGCTCTCTCGCCTGCGGCCTTCGCAGCAGGCCTGAACCCACACTTCATCCCCGCGACTTCCCACCCGCCGCCACGCCGTGGACAGATGCGCATGGCGCATGAAATGACACCACGGGGGCTCAATGTGGCAGGCCACCGCGCTGCGACATGGCCCCACAGCCCGTTCCCAATCGCCTCCCTGAACGCTGCTACCGTGTGCCGCCATGCCCCCCACGCTGCACATCAAACGACTCTCCCCGCTCGCCCAGCTGCCGGCGTATCAATCCGCTGGCGCGGCGGGACTCGATCTCCACGCCGCCATCGATCAGCCCGTTGAGATTGCCCCCCGTGGCATCGCCATGATTCCAATCGGCATCGCCATTGCGCTACCGCCCGGGCACGAGGGCCAGGTCAGGCCGCGATCAGGACTTGCCAGCAAACACGGCATCACGCTCCCAAACGCCCCCGGGACCATCGATGAAGATTACCGAGGCGAGGTCTCAGTTCCGCTCATCAACCATGGGTCCACGCCGTTCACCATCGAGCCTGGGATGCGGATCGCTCAGATGATCGTGGCACCTGTCACACACTGCGCCATCTCTGAGGTCTGCGATCTCAATGACACCGAGCGCGGCGCAGGCGGATTCGGGTCCACCGGAACCAGCGGCGCCTCAACCGAGACCGGGAACTGACTCGAGCCCTTGAAGGCCCAGCGGCTCCTTCGTGAAGAACGGCTCGGCGGCGTCGACACCGATCCGGCTTCCGAAGTAGCGGCCCGCATCTTCAATCCACTCCACCACCCGCCGGTTTCCCGCGGGCTTCACGAACTGCGTTTCGTAGGCCACGATGGCTTCCCGTTTACGCGACTCGAAGCCCGAGATGTCCATGAGAAATGACGGGCTTGGCACGATGCGCAGATGCGTGCAGTAGTAATAGAAGACCCACCTTGGATACACCGGTTCGCCGGGAAGATCGATCTTCGTGAGTTTCGCATCGAAGCGAGCGTCTTCGACGATGCGCGTCACCGCGATGTGGTCGGGATGGGCATCCTCCGGGTATGGCAGGAACAGGACATCGGCCTGCTCCTGCCGAATCACACCGGCCACCGTGTGCCGCGCCTCAATGGAATGTGACACGAAGCGGTTCTTCAAGCCGATCTGCTTGCGACGCGCACCGAGAATGGCTGCGGCAGCCGCGGCCTCCGCCATGCGGGTGTCGGGATCACCGTACGGCGTGGGTTCCCCATCGGTCATGTCCACAAGCACGACGTCGTGCCCCTGATCGACAAGCCGGGCGATGGTGCCTCCCATGCCGAGTTCCTGATCATCCGGGTGCGGACCAAAGACAAGAATGCGACTCATGTCGCCCATGGTAGCGCCTCACGGCCCATCGCTTCGATCGGCACCTCGACCGGAATCCATCGGCGATCGCAGTGCCTGGTCAATGCGGCGGACCGCAGGCCGGTCCCGCCGGATCGCGGCCGCCCCCCCCCCTTCCCGCAACCACACCACCCCGCCCCCCCATTGCCCCAGCCCAGCAAGCCCCCAGCCCAATACCACCACAACCGTACAACGCC
>CAYQJN010000161.1:0-3085 GCA_964417845.1 uncultured Isosphaeraceae bacterium
CCCCCCCCCCCCCCCCCCCCCCCCCCCCCCCCCCCCCCCCCCCCGCCCCCCGCCAGAGTAAGGCAGCAGATCTCAAAATCAGGTCACGGGCACGGCCCGAAGCCGGCCACGACGGCCAGAATGTCATCGACATCTGTGTCGCCGTCGCCATCGGCGTCGCCGCCAGCACCCGAACCGAACGCCGCGATCACAGCCAGAATGTCGTCGACATCCGTCTGGCCGTTGCCGTCGAGGTCACTCGGGCACGGGTTGTCATCTTCGCAGTCCGCCATGGACAGTGAAATCGCGTCCACCGCGGCCTCGACAACCGACCCGCTGGATGCGGCGTCAGACGTCATAAATCGCACACGCATGTCGCTCGTCGGATCGAATCCGGAAACGGACTCGAGCACGAAGCAGACGTCGTACCAACCGCCCGAAACTTCGTCACCGGCGGGGCCGACGGTCTCCAATGTCAGCCACGAGGAGCCGCCGTCATCCGACACCTGCACGACGAACGTATCGGTGTTCGGGGCAGCGCCATAGTCGTTGCTGAACCAACGGGCGTAGCACAGCGACATACCGGGCTCGGACGCGTCCATGGCCGGCGACGTCAGATAGACCGTGCCGTCGTCGACATCACTATTGCACTGACTGCCGCTGCTGTTGTCAGTCAGCCAGCAGCTGCCGTTGCCGTCGAAATCGGTCGGCGGATCGCCGCGGTTGCAATTGACGGGAACGCCGTGTGTCCACTGTCCGTCGACGGCCGAACCGCTCGCTGTGAATCCGCCATCGGTCTCGAAGTCCTCTTCGAACGCGACGATGGGCTCACCGAATGCAGCCTGTACCGAGAACGCGGTCGAGGGCGCATCGCTCGGCCAGTACACGGTCATGCCGACCGTGGTGTCTGCGGCGAAGAAGTAGTCCAAGGCGTCGCCGCAATCGGCTGCGGGGAAAGCTGCCTGATAGTCGTCTCCACCGAGGGACTCCAGCGCGTACTGGTCGTACGAGCCGCCCTGTCCGATGAACACGCGGCCGGACCCATCCTCAAACTGCCCCTGCAGATTCTGAATCTGAAGCGAGAGCGTCGAACCGCCGCTCGGATCGATGTGGCTCGGCAGGCCATCTGGTGCCGTGATGGACAGTAGCGCCAACTCCGGGACATCCAGATCGTGCAGGCCGAAGCCCTCGGCGATCTCGAAGTAGTGCGGAGAGCCGTTGTCGATATTGCCGTCGTCGTCGTCGAGGGTGACAAAGTCAATCGCAATCGCATCATTGATCGCGGTGCCCGAGTGCATCAGAATGCTGTTGACGGACAGGCCGCGAATGATCTGCTGGGCATTGAGCGGGTTGCTCGCTTCAAGTGCGACCCATGTGTCCCAGACACAGCCCGAGATGAGCTGGCCACAAGCGTGGATCTGGCTGCCGCAGGATGAACAACTGGAAGCCGAGTACTGACAACTGTTGTCGGCGGTGCGAATGCCGTTGTTGCAATCGCTCGAGTAGAAACCGCGGGCGAGTTCAGAGTCACCCGTCAGGACCACCCCCATGATGTCGCCCATACCTTCGCCGTATTCGCCTTGGCCGGATCCGGCGCACGCCACCAGGTGGTGACCGTATTCATGGTGCACGATGACCGAAAAGGCCGTGTTATTGCAACTGCCGCCAGCCTGATAGAAGTTGATCGAGCTGTAGTCGTAGTAGGCGTTGCACGTGTCATTGAGGTTGACGTTGATTGGCCAGCCAGTCTGACTCGTGATCGTGGGGTACGACGGGTTCATGTCGAGCACCATGTCACGAATCAGGTTTGCCTCCTTGTAGGCGTTCGTCTGGGCGGTCACGAGTTCCGTCGGCGACGTGTTGTAGGTGATCGTCACCGAGTCTCCGGAGCCGCCACTTCCATAGGCCGTCGCCTCGGAACCAGCCTGATTGTTCACGCTGAACCACTGGCCACCAATAACACCACCGAAGGACGTGCCGCCGCCGCTATAGGGGTGCGTAAAACTGCCGTTGACATCGGCATACACAGTCGTGCCGTCGGCCGTAACGGCCGCATAGGGAAGACCGGACACAAACTCGGGATCACACTCGGCGGCGCGGGTGGACGCCGTTGTGTTGGCTCGAACCGTCCCGGTGACCTCGCCAAGCGAAGCTGCGACCATGGCGCCGATGGGCATTTCGGTCGCGGCGCACGAAAGGATCATGTTCTCATCGTGCAGCACCTGGCCATCATCCGCCCGCACGACGTACCGCCGCTTCTGGTGCGTCGAAGGGGCCCAGTTTCCACCGGCCTCGGCAACGAACTCCACCGCCATGGTGGGCTCCGCCGGCTCTTCGTCATATCCAGCAAACACCACGGTCCGCGGCGACTCTGCAAGGAAAGCCGTTTCATCTGAGAGCAATTGCCTCGCCAGCGCGGTCATCCTCGCTTCCCCGGTCAGCGCCTCGGCAGGACGACTTGGCTCGAAGTCGCCAAGGTCCCGAAGATCAGCACCCGCCCATACGGCGCCGTGATTGCTCTGACTCTGCGTCAACACCATCACGCGAGTCTCAAAGACTGGGAACTCACCAGCCCACTGGCTGAAGTACACACCCTCGAACTTGTAGTGACCCGTTGCTGGGTCATACATCATCGGTTGGACGATCTCACCGCCAGGGAGCACGCCACCCTCGCGAAGGTCCTCAGCCCCAACGCCCCAGATGGCTGCGTTACGCTCTAGAAACCGAGTCGCGGGCTCCTTGGCCGCCCCGCCCGTGGCGAACACCGTGCCGTAGAGCCGGTCGAACCGCCCATCCGCGGCGTGATGGCCCCCCAGGCCCGGCACCTCCTGCTGCAGGAGTCCGAGGTAGGGCCGCTGGCTCTCTGCGTCCTTTGAATTGCTGTCGTGGTCCTCGAACGGTGCCGCGAGAACGACTCCGGAGGCTACAAGGGCACCTGCTGCGCACAATCGAAACATTGCGTACTCCTCTCAGTGGAGTGGGCCTGCCCGACGGCAGAACCAGCCTCCAAGCCACATTCGGGCAGCGCACTGGCCGCGCAGCCCTCCATCCTGCATCGGATACGGGCATTTCGCAAGCGTGGATCCCCCGAATCCTCAACAGACGT
>CAYQJN010000162.1:0-1088 GCA_964417845.1 uncultured Isosphaeraceae bacterium
GCGTTACCACCAGCGTTGTCCGCAATCGGACCATACGCATCGGTCGCCAACGTGATCCCCAGCGTAGAGAGCATGCCGACGGCAGCAATACCGACGCCATACAGACCAAGCAGGAAGTTCTCGTTGCCGCCGCTGAAACCGAAGGCGAGCAGGATGGCTGCAACGATGACGATCAGCGGCGCCCAGGTCGACTTCATGCCTTCGGCAATGCCCGCGATGATGACGGTGGCGTGCCCCGTCTGAGTCTGCTCGCTGATGCGCTGCGTCGGTGCGTGCTCGTACGACGTGTAGTACTCCGTCGCGAACGCAATCACCAGACCAGCGGTAAGCCCGGTCACAATGGCCAGCCATGGCTGCCACCAGGCGAAGACGCCTTCACCATCACCGAGAAGCAGCCAGAAGAGCACACCGGCTCCAGCCGTCACAAGGAGTGAGGCGAACCACACACCCATGTGAAGACCCTTGAGCAGTTGGCTGAAGGACGCGCCTTCCTTGGCTCGGACGATGAAGACGCCAAGCAAAGAACAGATGATTCCGATGCCGGCGAGCGCCATGGGCGCCACAGCGAGTTTCATCGCCCACTCGGCGCCAAGGCCGCCCGCGAATGCCGCAGTTGCACCGAGCGCCATCGAGGCGAGAATCGATCCGTAGTAGGACTCGTAGAGGTCCGCACCCATGCCGGCAACGTCGCCCACATTGTCACCGACATTGTCGGCGATCGCAGCGGGGTTACGTGGATCGTCCTCCGGAATGCCTGCCTCGACCTTGCCGACGAGGTCAGCACCGACGTCGGCCGCCTTGGTGTAGATACCACCACCCACACGTGCGAAGAGCGCCTGCGTGGAGGCACCCATGCCGTAGGTAAGCATGATGGCTGTGGTCATCTCAAGGGACTGCTCCGGGAAGAAAGCATTCCAGACGATGAACCACGCACTCACATCGAGCAGGGCAAAGCCGACCACGACCAGACCCATGACCGCACCGCTGCGGAACGCCACGGTCAGACCGTCATTGAGTGACTGCTTCGCCGCAAACGTCGTTCGGGCGGATGCGTTGGTCGCCATCTTCATGCCGAACCAGCCACAGAG
>CAYQJN010000162.1:1114-2743 GCA_964417845.1 uncultured Isosphaeraceae bacterium
CCCGAGAAGATGCCAGCGATCGGAACACCGATGGCCGTCGCCTTGGGTTGAATACCCAGGAATCCCAGTGCCACCAGGACGGCGATCAGCACTATGAAGACAACAGTCACGACCTTGTATTGCCGCTTGAGGTAGGCCATGGCCCCCTGACGCACAGCTTCGGCGATGCGGATCATCTCCGGCTCGCCTTCGCTCTTGCTCATGACATTCCGGCTGAAGACAAACGCGGCGAGCAGTGCCAGAATGGCGCTGATCGGCGCGATGAACCACACCCAGGCGTTGTCGATGATCGCCTGCACTCCCTGGCTGGCGGTCCCGCTCGTGGAAAGAAGCAACGTATTCACGAATCTCACTCCTCAGTCGTCGCGCCGGTGCAACTCAGCACCGATCGCGCGTTGGATTCTGATCGATTCCAGTGGTCTGTATGTTTGATGCGGTCGCCCCGCGACGGCATACGTTCATCATCGATGGGATCAGCGACGACCGCCGCCGCCACCCTTGGGGCCCCCGGCCTTGGGACCGCCACCACGGCCGCCGCTGGGACGCCCCTGGGGTTGTGGGTCCTGTAGTCGTGCAACACGGGCGATGGCCTTACGCATCGCGCGGCGGCGGCGCTCCGACGGCTTCTCGAAGTACTGCTTGCGCTTCACGTCCTTCGTCAGCCCTTCCTTCTCGCAGAGCTTCTTGAAGCGGCGGAGCATCTGATTGACGGATTCACCGTGCCTGGACTTGATCCGAATTGCCATGCCGTGGGGGGCCTCCTCAGGGGAAAAACGAGCCGAGCATTAGAACGGAAAACCCCCTTCATGGCAAGCCGATCATGCCTGTACTGTGGGAATCATGAGGCTCGTCGTGGACACGTGGAACGTCCTGCACACCCAAGGGGTCCTCCCTTCGGGGCTTGCCGGATTGGATCTGGCGGGTCTTGGAAGGCTGATTCTGGCCACGCGCTGGGGATCCTGCCACCCAACCCTTGTCTGTGATGGGACGGTTGATGCCACCCATGAGCCCCCCCCGAAGTCGGTCCATGTGTGTTGGTCTGGCCCTGTCCGGGAGGCCGATGACGTCATCGAGCACCTCATTGCCTCTGCCAGCGACCCCCGCCGCCTCGTGATTGTCTCGTCTGACAAGCGGCTTCGGAGGGCCTCTAAGCGACGTCGTTGCAAATGGTTAGACGCACCCCAGTTTCTCAGAACCATGCTTGAGGATCTCGCTCGACCCTCACCTTCCCCGGATCCCCCAGATCCGCGGCCCGATGACGAAGACTGGAAGGCCGCCTTTGGCCTCCCGCAGGGCTTTCTTCAGGAGATGGAAAGTGAAGTGGACAAAGCCAGCCTGCCCCCGCTGGATGACGAGGCTCCGCCCCGCGGCCCCTCCGTCAGCAACGTGGCCCCTCCCCAACCGGACGAGGACCGCCGGCTGCACATAGAATTCCCGCCTGATGTGATTGACTACGCCCGCCGAATCGCCGCAGGCGACCGATCCTGAGGCCGCCCATGCCGACCGCCGCGTAACGCGATCAGGCAAGCTAGGGCCAGAGACGTGTCTTGGACCATCCATCCGCCGATGGCTCGAAGACGATTCGGTCGTGGAGCCGATCATCGCCCTCCTGCCAAAGCTCGACTCGGT
>CAYQJN010000162.1:2753-3000 GCA_964417845.1 uncultured Isosphaeraceae bacterium
AAGGCTCACACGCAGTCCCGTCCAATAGGCCGGGCGAGGTACCTCAGATCCGAGCGGGTGCTGCATGGCAACCTCGACCACCCGCTCCGCGAGCGCCTCCCGGCGCGCGAGTGGGGACGACTGATCGCTGGCCACGGCACCAATCCTGCTTCCCCAGGGCCGGGAGGCGAAGTATCGGTCCGCTTCAGAATCCGGCACCTGCGATGCCACACCTTCGATCCGCACCTGCCGGCCCAGCGCGTCCCAG
>CAYQJN010000163.1:0-2974 GCA_964417845.1 uncultured Isosphaeraceae bacterium
CGTGGTCCCATGGTCTTCAGGTCGCCATTGTGGATCGGATTGAAGCGATGGATGAGGCGCCGCTGCGACACCGGATTATCGCGCGGTCGGCTGTTGATACGCCGGCAGTGTCTCAGGTAGCCGTGCTATCAGCGTTGGAAGGAACGGAGCCGTGAGGTGGTGGGTCTTTCTTCTCATCCTGATCGTGGCTGCTGGTCTCGACAGCGGCCTGGCGAGCCTCTTCACCCTTCGAGGGCTGGGTCACGCCACGCCCTCGATGGCGGCGTGCGTCCTGGTGTTTGTCGCATTGCAGGCTCGGCCAAGGGTGGCGCTGTGGGCCGCCTGGGTGATTGGTGTCGTGCTCGATCTGGGCCCGACGGCCGCGGGGGCCGCTGGCGGGATGCCCGTGATCGGTCCTCACGCACTGGGCGCTGTAGCCGCCGCATACGTGGTGTTGCTACTGCGGCCCGTTGTCTTCCGCAAGCGTCTTGTCACGGTCGCAGTATTGGCAGGTGTGGTCAGCGGGTGCATGGGGCTTGGTGCAGCAGCAATTGAAACCATCCGATGGTGGATGCCGTGGACACACGCGCTCGCACCGCCCCCCGCGGCAGCGCGATTGACGACGATTGGATTCAGTGCCATCTACACCGCGCTCATCGGAGTCCCTATCGGCGCCCTGTTGCTGGCCGGCACGCGATGGTGGCGCTTCGACTCCCCGCCGGGGCGACTGGACTATGCTGGGTCGCGGCGGTAGGCACAGCGCTTGATGGCGACCGAGTGGGGCAGGAGCACGCATGTCGGATCTCCTTATCTTTGACGATGGCCTCGGGGCGTTCGGTCCGCTGACCGAGATGCGATCAGCGGTGTCACTCCGTACGGGCGCCGTGACGAACCTCGAACGTATTGAGCGGGTCATCGGCCGCTTCGCGACTGGATTTGTCGTTCCTGACGATATCGCCGGGACGCTTCGTGCTCGCGTTCGCGTGCGGGTCAATGAAGGAGGGAATGGTGAGTCGCTTTGTGTCAACGGGCGATGGTGGGGCATCGGAGAGATACCACCGCTCGAGGTAGGCCAGGCGGCTACGGTTGGCGATGCCGTTCTGGCTGCCAGGCTCGCGCCGGGTGATGCGGATCTGTTCACCGCGACCTGTCAGTTGCCAGATTCTGTGAAACGCACGCCTGTGGAGGACGTCCTGTATGAGCGCCCGTGGGACATTCTGGAGCGTCTCCCGGATGTTCTTTCCACTGATCTGGCATGTGCCGGGCTGCCGACACCAAGTGTCTCGCCGGCGGAACTGGTCGGGGCGGACGCCGCACACATCGACGAATCGGCCGTTGTCTTTCCAGGTGTTGTTCTGGATACGACCAATGGCGCCATTGTCGTGGAGGCGGGCGCGACGCTGCGCCCCAATGCGGTCCTGTGCGGTCCATGCTGGATCGGAAGAAACTCAACCGTGGTGGATGGTGCTGTGATCCGCGCCAATACCGTACTTGGGCCGAACTGCAAGGTTGGCGGAGAGATTGGCGCGAGCATCCTGCAGGGATGGTCCAACAAGGCGCATGATGGATACCTCGGCGACAGCCTTGTGGGACAGTGGGTCAATCTGGGTGCTGGCACAACCACATCCAACCTGCTTAATACCTACGAGGAAGTCACGGTTCGGCTTACGCCCGAGTGCGCGCGGGAGCGAACGGGGCGGTCCTTCTGCGGCTCGTTCATCGGTGATCATGTCAAGACGGCCATCGGCACCACGCTCATGACAGGTTCTGCGATCGGAACGGGAACCATGCTGGCGTGTAGCCATCATGCGCCGACCACTCTGGGGCCGCTTCGATGGGTCACTGATGCCGGCGAGAAGCCTTATCGGATCGATCGGTTTCTCGGGGCGGCCCGGGCGATGATGGCTCGGCGGAATCGAGAACTCGACCTTGAAGATGAAGCGCGTCTTCGACTTCTTGCAGAGCGTGGCGCATGACGGAGACACTCTGCCTGATTGACGGCTATTCGCAGTTTTTCAGGGCCTATTACGCGCGTCGGCCGTATCAGAGTTCATCTGTCACCAAGGAACCCACCAAACTGACGGCGGGGTTTCTTGACATCCTGCTGCATCTTCTGGAGTCGCGAACTCCGACCTACCTGGCGGTGGCGCTTGATGTCTCTGGAGATACCGGGACATTCCGAAGCGAGATCGATCCGGAGTACAAACAGAATCGAGAGCAGGCGCCGGACGACTTTCATCCGCAGGTCGAGCGGTGTCTTCAACTTCTTGAAGCGATGGGCGTGCCGCTTCTTGGTGTGGAAGGCGCGGAGGCTGACGACGTCATTGCGACGCTCGCAAGACGCCTTGAGTCGGAACGTCCCGACTTGCGTGTGATCGTCATCTCTGCGGATAAAGATCTTGCCCAGATCATCGACAATCGCACGGAAATCTTCGATCCGCAGCGGGACGTGAACCGAACGCCTGAGGACATTTTCAAGACCGAGGGAGTACAGCCGGCGCACGTGGTGGATGTGCTCTCCCTCATGGGTGATACAGCCGACAACATCCCGGGGGTGCCGGGGATTGGGCCGAAGACCGCAGCCAAGTTGATACTTCAATACGGCAGCATCGAGGGGATTTACGAACACATTGATGAGATCAAGGGCAAGCGGCGCGAGAATCTTGAAGGTGCCCAGGAGCGGCTCCTTCGGAATCGGGAGCTCATTCAACTTCGCGATGATCTCGACTTTGAATTCGATCTTGAAGCAGCCCGCTGTGATCCGGCGGATATTCCCATCGAGCGGGTCCGGCCGCTTCTTCGTGAGCTCGACCTCCGACGTGCGCCGGATCGACTTGGGGCGCTCATCACGGCGTCTCGTGGTGACGCTGGCGGTGAGGCGGCTTCGGATGACGCCGGGACGCTGTGGGCTGATCACGACGCAGACGGCGCTCCTCGGGTTGCTGACCCTGATGCGACCTACACCGCAGTATGTACACGCGAAGAACTCGATTCA
>CAYQJN010000164.1:0-2941 GCA_964417845.1 uncultured Isosphaeraceae bacterium
GATAGTGCCGCCCATGTTCACGAAGCCATAGGAGAAGGACTGGAAAGACTTCTGTGTGGCCGTTCGGGGTACTTCTTGTGGCGGGAAGGGGGCCATGAGCGGGTTCCAGAGCATGCGGAACGCCGCTGAAGCAATTACGACGATCATCACGATGGCTGCGCAGGTGATGACAGCACTCGCCACGCTTCCCGTGATCCGCTGTGCAAAGAAGACGATTCCACCAATGAACATCACTTCAAACAGCACCAGCGCGATGAAGAAGCGTCCGAACCGGGGGCGAATCTCGGTGTCAGGCTCCCGAGTCATGACTCGTTCAGCGCTCGGCGCGCCGCTTCAGCAAGCAGTTCACTTCGTGTGGGATGGGCAGTCACGATGTCGGCCAGGTCCTGCAGGGTGGCGCCAAGTTCGACCGCCAGCGTGAATGTGTCAGCCAGTTCCGCGGCCCCGTGCCCGACGGCTCCGGCGCCTACCACGGTGCCGGTGTTCTGGTCCCATGCGATCATGGTGCAGCCCTTGTCCTCGCCCATGACAACGGCCAGGCCACTCATGGCCCATGGAACGATCAACTCCCGGATCGTGTATTCATGTGCATCGATCAGAGCACCGCTCCATGCGAGATTCGGGCGGGACCAGACAACCGTTGGCACTGCGGCTGGCTCGTATCCGGCGGCTTGGCCTGCGATCACTTCGGCGGCGACCCGCCCCTGAGCGATGGCACCGCCCGCCCGGTCCTCATGAATGGTGCAGTCTCCTGCGGCGAGGATTCGCGGCTCGGAGGTCGTGCACCGGGCATCGACCGCAATCCACCCACCGGCATCGGTGGCGACTCCAGCAGCCGCCAAATCGAGTTGGTCGTTCCTGGGGTTCCTTGGTCCCGCATTCACCAGCAGGTCGGCCAGGAGCGTGTCCTGATCCAGTTCGAATTGCCACTGGCCTTGCTCATGCGAGATCTGGCCGATGGATCGCTCATCGACATTCGGCGTGAAGGCGCGGCGGAATCGGTCGACCAGTGACCGCGGCACCTGTGGCAGGAGCGTCTGGCCATCCAGGAGCAGGTGCACCGCGTCTGCAGTGGGTGCAGCCATCGTCGCGGCCTCGATGGCTTCGGGGCCCGTGCCAATGATGGCGACCGTGCCGATGGCACGATCTGGGGGGGCGGCAAACTCCTCTGGTGACAGGGCCGTGCGGGCATCCGCGAGGTCTGAGCGGTTGGCGGGGGCGCTTCCGACGCACACGACCGCGCGCTTGAATCGAAACCGGGAGACGAGGTCGCCAGCGACCTGGACTTCGCGGCTGCTGAGGAACCGCGCGTGTCCCGCAATGATCTCAACACCGAGGGAGGAGGCCTGTGCGGCCAGGCCTCGGCTCAACCGCGTGGTCGCGCGGGGTACCGCGTCCACTGGATCGGGCTCCCGTCGGCTCAGCCTCGCTTTGGTAGGAATACACGCCTTGTGCAGACAATCACCACCAAGGCCGTCTCGCGCGTCGATGACGACCACCTTGCGGCCCAATTCGGCCGCCCGGAATGCGCAGCTATATCCCGCAGGGCCACCTCCGATGACCAGCACATCGACGTCGCGTGTGAATTCTCCGACGACCATGGGGCCAATGGTAACGGCGGACCGTTGTGGCAAGGGTCCGCCGTCTGATTGGTGTCATCGCAGCCTCTGCTACTCGGAGGCTTTGTACCGATCGAGTGTTTCCTGCAGTTGGGGCTTCATGCGCTCATCTGCAACATCAATGGCTTTCTTCTGCAGGGCGATCGCACGGTCCTTGTCGTCCTTCTCCCAGTAAACACGGGCCAGCGTGTCAATGATGGAAGCGTCTTCATGCTTGGCCAATTCGTCGGCACGTGTGGCAGCCTTCATGGCGAAGTCGAGGTCTCTTCGAGCGACCTTGGGGTTGGCGGCCACATGCCAGGAGACGTAGTTGAGCGTTCCGGGGTCGTTCCAGTACTCCTCGACCAGACCGTTCCCGATCTCATATCCCTCTCCCGCAGTGGTGGGTGATTCGAGCAGGAACTCGAACCGAGCCTGTCTCAGCGATGGGTTTTGCGGAAACTCCGCTGCCGCTTCCTCGAGGATGGCGCGGGCTGCTTCTCGATCCTGCGCTTGCTGCGCTTCACGGAACCTGGCCCAGATGGCGCGACCTCGTTCCTCGAAGCGGCGTTCCTCTTCCATCTTCGCACGCGCCTGGTCGCGGTCCCAGGTGCCACTCAGATAGGACGTGATAACTGGGTCAATGCTCGCCGGGTGTCCTATCCACTCGACGATGCCTGTCTTGCCGACAAGAAACGCTGCTGGGATGCCGTTCTGGCCAGCCGGCTTCATCCAGTGATCGGCCATCCATCCTTCGTCATCAATGGCCACGGTGTAGGCCATCGCGTCGCCTTTGTCCTTCACGAACTCAGCGACCTTCTTCTCGCGAAGCGCCTGCGTGTCCTCGCGCTGCCAGACGGCGGTGCTCACGACCTGCACATCGCGATCCTGAAACTCCTTCTGCAATTTGGCAAGGTGAGGGATCTGCCTCACACAGGGGCCGCACCAGGTCGCCCAGAACTCCATGACATAGACCTTGCCCGGTTCGAAGTTCTTGACCGGCGTTCCCCGAAAGTACCGGGCCACTTTGACCGCAGGCGCCTTGTCGCCAATCAATAGGGGTTTGGCTTTCGGCGCGTCTTCACCTGCGGGGTGATCTTGCGCAAGCGCTCCTGCTGTCAGCGAGCACGCCAGCCCTGCCACAAGCATCGTGACCTTGTTCATGTTGGTCCTTTCATGAGATTCCCACTCGGAACAGCGAACAATAGCACGGGGCAATCTCGACTACAGCGCGAATCGCATGGGGTGCTCGAGATCATCGATGACATGCCCGATAAAGGGGATCTCCCGGCCCCCGTCCACCAGCCGGTGGTCCATGGAGTGGCTGAGGGGCAGGATGAGCC
>CAYQJN010000165.1:0-2884 GCA_964417845.1 uncultured Isosphaeraceae bacterium
CGCGATTCGTTTCACGAAACCGGGATTCCCGCCGGTACTGCCAGTCACTGGGCTCCATGGGCGCACGGCTCACCCGGACGGCCGCATACGCGACCGACCGGGGAGCACTTGGGGGGGGGGGGGGCCGCCGCCCGCTCAAGCGGGCTATGTCAGGATGAGGGAGGGCCGGATGGTTGGGAGGCTTGCTCGATTGCCTGGCTCCATGCCTGATATCCGCCCTCGAGATTGGCGACGCTTCGACCCGCGCGTGCCAGCATGGTGCATGCTGCCGCGGAGCGTCCGCCGCCCTTACAGTTGATGATCACCGGTTCCCCGTCAGGAAGCTCCTCCCATCGAGCCAGCAACCGGGTGTACGGAACATTGGTCGCGCCATCGATCATACCCTCGGCGCACTCTGAGGTGGTTCTGACGTCAAGAAGCGACGCGCCAGCGTCCACCATGGCGGGAACATCACCAGGAGGCACCTCATCCATCGTGGCGCCGCCGCCCATCGACTCCAGCGTCACCGCCAGCGTCGAAGGGCTCGTCCATCCGACCACTCGGTCGAGACCGATGCGGACGAGCTGGCGAATCGTCTCTTCCAGGCGATCCCGCTCCACGATCAGCACGATGTCTTCTTCGGGTTGGATGAACGAGCCCAGGCTGGCAAGAAACCCGACACCACCAAGCGGCTTGAGGCTCCCTGCCAAGTGTCCAGCCCGGAATGCAGACCACCGCCGAGTATCGACCACGGCAACCTTGGACGTGTCGATGGCGGCCAGTTGATCAGCGGAAAGATGCGCCGGATGCGGGAGATCGCCCAACACCGGCACACCATCGCGATTGAGTTGTTTCATCCTCGCAAAGTAGAACGGAGGATCCGGCTGTCCACTGAGAATGAACTCTGAGAACGCGACTTCGTCTTCAGCAAGTTGAAGTGCCGGGTTGCATCGCCGTTCGTATCCCACCGTGCTCTGCGGCACGGCACCAAGTGCCTTTCCGCATGCGCTACCACTGCCATGAGCAGGCCATACCTGAAGATGATCCGGAAGGCCCAGGAACTGCCGAGCGGACGCGCTCAGCGCGCGTGCACCGGCCTTCGCGGTGTTCTCGATTCCGGCAGCGGTCTCGAGGAGGTCCGGCCGGCCAAGGTCGCCCACGAAGACGAAGTCTCCAGTGATCAATCCCATCGGCTCGGTCACACCACCGCCGAGGTCTGTCACCTCGAAGGCGAGATGCTCTGGCGTGTGCCCCGGCGTATGCATGGCACGAATCTGGATGCCACCCACGCAGAAGGTATCACCGTCGCAGAGCACGACATGGTCGTACGAGCCGCCATCCTCTCGGCAATCCAACCACCCGTAAGACCAGTCCGGTCCACCTTCCCCCGAGACATAGACGGTTGCGCCGATGCGTTCCGCCAATTCCCGGCTTCCCGAAAGGAAGTCCGCGTGGATGTGGGTCTCGGCGGTCGCCACGATGCGGAGGCCATGCTCTGCAGCTACGCGGATATACCGATCGACATCTCGTTCCGGGTCGAATACGACGGCTTCCCCGGTTGATGGGCAACCAACCAGATAGGCAGCCTGTGCCAGTGAATCGTCGTAGATCAATCGAAGCAACATGGTCCGTCACTCCCGCCCATGAGAAGTCGGCATCAACACCGGCTCCAGAGGCATCAGGGGCCGCGGGGACCGAATCCGTTTCGGTTTTTCCGCGCGCTCCGGAAAATAAATCAATCCACCCATTCTACGCCACTGTGAGCACCCCTTCACCGGCCTCCGCCCATGTTCAAACCCCCCGCCGGTGGTAAAGTGGACCCGGCAACCGACCATGAACTCCGACCAGACCATGTCCGAACCGGCTCCAGGGAGCGATCCTTCGAAGGCCGTCCAGCAACTGATGGCAGCCCATGGTGGCATGCTTTTTGGCCTTGGACGCCGATTCTGTGGAAGCGAAGACGAAGCAGCGGACCTCGTGCAGGAGACCATGCTCGAAGCATTTCGCAGTTGGCCCTCCTTTCGGGGCGACGCCAAACCAACGACCTGGCTGTACCGAATCGCTGCCCGCACCTGCCAGCGCATGCACCGTAAGAAGGGACCTGACGCCGGCGAACTGCCAAGCGATGACATGCTCCTTGACGGATGTGGTCTCGCATGGATGGCCGCCGAGGAGAACGAAGGTCCACTCGCGGACGCCCTTCGCGCCGAGTCCACGCAGCGTCTGGAGTGCGCAATCGCCGACCTCCCGGTGGAGTACCGCATGCCGCTGGTCCTCAAAGAGATCGTCGGCTTCTCCAGCCCTGAGATCTCCGACATCACCGGCATGAACGAATCAACGGTCCGCGTCAGGGTCCACCGCGCCCGATTGGCGATCCGGCAGGCCATCGAGCGTGGCCTGCCGCCATCAAAGCCGGACGCCGACTATGAGGCGAGTATCTGCCGGGACTTGCTCGAAGCCAAACAGACTGCCATGGACCGCGGTGTGGATTTTGAAGTCCCACCTGGCGTACTGAGCGGACGTTGCCGAGCAGTCTTTGAGTCCCTCGACCTGACCCAGGGCCTCTGTCAGGGCCTTGGGGCGGGCAGCCTGCCAGCCGATGTCGCAACGCGGATCACTTCCGCGATGCAGAACGCTGAGTGACAGCAACGCATGCGTATTCGCACCTTCCTGATCGCGCTACTTCTGATTCAACTCGTGCTGGTGGTGGTCCTCATCGGGCTTGCCATCGCCCTGCAACAGACGCAGATCCTTGCTGAGCAAGCCGAAGCGCGGCGTTACACCTCGTATCAACTCGCGGATCAACTGAGACAGTCATCAGACGACCTCACACGCTTTGCCAGAACCTATGTCACGACCGGCGATCCGAGGTACGAACAGTACTTCACCGAGATTCTGGCCATCC
>CAYQJN010000166.1:0-2851 GCA_964417845.1 uncultured Isosphaeraceae bacterium
CACAGTGTCGGCGTCCTCGGCTTCGAAGGACTCCAGGTCTTCCTCGTCGAGATTCAGTGTCCGCATGAGTCTGGTCACTTCAGATTCAATCCGGCGAAGCTGCTGCTCAATTCGCTTGCGGAGCCGAGCTTCATCATCGCCAGCACCTCCGCCTCTCGGACCACCGCCACCGGCATTGCCCCCACCGAAGCCGCCACCGCCACCGCGAAGCCCTCCCCGCAGGCCGCCGCCGCCACCGGGGTTGCCTCCTCCGAAACCACCTCCGCCGCCGCCACCAAAGCCGCCGCCGCCACCAAATCCGCCACCGCCCGGACCTCCGCCGCCTCCTGCGGGGTCATCACCGGAGCCGCCACCAAGTCGACGCAGCTCTTCCTTCAGGCCCCGCCGGCGCTTCAACAAGCGCCGCAACCGCTCTGCAGGATCCTCATCACCCCCACGCTGGAGGCGGGCTTCCGCGTCTTCGGGAATCTCCCAGCGGCTCGACTTGGTAGACAGAAACTCTGGACGAATCACCTGCTCCTGTGTCCGATCGGATCGGAGCGCGTCGAGAATCTCGTCACGATCTCCGGACGACACATCCCCTTCGATCTGTGTTCTGAATGACACCTGACCAGGAAGAAGTCGCACTTGTTCGGGTTCACCGAGCTCGCCATCCTCCATGACTTCGCGGCGTTCAATCTCCACGTCCAGCACATCAATCTGACCGCCGTACCACCGCTCGCTCATCGGACGTTCACCGTTTGGTCCAGTGGCGCGAAACTGCGTAAGCACGTCATCGATGTCAAACCTGGCTGCAATCGTCAGCCAGGTCACATCATGCGGCGCGTCGGTGAATCGTCCGGAGAGCCCTTCATCAGCAGCGACGCCGTCTTCGGTCAGCGTGTCGTACGTCTGATAGACAAATGTTCCCGTAGGTGCCGGAATCTGCGGCACCGATACCAGCGCCAGCTCAGTCAGCACATCACCACCGGCAGCGTCGACCGGCCCTTGCCAGGCTGTGGCGATCGGCCGATAGTCATCTGGGACTGGAGAGGCGTCCACGGCAGCCTGATACCGCGACAGTAAGTCCGAACTCGCGGGCTGTTCCAGTCCCTGCATGCCGTCCTGGCCCGTCCGGTCAACGGCCTTGCGAAGGCGTGCCGCTCGTTCTTCCAGCGCTCCGTTGAGCGCCGCGGGACTCAGCGGCTCCTTGAACCCCGACGCCTTGGCAGCATTGGGATCGCCGACGAACTGGGAGGCCAGATAGAGCCCAAAGACGACGATGACGGCGGCAAGCACCAGAAACTCAACGTACTGCTCCAGAAGCCCGAGGATCTTGTTCTTCATGTTGCTCGTCTACCGCTCTTTCTCAATACTCTTCGTCGAACGACTCTTCAGCGTCCGATGCGTCCGACTCCGCCGGCCAGTCCGGAATTCCGATCAGGCGGCGAGCCTCGTTGGGCATGAACTCTCTGGACCACTCGCGAAGCCACAGCGTTTCAATCGTCACGACCAGACGCGACACAGGACGCTCCCCGAGGTACTCGCCGCGGCCGAGCGCCTCGAATGGATCCACGCGAGACACTTCCACATCAAGCACAGACATGACCGCGGGGACATCCAGCCCCTTCAGCACATCGTCAATATCACTCGTTGTGACCACCATGTCGAGGTCGACCAGCACGACGTCGTACATCTCGTTTGTCACGCGACCAGTGACGGACTTCGTGTAGTCGCGGGTACCAGCGGCCGGAGCCGAAGCACCACTACCGGTGTCGCCTGACCCATTCCCACCTCCGGGGTTCCCACCACCGAATCCGCCGCCGCCTCCACCGCCGCCCTTGGGGCTTCCTCCCCCAAAGCCGCCCCCGCCGCCACCCTTGGGACTGCCACCGCCGCCACCACCACCGGATGGGGCGCCTGCAAAGTTCCGGTCGCTTGCAGCAGGCGTCTGCACATCAAGCAAGCCACGCACGTCGAGTCGGTCGATTCTGTGAATCGGAGCGAGCGGCTCTGTGGCCCCCCCGTTGATGGCCTGAATGGCATCTGCCGTCCGGTCGAGCACCCAGAGTCTCCACTGCCATCCGAACATTTCTTCCAACGTGGGCTTCTGGGTGTTGGAATAGGACGGCGGCTGCAGCGTCTCCAAAGAAAGATAGACCCCGATGTCGTTGGCATGATCCCGAAGAACGCGAAGCCGCTCCCCGGTCAGATAAGCCTCCAACTGCTTCTGCTCTTCCTTGGTGAACGTCTCCTGCTCGCCCTTCTTGAAGTTGCGATCGACAAAGTCGGCTCGCTTGGCGACCAGATCCTTCCTGATGTCCTCGGTGGTCGGTGGTGTCCCAGCGTGCAAGCGTGAGAGGATGGCCTTGTATCCACCCAGAATCCGTTGATGCAGTTCCGGCGGAAGGACCTCTAGATCACGCTCCATGTCGGCGGGCTTTGGGAACAGTTCCGGCATGACCACTCCGGTCTCTCCGCGGTTGCGCCCTAGGATCTCGACCGCCACCTCCTCCGACTGGGCGCCCCAGGCCGAAGCCGCTTCCTGATAGGCGGTGATCAGCGGCTGGGTCATGGTGACCTCATGCCGAGTCTGATCGCCCGGCCATTCGAACGACGACTTGGCCGCCTGTTCCATCTTCTTGAACTGCTTGGCTCGTGAGGCCGCCTCCTTGGCAACTTCCTGATTCCACCCGTCCGACACGATTGGTCCAGCTACGAGACTTCCAACAATCACCACCGAACAGATCACGATGATGAGATTCGCCTTGATCCACCCAAGGATGGCCTGACCATTCATGAGAACACCTCACCAGTGACGGGCCCTGCGGCCATCTGACCGCCGGATGGGCCACGCAATTCCACTTCAAAG
>CAYQJN010000167.1:0-1287 GCA_964417845.1 uncultured Isosphaeraceae bacterium
GGGGCCATGGGCCACGCCCATGGCGCCCAGCACACGCTTCCAGACCCCGCGGCGCACGCGGTGCGCCGAGGCGAGGGAGAGCGTCTCGACCACACGCTCGCCATCGCCGCCCATCAGGTGCGCCAGCCGGCCAGCCTCGTCCCACGAGGGCGCCTGGCCAAACGCTTCGGCGCGGTGCCGCCAGAATCGCATCGCCGCACGAAGATCCCCCGCCGCCTCGGCGGCGCGGGCCTTCGCCGCCAGCGCTCGATCGAACCATGGATCGTCAGCGCCGATCACCTCCAGCCACGACATCGCTTCATCGGGGCGAGCGGCGCGAAGTGCCGCATCGGCGGCGCCCAATCGAGCTGTGGTGTGAAGGTCCGCGTCCACCGAGGGCGCAACGGACACACGACCAGCGGCGGCCACGGTCAGGTCGGCAGCCTCCTGATGCGATCGACCGACCCGCACCAGCGCTTCATAGATCGGACCAACCCATGCCAGCGCCCGGGCGGGCGGTTCCGAGGCCATCCGGGCCTCACCGACGAGCAGCACCTCCCAGTCCGTCGTCGCCATCTCCAGCAGAAGTCTGGCGGTGTGATCATCCATGGCCGCCCGCACCGCACCGGCCGCCGCCCGTTCCAGCGGCGAGCACCAGGCCCGCTGCACGTTCGGATCGAGCGGTCCATGTGGCGTACCCCTCCTGAACGCAAGCAGTGCCAGCAGCCTCTGCGCACGGCCCGATGAGTCGCGCTCCGCAATCGGTGCCAGCAGCCTGATCGCCTCATCCGCGCGTGGGCCGTCGGGGTTGGTCAGAATCGCATCCGCGGCACACGCAATTCCACGCTGCAGAGACCACCGCGGCTGATTGATCTGGATCCGCTCGCCATGCGCGGCCTGGTCCTGCATGTACGCCGCGAGTTGGGCCGTCAACGTCAACGCCTCGTCGATGCGAGCCCGCGCTGCAGCATCCCGATCGGGATCCCGCAGACCATGGAGCGCCAGGTCAACCACCATGCCTTCCGACCACCCCGCGCCGAGCACTTCCGTCAGGCGGGCCTCCGCGCTCGCCATGGCCTCATCATCGAGCGGCGGCGCGGCGTCACCGACTGTGCCTACCAACAGGCACGCCGTGAGCATGACCACCGTCATGAATCCGTCTCCAGCGTCACGTTGGTACTCCCTGCCCCAATCGCTGCATTGAATGCGCTGACCACCGCGCCCCAGGGCACGTCCGGCTCCGGCGCGAGCACAATGGGGTGATCCGGCATGAGAAGCGAGCCCGCGGGAACGATGGATGACGCCAGG
>CAYQJN010000167.1:1302-2799 GCA_964417845.1 uncultured Isosphaeraceae bacterium
TGACCGAGTGCCTCGATGGACTCGGGCCCCTTCCACGGCCCCTGGAGCGACACGAGCACACCGCCGCCTGGGCCCTCGGAAGACAGACGAACGCGCAGCGGCTCCTCCAGAAGATCCAGGGGATTGGCCGTCCCCACATCGGCCACCGGAAGATCCAGCCTGAAGACCTCTTCGGAAGGACTGAAGTCCGTCGCCACCATGAAGTACATCAGCAGGAGGAAGACCACATCGATCATCGGCGCGATCTGCAGCGCGACGCCGCCATGACGCCGCCGACCTCGTGTGGCATGGGCCCTCATGGCGCAGCGCTCCGCACCGTCGCCAGTTGCACACGCACCGGTGCCACGCCCGCGCGGCGTGCCGCGGCCCGAGCGCCATCCAACACCGGCGCGACCACGTCCCATGGTGTCGCCCTGCCCGCCCGCACCTGTACAGCCGCCCTCGGTTGATGCGCCAGCACACCCTCAAGATGTCGCTCGAGTGCGATGCGACCAGCCTCATCGGCAGCGATGTCCGCGCCCGAGACGCGATATCGCCAACCCGACGCTGGCGATCCAACCACGCTTACGGTCGCCCGCGGTGCGGGCGCGGGGACTCGCGTGGCCGCCGGCTGCGGAGATGGCAGGTCAAGCTGGGGGCGATCTTCGTCAACGATCCTCGAGACGAGCACGAAGAACACGATCAACAGGAACACCACATCGATAAGCGGTGTCATGTTGGCCTGAATCGATGGTGATTCACGCCGCCGTCTCATGCCGCCGCCGCGTCCTTGCCTTTCCGCGGTCGGAATCGACCAAGCATGTCCTCAGCCACCAGCGTCGCCTCAGCCGTCAATCCGTCAATTCGCCCACGCAGATAGGCGCCCGCCGCCAGTGAGGGAATCGCCACCACCAGACCCCAGAACGTGGTCGTCAGCGCGGTACCGATGCCACCTGCCAGCATCACCGGATCGGCGGCGCCTCCTGACGCGACGATGGCTGCAAACGCGAGGATCATTCCGTAGACCGTTCCAAACAGGCCGATCATCGGACTGACCTGGCCGATGATGTTGAGCGTCTCGATGCGACGCATTCTCGCAATGGTCCGTTCTTCTGATGCCTGCTCCAGCGCGCGAATGACCGCATGCCAACCATGAGGCGCCTGCCGCATTGCATCGGCCATGATGTGCCCGATGAAGGAGTCGCTTGCATTGGCCCGATTCATGGCCTCCCGGAAGCGGCTCGCCCGGATGTCCTCCTGCATCTCCTCCACAAATCCTTCGGGAAGAATCGTGTCGCGTCGGTTGTCACGGGCCATCGAAATCGCCAGACCGACGGCAACCGCCGAGAGGCTCAGCAGCAGCCAGGTCACGGCGGTCCCCAGCACCTCGATCTGACCATCTCCATTGCGAGACATGAAGAACGCGCTGGCGAAACTGTCGGAGGCCGGTGCCGCCGACGCCGTCGCCGCCACGGCCAGCGGGGTGGCACAGAGAAGCCGCGCCGGAAGGGGTGCAGA
>CAYQJN010000168.1:0-2787 GCA_964417845.1 uncultured Isosphaeraceae bacterium
GTGCCCAATGTCGGGATGTCCAAAGAGGGCCGTTCCGTATCCCACTTGCGAGAGAAGCTCCGGCAACGTGTCCTCTGCAGGATGCATTTGGGTTGGGGTCACCATTCCTGGCGTTGCGGGACCAACCACCCGGGTGCGGAGCGGATACCTACCTGTGAGGATCGCTGCCCTCGACGCGGCTCCATCCGCCATGGACCACGCCTGGGTACACCGAACCGATTGACCCACGAGCGCCGAAAGGACCGGCAGGTCGTCGGCACCCTCACCCCAGCCGAGACTGTCGATCTGCCCGACCCCGAGGTCATCGCACACGATGCAGAGCACATTCGGAACGCCAGGCTGTTCAGCCCCACATAGTGCCGCAAGAACCACCACTTCCCACATACGCTCGCTCCCCTGCCCCGACCATTGGGGCACCGAGGTGCAGTATGAGGATTGCAAGTCGTGTTTTGCAAGGAACTTGCCGCGAATTCAATCGCCGTCTTGGCAAGTTGGGGGGGACAGGCAGGTCGGAGGATCGATTCAGTCGCCTTCGGCCGACTCGAGCATCGATGCCACGAGCCCAATCGCCAGCAGCACCAAGCCGATTGCAATGAATGGAAGTCCGGGGGGCATGTGATCATCATGCGCTCAAATCAGGAGGAAGCCAGCCTGAGGTCAGATTCTCACATCGCTCTGCTGTTCCAATTGGTCCGGTCGCGCGGATTCTCTACTCTGCTGCATTGGAAGGGAGCCCGTGGCATGTCCGATATGAGTGGTGCGAATCGTCCGCTTGGTCTGTGGGAGGCCACAACGGCCCTCAACGCCCGGCGGCTCCTCGGCGCGAGCCAGATGGTGATTCTGGGCGAGGGACGTGGCCCCCTCACGGAGGAGGCCGCCAACCAGGCGACGCAGGATCTCTTTGCTCGCCATGAGCTGCTGCAGTGTCGGCTCAGCGATGAAAGCCCGGTTCCCCGGCTCATCCGCGATGTCAGGCCTGAGGACATCCCCTGTCTCACCCACCATGCCGACAGCGAGGCGGAAGTCATCGCCATCTGGGAGCAGTTGTTGCGGGAGGAGTTGCCGGATTGTCGTCGCCTCTGGGAGGTTCGCCTCGCACCCGCGTCAAAGGGAGATCGTTGGCGGGTGTTCATCAAGGTGCATCACGCCATTGCTGATGGACGATCGATGGCCGGCATGCTCCGCCAGTTCATTGCCCTGGCAGCGACTCGGCTCCAAGGGGAAGCCCCTGACTGCATAGAGATCCCAGTCCCACCACCCGCCGAGCGCCGCGTCGCATCGCCGGTCAGTCGCGCACAATGGCTTGAGGCCATGGCGCAGGCTGGAGAAGATCGCCCGATCACACCGTGGCCGCTTGACGAGGAGGCCGAAGTGGCCCGGCGAAGGCCCCGGGTGGCATTCCGTTCCCTCAATCCTGCCCGCGCCGAAGCGCTGCATCAGGCATGCCGTGCAGAGGGGACGACGGTGTTGGGTGGGCTGGTTGCGGCCATCTGCAGAACGCATGCCGCCCACGCGGGAGGAGTCGTTGATACTGACCTGATGGTGCCTATCGACATGCGGCGTCTGTTTCCCGAGCCTCCCGATCCAGATGAGATTCAGATGGGCGCCTATGGGGTGAGGATCTTCCTTCCACAGGTGAAGAGTTCGGATGATCCGTGGCAACTCGCCAGGCGATTTCGTACCGCGCTTGAGCCAATGCTTCAGCCGGCCGCGGCTCCACACTGGGACTTCACTGAAGAGGATGTCATCGACTTCGCGGCACCATGGACCGATCTGGATGGGGCCTATCGCCACGGATTCTGCACCAGCAACGTGGGCGTGTTGCCGTTCGATGGCGATGCACCGCCATTGCAGACGGATCGCATTGACATGACGGCCGCGGTGCATTTCGGAGGATTCCCGATCTTGGTCCCGCTGCTCATGCACAAGGGCGTTCTGCGGGCGGGGTTCACATGGACCGAGCCATTGATGCACGATGACACCGCCGCCTCTTGGATCGAAGACGTCTGGATCGATTTCACGTCGCTGGCCCGGCGGTAAGCTTGGTCCGTCGCAACATTGGACCAGCAAGGCTGGCAAACCACTGAGACCAAGGGACATTCGATGCGTCTGTTTGCAAAAAACCCTAAAAACTAGCGGTGTTTCGGTTGTTGGCTGCGAACGCCAGCAGTACAGTCCCGCTCGATTCGAGCATGTGGCTCGAATGTTCAATACTTCATGGGCTGGCGGATCCAGTCCGATCATTCGAGAGCAGAAAGGATTCCTGCACATGGCAAAGAAGAAGACCACGCGGAAGAAGACCACCCGGAAGAAGGCCACTGCCACTGCCGAGGTCAAGCCCCGCACGAAGAGCCAGATCTACGGTGATATCGCTGACAGCACCGGCCTGACCCGGAAAGAGGTCGCCAGTGTCTTCGATGCGATGGCTGGACTCGTGAAAAAGGACCTTGGCCGTCGCGGCCCGGGGACCTTCACCGTTCCGGGTCTCATGAAGATCCGCAAGCACCGCAAGCCCGCCACCAAGCGTCGCTTCGGCAAGAACCCCTTCACTGGCGAAGAGCAGTGGTTCGCAGCCAAGCCCGCCAAGAACGTCGTGAAGTTCACGGCGCTCAAGGGCCTCAAGGAGATGGTCTGAATTCGGACTATCTCGTTGCCTTTGATTCAAAACAGCCCCGCCCGGCAATCGCCGAGCGGGGCTGTTCATTGGGGCCCAATTGTGGATCCCCCACACACCCCGGACACCCACCAACCAGCGTTTTGGCAGCGCCGCCGGGCCTGGCCAGCGTC
>CAYQJN010000169.1:0-934 GCA_964417845.1 uncultured Isosphaeraceae bacterium
GAGACCATGAGGACATGAGCGAACCAACCATCTTCGGACGCATCCTCGACGGCGACATCCCCTGCCACCGCGTGTACGAGGACGAGCACGTGCTTGCTTTCCTGGACGTCGGTCCGCTGAGTCTCGGGCATGTGCTCGTGATCCCAAGGGATCGCGTTGCCTTCCTGCACGATCTCAGCGATGAGAGCGCTGCAGCGATCGGTCGCGTGCTGCCACGGATTGCCCGCGCCGTCATGCAGGTCACCGGCTGCGCCGATTACA
The DNA here is from genome assembly GCA_964417845.1 of uncultured Isosphaeraceae bacterium. Taxonomy (GTDB): domain Bacteria; phylum Planctomycetota; class Phycisphaerae; order Phycisphaerales; family SM1A02; genus UBA12567. Next base: position 262 of record CAYQJN010000169.1, read on the forward strand.
ACGTCCTGCAGAACAACGGTGCCGACGCGCACCAGGCCGTCTTCCACGTGCACTTCCACGTGATTCCAAAGCATGAAGATGGCAGCGGACTCGGGATCGAATGGAACGCCGGCAAACTGGTCGGCGGCGAGGCGCTTGCCGAGGCAATCTCCAACGCACTGTGAGCGACGCGGTGGTCGACCAGCGATCTGACCCGACTGATCGCGTTCGGAGCACCGCGTCGCCGAGGCTGATCGCCCTCAAGGCTGCCGTCCGGCACCCAGCACACACGCCAAAGCTCGATCTCAGGTGGCAGGATGGCCGGCGCCTGCCACCAATCGCTGTGTCAGCAGGAACCCCAAGCCGCGAGAATTGCCAGCAGATCATCCGCGCCGACCAGGCCGTCACCCGTGACATCAGCCGGGGAGTCCACGCCGCCCCAGTCTGCGATGACCGCGAGCACATCATCGGCGCCGACAATGCCATCCCCGTTGATGTCGGGGCAGGACGGCACACAATCGGGCGACACGAGATTCCCACCGCCGTCGCTCCACGCGCCCACAACCTGGTCCGGATCATTGCCGCAGATGCGAGTTGCCACCAAGGCGAGGACGCTGCTGTAGTTGTAGATGCCGCCTCCGGCGGTCCCTGCTGTATTCCCCGAGACTTCGCAGTTTGAGATCACGATGTCACT
>CAYQJN010000169.1:944-2786 GCA_964417845.1 uncultured Isosphaeraceae bacterium
GGCCGTCGAGTTGCAGATGCCGCCACCGGCGGATTCGGAGATGTTGGCAGAGATCAAGCAATCGGTGAACGAGCCAGTACTCGAAGCGACCAGCAGACCTCCACCCGATGCCGAAGATGCATTGCCAGCAATCTGGCATCCCAACATCGTCAGATCGCCGCCAAAGCAAAGAATACCGCCGCCGTCCTCTTTAGAGGAGTTCCCGGTCACCTCGCACGCTTCCATCGCAACGGTCCCCTGCGAGGCGTGAGCGCCACCGCCATAGCCCAACGCTGTGTTATCCGTGATCGAGCAATCCGTAAAGGTGGGGCTGCTGGCCAGGAGGCACATGATGCCGCCGCCGTCAGTACTGGAGTGATTGCCCACCACGCTGCACTGAGCAACCGTAGAGTTGCTGCCGGACAGGAATGCGATGCCGCCGCCCGCCGAGGCGGCATTGCCTGAAATGATGCATCCGCGGATCGTCGGGCTGCTGGCCTCACAGTACAGGCCACCGCCGTACGTCGGCGCAAGCCCGTTGACCAGGGTGAATCCCTCGATCACCGTGCTCTGCACTTCACCGCTGACGCACGAGATTCCTCGCCGAGCCAGTTCTCCATCGATCACCGTGGCTGCCGGGCCACCCTCCGAGACAAGCGTCACGGCCTTGCCCTTCATGTCAACCACCTGCCCCGGCTGGTCATCCGTGTAAGTGCCGGGATAGACGAGTACTACATCGCCCTCAACAGCAGCATCTATCGCTGATTGAATGTTGGTGTAGGCGGCATCCGGCTGATCGGCGAAATCATCATCCACCGTCAACGTTGCTGCCGTCACGACGCTACAGATCAAGGCGCCTGCCGCGAATCCGATGCACTCAATGTTTGCCATCTGTACTGGCCCTCGGCCCCCCGAGCCTGCACACTCTACGGCCACCTTGCAGGTGAAGATCCAAAAAGAGTGACAAATCCGGCGACAGCGGATCTTCTCTGAGCGCAGTCTGGTGTCAATCCGCCTACTTCGCAGCCACGATCGCCTGCGCCGCGGCCAATCGCGCGGTCGGAACGCGGAATGGTGAGCAGCTCACGTAGTCCAGGCCGCATCCTTCGAAGAAGACCACGCTTGCCGGATCACCGCCATGCTCGCCGCACACGCCGAGCTTGAGTTTCGGCTTGCTGATCCGCCCCTTGCGGCAGCCAGTCTCGACCAGCGCGCCAACACCGTCGATGTCGATTGACTGGAACGGATCCTTCGCAAGAATGCCGCGGTGCAGATAGTCAGGCAGGAAGCCGTTGATGTCGTCGCGGCTGTAGCCAAACGTAAGCTGGGTCAGGTCGTTCGTTCCGAAACTGAAGAAGTCCGCAACTTCCGCAACCTCATCGGCCGTCACCGCGGCGCGAGGGATCTCAATCATCGTGCCCACCGGAATGTCCAGTTTGCCGGTGTACTTCCTGGCCTTCTTGACGGCTGCAATGGTCGCGAGCGTCTCCTCGCGGAGCATCTCGAGTTCGGCGCGCGTCCCGACAAGCGGGATCATAATCTCGGGCCGAGCGTCGATCTTCTTCTTCTTGCACGCAATCATCGCCTCGACGATGGCCGTCACCTGCATGCGAAGAATCTCGGGATAGGTCACCGCCAAGCGACAACCTCGATGACCGAGCATCGGGTTGGCCTCATGAAGCGCCGCAACGAGCCGCCGCACTTCCTTGGGCTTGACGCCGAGCGACGCAGCAACGTCTTTCACGGACGATTCTTCGTTGGGCAGGAATTCATGCAGTGGTGGATCGAGCAATCGAACGGTCACCGGAAGGCCCTTCATCGCCGTAAAGATGCCGATGAAGTCCTTCCGCTGATACGGAAGCA
>CAYQJN010000170.1:0-2772 GCA_964417845.1 uncultured Isosphaeraceae bacterium
ACACAGTTGATGAAGATGGAGTTGCTCGGCACATCCGGATCATGCGCACCGACGCATGCCGCACCGCCCCCGTCACGCCCTGCGGTGTTGCCGCGAAACACGCTGTCTTCGATCGTTGCGTAGGTGCCATACGCATTGCTCATGCCACCACCGTCCCCGTTGACCATGTTGTCTTCAAATAGACACCCCGTGATCACCGGGTAGCACGGCCCCCCGCCGGTTCCACTTCCATACACGCAGATTCCACCACCGCTTCCAAGCGGATTGGTGATCTGCACATTGCCGACAAAGGAACAGTTCGAGATCGTCGGGCTGCTGCTCGACCTGATGTACATGCCGCCGCCCACGTTGTGGGTCGTGTTTGCGAAGAAATCGCATTCGTTGAGTTCGGCATCGCTCTGTTCGGTACAGGTCATGCCGCCACCCCAGTTGGCCGTATTCAACTCAAAACGGCAGTTCGTCAGCGTTGGGCGGGCGCTGTTGATGGCATACACGCCGCCGCCGTGACCCTCAGCGATGTTGTTGCGAAATGCACAATCGGAAACAGTCGCAGTACCCCCGCTGATGCAGATGCCGGCGCCACCCCAGCACTCATTGTTCTCCAGATTGCAGTGACGAATCGTTGGCGACGCGCTGCCGATGTAGATGCCAGCACCACACTCCACCACGCCAAACACCGGGTCCGTGATTGCCAGGCCTGCCCCGTGCCCGATGCGAAACCCCTCGAGCACGCTCGCGGACGACTCTTCGGACGCAAACATGACGACCGGGCCGCCGAGTCCGGCGCCATCGAGCGTGCATTGATCGGCTCCGGCACCAATCACCGAAATCGCCTTGCCGAGAAAGTTGATCCGCTCGTGGTAGAAGCCCGGCTCCACCTGCACGACATCGCCCGGACCAGCCGATTCGATCGCTTCCTGGATCGTCGGATACGCACCCGGCACTTCCAGCGTGTCCGCCTGCGCCATGGCTCCGATCATCCCTGTGCCGATCACAACAGCGCACAAGCGAACCCTCGTATGCATCGTTAACTCCTCTCCACGCCCACCTTACAACCAGATGGCCGCCCCTGAAAGACGAATCTGTCCCACCGGCTGTGATGCGCCGAGATCGCCTCCAGGAGATCCTTCCACAGGCACAGAAACAACCTGCTAATAGTGCGGGCGGTCCGGCATGGCGAGGAAGGCCTCCCAGATCTGAATCATGCGATCCCGCCCCACTTCCACGGCTGGCAACGGCCTCACCGCTGGCGCCTGCGCCACCGCTTCGTAGAGCGCCACATCATCGAAATTGCCGTACTGCTGCGCATCCTGAACTGTGGCCCCGTAGAAGATGCGATCAATGCGGGCCCACCAGGCCGCCGCGTAGCACATCGGACACGGCTCACAACTGGTGTACAGCACGCACCCGGAAAGGTCATGCGTTCCGAGCGCTGCACACGCGCGTCGGATCGCCACGATCTCACCGTGGCACGTCGGATCCTGATCGAGCAAAACACGATTCGCCCCCTCCGCAATCACCTCACCATCCCGCACAATGACACACCCGAAGGGACCTCCAGTCCGATCAACCAGCGCCGTCTGGCGAGCCAACGCAATGGCGCGGTCCATGAACTGCTCGTGTTCCGACATGATCTAGGGGCCCTTTCCGCCGGTTGACCGGCCTACTGCACCACCATACCCATCAGCCGCTTAGGGCGCCATTGACGCCGCCGCGAGAGGAGCGCACAATCAAGACGAGCGCCGATGAAGCCTCGGCGTCAGGGAGTCGCCATGATCCTGCTCAACACCATCCTCACGTGCGTCCTGCTGAACCCACTTGCAGGGCTTGACTCTGATGATCGCGAAGCACTCTCGCTGCTCGGCACAGACGTCATCGTGAGCACCGCCAACGTGCCGCACATTGCGGATACCGCGAACTGGCTCCCTCTCATAGACTCGACCAGCACATTTCTGCGAACAAGCGGCGAGTCGAAGGGGTCCACCGAACTTGTACTCCTCAAAGGCGCCTTGAGCGAAGGACGTCAATGGACGCAGCGGACTCCGGGCAAGTGGACCCGGTATCTCCAGAAGAGCGATTCGGGCATTCACGTACCCTCGTCCATCAACGGCCCGCATGCCGTCATCAGCAGGTTTGATCCCCCGCAGCCATTGATGCTGCCTGGAGTTGCGCCAGGAGAGATTGATCACCGCGCCATTCAGGTGCGCGTGTATGACATCCACGATCCCACGGTCATCGCTCACTCGGGCAACCTGCAGGCAACCTATCGCGACCTTGGTGGATACCGACTTGAAGTCCCTGCCGGCACATTCGACACGCGACTAATCAGGATTGACCTCGATGGAAAAGTCGGCCCCGCATCGGTGGAGGACTCGGTGTGGGTGTTCTACGCGCAAGGCATCGGCCCAGTCGCGCACGTCAACTACAAAGACGTCAGCGCCTTTCTGTTCTTCAATCAGAAGGACCGGTACGGCGCCGTTCTTCAGTCTTCGGAGTCGGCCACCCAGTCCAGCCCGCCCACCAAGAGCGACCCTTCCTGAAGCTCAATCGCAAGCTCGCCTTCGATCGACCCCGGACAAGCGTGGGACACCAGTAGCCCATTCAGCAAGACGTCGATGCACCCGACACTGACCCAAATCTCCAGGTCGTACCACACGTCCGAGGGAACCAGCCGAACCTGCCGCTCATCGTGACCAACGATGCTGCCGCTCGTGGGTGATGGAGATCGCCCCTCGGCGATAGCAATCCGCACGTCCCCGATCGCCAGGTGCG
>CAYQJN010000171.1:0-2768 GCA_964417845.1 uncultured Isosphaeraceae bacterium
GCTCTACCACTGAGCTACGGTGGCGGGGATCGTCCTGACCCACCTCGACTTGGATCCCGCCGCCGCTCCCGCGCCGACGAAAAACCGTCCCAGCAGGGACGGAAGCGAGGATTGTACCGACATCTTGGCGTCTGGCAAGGGGCCCGCGGCCGCGGTTCGCAGGTAAGGTCTCTGGTCGACCCCCGCAAGCGGATCTCAGGGCTGCAATCGACGATCCAAATCCATGATTCGGACGTTGCGGCCCTTCACAGGGCCCCCGGGAGCCTGCCCGCCGACCAACGTAAGGTAGGTATTCCAGGGCGTCTGGGAGTGAATGCTGCCATCCAGATGGAGCATGAGGCAGGACCCCGCCCCATCGCCCCCATAACGGAAGTCAACTTCCTGTGTTGGCTGGCCCGCCGTGGGGCGATACCCGGCCTCCAGAGCCCCCCCCGCGCGGTCCACGGCCCACGCGGCCATGGTCCGTGATCGATACAGGTCCTCATCCGCCAGTGGACTCTCCCCGATGGTCTCTCCACGAAAGGAGTCCACCAGGAAGATGCTTCTGGCGGGGGCACGCACCTGTGCGTGTGAGACAAAACGATCCTGAGCGGGGTCGGCGGAGTCTCCGGTGATGTCCTGTCGGCTTCGAGCGTCGAAAAAGGCGTTCGCGGCGAAGAATCCGGGGAGCCCTTCCTCCCACGCGCCTCCACCGACGGGCGTTGGAAGACCCTGCGGACGCGACTCCACATCTCCGGGCGTTGACCCGATTCCCCGCTGCGACCAATTGGGCAGATTGGGGTTGCCGCTCTCGTCTGCCAGGGGGTAGTGATACCCATTTGGTGCAGCCGACCGCAGTGGATTGGCGTGCTCGTTCCCACCTTGGGCATACAACCACCAACCCGGGGCTGACACGCTGGCCGGGCCGGTGCCACCATAAATGTTCGTCCCGGCAGCGCCATCGACGACTTCCGGGTCCACATCGACCAGACCGCCGAGATTGGCGTCGACCCAGAGCACGTCCGCCCAGGACCCCTGATGCGCCCCTTCATCCTCGGGATCGGACGATGGAACAAATGGGTTGGGTGAATTGAGCCACCGATCACCTTCAGCGTTGGACTCAAAGAACCTGGTCCCACCAACGCGGTTGATGTTGGGCAGCCCGCCTTCCGACTCTTCGTCCCAGTAATCAAACCGGGCGGGCACCACCGAACTTCGGTGATTTGAGGCGTACTGGTCGATCCACTGCGCGATCTGCCGCAGGTGATTCTGGCTCTTCAGCATGGCTTCCGCAGACCGTCCCGCAAGCATGGACACACTAATGATGCTCGTCAGAATCGCCAAAATCGTCAGTACAACCATCAACTCCACGAGCGTCATACCCGAGCGAATTCGACGTGACTCGATCATGGCTGGTTCTCCGGCATTCAACCCCCAGCATACGCCCGAATCGCCCGCACGGATGCGGCTGGACTCCATCACCCGAGGTTCATGGTCATCAGGAACTCGGCGTTCGAGTTGGTTTTCGCCAATCGGCTTCGAAGGAGTTCCATGGCCTCCACGACACTCATGTCGGAGACGACCTTGCGAAGCCTGGAGACCAGATCCAGCTCTTTCTCATCCAGAAGCAGTTCTTCGCGCCGAGTCCCGGACGCGGGAATGTCGATGGCCGGCCAGATGCGCTTCTCTACGAGTTTCCGAGTCAGGTGCAGTTCGCTGTTGCCTGTGCCCTTGAACTCCTCGAAGATCACTTCGTCCGCCTTCGATCCCGTGTCCACCAACGCGGTCGCGATGATCGTGAGTGATCCGCCGTCCTCGATGTTCCGAGCCGATCCGAAGAACTTCTTCGGCTTGATGAGCGCCGCATTGTCCACGCCGCCAGTGCCGATCTTGCCGGAGCCCGACGCCGCGTTGTTGTATCCGCGTGCCAGTCGTGTGATGGAGTCGAGCAGGACAACGACCTTGTCGCCTGCCTCGACCATTCTCCGCGCCTTCTCCATGACGATTTCGGCCACTTGAATGTGACGTGTCGCGTGCTCGTCAAACGTGCTCGCCACCACTTCCACAGACTCGGCAGTGTTCCGCTTGAAGTCCGTCACCTCCTCCGGCCGCTCGTCAACCAGCAGCACGATGACGTGCGCGTCCGGGTGGTTGGTAGCGATGGACTTGGTGATCTTCTGAAGCAGCACCGTCTTGCCGGTGCGCGGAGGCGCCACGATCAGTGCTCGCTGGCCGAATCCAAGCGGTGCCACCAGGTCGATGACACGCGTCTCGACCACGTCGGGCGATGACTCGAGCGTGATGCGCTCTTCCGGATGAAGTGGCGTGAGATTCTCAAAGGTGGGCAGGTGGGCGGACGCAGCCGGATCGGTGCCGTTGACGGCCTCGACACGCAGCATTGCAAAGTACTTTTCCGCCTCCTTTGGCGGCCTGATCAGTCCGCTGACAATCTGTCCGCGGCGAAGGCCGAATCGCTTGATCTGTGCCGGGCTCACGTAGACATCATCAGGCGACGGGAGATAGGAGTACTCGGCACTTCGCAGAAAGCCGTACCCATCGGGCGAGATCTCCAGCGTGCCCTCGCCGATCATGAGCCCCTGTTTGGCCGCCCGCTTTCGGAGAATCTCGAAGACAAGTTGCTGCCGTGACATGGTGGCCGCGTGCTCGACGCCGTCCTTCTCGGCCATCTTGATCAGTTCAGTGGCGCTGGTCCTCTGGAGCACTGCCGCGTCGAGGCCATCCTTCTTGGCCTTCTAGAACTTGGCTCGGGTCTTCTCATCAAGCGATGA
>CAYQJN010000172.1:0-2760 GCA_964417845.1 uncultured Isosphaeraceae bacterium
TGGAGCCTTCAGACCTTCCCTACACGCTCGGTGATGCCGGCCTGCCCACGCTCCGCTATGAACCGGCTGGCCTGTGGGAGGGCTACGACGACTTCATGTTCCATGTGGACGATGGCGGCGCGCCCCCGACTGGCGGTGCTTCGTCACCGGCGACCATATCCATCACAGTCGCCGATGGACCGCAGGTGGTCTATGACTTCCCGATGGATACCGATCCAGGTTGGGATCGAGAAGGCCTCTGGGCGTTCGGTCAGCCCACAGGCGGCGGCGGCCAGTACGGCAACCCCGATCCGACCAGTGGCGCCACGGGCTCCAACGTTCTTGGCTACAACCTTGACGGTGACTATGAGAACGGCTTGTCAGAGCGGTACCTCACGACAGAGTCACTCAACTGCGGCGGCCTGGCTGATGTGGAACTGCACTTCATGCGGTATCTCAATGTCGAGCAGCCCAGTTACGACCACGCATACGTGCGGGTCAGCGTTGATGGTGGCTCGTGGCAGACCGTGTGGGAGAACGAATCGAGCATCACCGACGGCAGTTGGACCGAGCAGGTCATCGACCTCTCCGAGATCGCAGATGGCCAGTCCGACGTTCGGATTCGCTGGGTGATGGGTTCGACCGACGGCTCCTGGCAGTTCTCGGGTTGGAACATCGACGATGTGCAGATCGTGGCGGTGGCACCATCTGGAGTCTTCGGCGACATCGACGGCGACGGCATGGTCGGGACGAATGACCTGCTCATGGTGATCGCGGCGTGGGGCCCGTGCGGGCCTGGCGTGTGCGCGGCCGACCTGAACGGCGACGGTGTTGTGGGAACAGACGATCTGCTCGCGATCATCGCCGCATGGGGATCGGCGGGGAGCCCGCGAGCCGCTGGCGACGGAGCGTCCACGCCCGAGTTGACCACAACGTTGGATGCAATTGACGCCGAGGGAACCGACGGGGTCCTGATCAACGAGGATCGTCTGGTCATCGCGGAGGCAGGTGGGCTCATCACGGCCGACGGCGGATACCTGCAGCGGCCCTGGGCGGTCCTGGAGATGTCCGTCGAGGGTGTGCGTCCCTGGTCGGAGCATGACCTGCTGCTGACGGAAGGCCCGGCGTGGCTGGGAGGTCGACTGCGCGTGCACTTGCCATCGACGCCGCTGGCGGCTGACTCGATTCCGCTGATTGTGGCGGACCCGGTGATCGGCGACTTCAGCGGGGTGGAGATTCTGGATCCGATCGCGCGAGCGGCAACCATTTGTGTCGGTCCGGATCGTGTGACGCTGGAGCTGACCCATGGGACGCGGGCGGAGGGGACCCCCAGCTCGGCTCATGAGCTCATGGCGGCCGTGGCGTCCATGGGAACCTCAACGCGTGCCTGGGATCTGGACGGGAGCGGAATCGTCGATGAGCTTGATCTGGCCATCCTGCTGGGCGGTGGGTGCGGTCGGTAAGAAGACCGCATCCCGGGCGGCTGGCGAGGGGACTGCCCACGTCAGGGGCCGCTGGACTGCGTGAAGGCATGCTCTGTGCGGTTGAAGCCTGCCACGGCGTCGATTACGCTGCCCGGTTCGGAGGGGACATTGTTCCACCAGACGACCCGCGACACGCTGGGCACCGAGGAGATCGAGATCCATGGCCAAGATGTTCTACACCCTCGCGGAGGTCTGCGAGAAGCTCGGCAAGACCGAAGCCGAGGTCGAGGCCATGGTCGAGGCCAAGGAGATCCAGGAGTTTCGCGATGGCGAGCGGCTGGTGTTCAAGGTCGAGCAAGTCGATCTGCTCGCTCCCACCGATGACGATCTGGCCGACATGGACCTTGACCTTGACGGGTCCGGTCTGAGTCTCGATGACAGCTTCGGGCTCGGCGGATCGGCCAGCGGCGACATAGGCCTCGCTGAGAGCCAGAGTGCCGACCCGCCTGTGACGGATCCGGAGAAGTCCGGCCCCCTAAGCAACCACGACGACAGCGGGAGCGTGTTGGGACTCGGTGCCTCGGCGAGTCAGTCGGCGCCCGGCATGATCTCAGACGATCTAGACCTCTCGGCCGCCATGGACGCGCCGTCGGAGTCCTCCGATGCGTCGGCGTCTGTGTCGGCCTTCGATGGTCCGGCAATGGACGGTGGCGAGACGCAACTTGGCGAAGGCCTCGATGATGACCTGACACTGGAGTCGGTCGGCTCGGGCAGTGGCCTGCTCGATCTGACGCGTGAGTCCGACGACACGTCGCTCGGTGCCGAGCTGCTCGAGGAAGTCTTCTCCTCCGATGAAGAAGTCGATTTCCCTGCCGCATCCGGGCTCTTCGAGGCGGCACAGGACTCTGGATCCGATGACGAGGACGCAGCACCGGCACCCGCTGCCGCCCCCGTGGGTGTGCCCGCGGCCATGGTGGCAGCGCAGCAGGTCGACCCGGCCTGGTCCGGGCTCTCGACCGGCATGCTCGTTGGCGGCCTGGTCTCGCTGATGGGCGTCTTTGCCATGGTGGCGGTCGAAGTGATGGGTTCCGTCTCAGGAATTGCCCCGATCATCGCCGAGCAATTGTGGATCTGGGTGGGCTCCCTGGCGGGCGGCACCATCCTGCTTGGGCTGGTTGGCTGGTTCATCGGCAACAAGTCTGGCTGATTGCACCCATGAGATTGGCGCCAGCGGGCGTTCGTGAGTGGGGTGTCGGCGGCGCGATCGCGGTGGCGGTGGTGGTGGTGTGCTGGCTGGCCGTACCGATCGAGTGGGTCAACTGGCTGGTGAGCGGTCTTGCGGCGGTCGCCTGGCTGG
>CAYQJN010000173.1:0-2673 GCA_964417845.1 uncultured Isosphaeraceae bacterium
GCCCCCCAGGATCGGGGCGGGCGCGAGATCGCCACCCATAACGTCGACACCCAGTCGCATGGGGTCAGACTGTACCGGACGTCTTCAATGTGAGGCCGGGACGCACGAATCCACACTCGCGGCAGGCCGCGTGGGGATGCTTCGTCGCGCCACACGAGGGGCACTCGACGAGATTCGTCCTCGACAGGGCATGATGGCTCCGCCGCTTACGCTTGCGGGCCGGGGATGTCCTGAATGCGGGAACGGCCATGGTCGGGGTCTCCTCAAAGGCTGGATTCACCCCTGCGAGGGGCTCTCCAGCGAGCCGCACAGGGTACTTGGGGGCGGAATCCATGTCAACGACACGGCGAATGGGGGCCGCTGAGGGCCGCAGGGAGGCCAGCAGGAGGCCCGCCCCCACGTCGGTGGACCTGGCGGGCTACAGCAGGTGCAGCCAGTCCTTGAAGAGGAAGTCAAACCGCTCGGTCAAGAGCGTGATCCGCCCCATGACGGTCAGGCCGAAAGCAGCGCCGAACGTGACCATCAGGACCAGAATCCCGCCGCGAGCCGTCTTGCCGACGACACCCTTGTGCTCCATCGAGAAGAAGAAGTACACCAGGCAGGCCAGCACGCTGAGCAGAATGATCACGGCGCCCATCGAGGGCCAGAACTGAAACTGATCGGCGCTGTTGACTGCCCAGAGCGATGTGATCGTGCCCTTGATCTGCAGCAGAAAGTCCGACTCCAGGTGCGCAAGCAGCCGGAACCCGGCCGTGGCGCCGATGATGAACGCGAGTGGCCAGCGGGCGATCCATCCACCCGAAGGGAGAAGGCGGCAGATGAGCATGATCGAGAGAATCAATGGAATGATGTAAATCCAGTGCCAGTGATAATCGTCCGCAAGACCTGGTGTCGTCCATGCGCGAACCAAGCCCGGGAAGAGATTCACCAGCAGTTTGTCCACGATTCCCGTGTAGAAGGAGTACACCATCCAATACGCCGCCGACGCGCCAACTACGAGCGCCTCGGCCGTCTTGTAGAAGGGATTGTCTCCAACCAGGAACGACATGATGCACAGCGTCAGAATGGCAGCCAGCCATACGCCGATCGTGCGATTCGTGGAGAACTGAGCGGCCTCGGGTCGGTCGGCTTCCGGAAGGCCGGGCGGCAACTCTGTCACGGTGACCCATGAAGTCGTTGCCACCGAGGACCCCGCGGCCGATGCGGCCTTCCCCGCCTCGCTCGCAGCCGTCACCCAGTCTGCCGGCGCCTCGGCTGTCCCGCTAGTGGCCACGTAAGACTGCGTCTCCGGAACGACCCAGACCTGACCGGCATCAAGCATCGCGCCTGCCACCGCCATACCGGCCAACATGATCGCCAGACCGATTATCCAGCCGATCAAGCCGCCGCCGGTTGTACCCGGGACATGTGTCGTGTCATGTTGGCTCATCAGGCGTTCCCTCGACTTCCATCAACAAGTGCGCGACGAACTGCGGTCCCATTCGCTGCTGAGCGGCCGTCGAAGAGAACCTCGCCTTCACGAACTCAGGTGTCTTGAGTTCCGGGTAGGCCTCACCCATGATCTTCTCATACCCTGCTGCGCCTTTGATCGCCGCCAGCAGGCCACTGAGCGGGTCAGGAATGTACGGATAGAAGAGCGGTGCCTGTACTCCGGTGCAGCCCGACACCATGGGAAGTCCTGCCGGCGTCGCGGCGTACTGGATCCACTGCTTGGTGCCGGGGTCGCCCGCGCTGATGCTGATAAGCAGATTCATGGCCTTGGCCGACTTGAGCTTCGCCGTCATCGGGATCTCATCCAGATCCTGCTTCCGTGAGTCGGTAATGAAGAGCGTTTTCCAATCGACGATGATGTTCTTGATGACCGCCTCGCCGCCCGGCTTGTACCCGAAGGACATGTAGTCCTCCCCGTACTTCAGATGCGGGTACTCCTCCTCGAGGAGTTTCATGGCATCTTCGATGAAGGGCTCGCCCAAGGGCCAGAGGCACATGAAGTAGATCTTGTGTTTCTTCTCTGCGAGGTGGCGGGTAAACGACATCGCCATGGGCAGCAGTTCGCCCTGCGATCCCGGGTCGAAGTCGAACGAGAGGAGCACGCGGGAGCCGTCGGGCAGATCCTCGACAGCGTCGAAGACGTTGCGATCCATCATCGTCACTTCAGACGGAGGCTCGAATCGCAGCAGCACCGGAATGGCGACCGCAAGGCCCATGATGAGGAAGATCAGACGACGATCGAGATTTCGGAGGAGATTCAACATGGGTCAGTCCGCCGATCCAAGGTATGAGCGGTCAACGCCGAGGATGACCTTGAGTGAGGTGGACACAATGCCTAGTGCGATGCCGATCATGATGGCTCGGTTGCCGGCCTTCTGCGGTACGTCGAGAATCACCTGGGTAAGGTTCTCCAGCCGCAAGCCATTGAGCAGTTGATACCACCAGCCGCCGATGTAGTCGCTGGTCTGCAAAGCGAGTTCGTGATGCTCGGCGGTCATGTCCGCATAGGCCACACCGTTGACCACGATGGCATCAAGCGGAACGCCCGACTTCACCTGCATCCCCACAGCAAGCACGAAGTCTCGGCTCGCGTCAGGAAAGGATGCCACAACATAAGACTCTAGGGTCGGCAGGAAGTCGGTCAGCCACACGCCTGCATACACCTGGCCGAGCAACACGATG
>CAYQJN010000174.1:0-2649 GCA_964417845.1 uncultured Isosphaeraceae bacterium
GAGGCCGCTGCAATGGCTGTTTCGGTCTGCTTGCTGTACATCGGGGTCCCCGTCCGATCCTACATGCTTGTTGACTGGGAGGTGGCGTGGTGGGTCGGCAACGAAATGGACCGGCTTGTCGGATGCCCGTTGTGCGGAACGTGCAGATCGAGGTGATCTGGCCGAAACTCGATGACTGCGAAATGATCGGGCTTCCACCAGGGGTCGTGGTCACTGCGATTGAGGGCGTCGAGGCGAAGGTCATGGGCCGGCGTCGACGCTTCGTCGTGTCGAAGGTGTTGAACCAGGGCGCGGATGTGTTGCCAGTGGGCGCGGAGTTCCTCGTCGCTGGTCACCAGCACGGCGTGACCGCGCAATCTGATCTGAAGATCATTGGAGGGGTCGAAGGCCACGACCGATGCAGCAGGGTTGGCCTTGATCTGAGCGATCTTGCGGCTCTGCGCATCGGCATGAAACCAGAGCGCCGGACGCTCCAGGGACACGCCTCGGAGCACCATGAGTCGAGCATCCGGGCACCCGGAGGTGTCGAGCGTGGCCAGAAGTTGAAGGTGCATGGAGTCGGACGGTGTGTCCGCGGCGAGCGACAGGCGGTCGCACACCCACGCGACCACGTCCCGATCCGAATTCGTGTCGAGGTCGGCAGGCAGGTTGCGGCGATGCGGGCTCATCCAGCGACTTTTTCGTGGGGGCGGGAGGACAGGTGTACCGATTCGCCCACGGCTGGAGCGTGGGAGGTGAGAACCGGAAGTGCATGCGACTCAAGCAGGTGCAGGGCGACACTTCCGAGGAAGACCCGGTGCATGAGTGAGCGTCCGGTGGCCCCCACGGCGATGAAGTCCGCGCCGTGGCTCGCAGCGTAGGTCTCGATCTGGATGGCCGCGGGCCCCGAGGCGGTGGCGAAGTCCACGTGGACGTTTGCCCGAGCGGCATCAGACGCGAGTCCTTCGAGCAGGTGTGCTGCTTCCCGCTGCTGGCGAGCGAGCAGTTCATCGGTGACCTGAAGCGGTCCGTAGCCCATGCCTTCATAGGGCATGCTTGGAAGGTCGCAGACGTGAAGGAGCGTGAGCGTGCCGCCGCCATGGAGGTCGAGCAGTTCGACAGCCGCGCTGATTGCCAAGGACGCTTCCTCGGAGAAGTCCACTGCGACGATGCCGCGGAGGGATCCATGATTCGGCACAGTGTCGGGAGGGATTGCAAGAACAGGGCAGGGAGCCGATCGAATGAGGCGCCTGGCCGTTGTGCCCAATCGCCGCCAGGGGAGCGTGGAGTGTCCGCGGCTCCCGATGATGAGGAGTTCCGCACGCTGCCGGCGAGCCTCTGCGGCGATGGACTCCCATGCGGGTGACTGGTCCAGAACGCCACAGGTGATGGTCGACTCTTGGGACGGAAGGCGCTCGATCTGTGTCCTGAGCACGTCCAGGGCGGCGGCCGCTGCAGCGGGGTCGGCGTGGGGGCGACCTTCGAGCACGTGTACGACATGCAGTTGGGTGCCAGGAGCTTGAAAAGTGGAGGCCGCCCATGCGATCGCGTCATGCCCGGCCTGTGAGGCATCTGTCGCGACGAGGATGGTCCGGTCGCGGTGGCAATCGTGCTCCGGGTGAGGTGCGGTCGGCATGGGCGAGGCCTCCGGGGCCGATCCTACGACCTCCATCTCAGGATGGCTAGACCAAAGACGAATCAATGGTAGAGATTTCTGCTATTCTCCCAATTGGCTCCTGCCGGTCCGGTGATCTTTCCTGAATCGCCTGAAACACTTATTGTGATCGATTTCACATATTGACGTGGCTCGAGCCTTTCATGGCTCGGTCGGAGAGGAAGGCGAGATGCACGCCCCAGCGCTTGAGCGGTTCTCCTACGACGATGTGATCGTCCGCAAGTTTCTGATGGCAACTGTGCTGTGGGGGACCGTCGGTCTGCTTGTTGGCGTCCTGATTGCCTTGCAACTGGCCGACCCGATGTTCAACTTTGGGCTCGAGTGGCTCTCGTTTGGACGTCTGCGACCGCTCCATACCAATGCCGTCATCTTTGCCTTTGCCGGGAACGCCATTTTCATGGGGGTGTACTACTCGACGCAGCGGCTCCTCAAAACGCGGATGTTCAGCGATGTGCTGAGCCGCATTCACTTCTGGGGATGGCAGGCCATCATTGTTTCAGCAGCGTTGACGCTGCCCATGGGCTTTACTCAGGGCAAGGAGTATGCCGAGCTCGAGTGGCCCGTCGACATTGCCGTTGTGCTCATCTGGGTGGTGTTTGCGATCAACTTCTTCGGGACGCTGGTGAAGCGTCGCGAGCGGCACCTCTATGTGGCGCTGTGGTTCTACATCGCCACCATCGTGGCGATCGCCATTCTCTACATCTTCAACAACCTCTCCATGCCGCGGGGTTGGCTGGAGTCGTACTCGGTTTATGCGGGCGTTCAGGATGCCTTCATGCAGTGGTGGTACGGTCACAACGCGGTCGCATTCTTCCTGACCACACCATTCCTGGGGCTCATGTACTACTTCCTGCCCAAGGCGGCCGATCGACCGGTCTTCTCCTACCGGTTGTCGATTCTGCACTTCTGGAGCCTGGTGTTCATCTACATCTGGGCCGGGCCGCACCACCTGCACTACACCGCACTTCCCGAGTGGGCGTCGACCCTGGGCATGC
>CAYQJN010000175.1:0-2633 GCA_964417845.1 uncultured Isosphaeraceae bacterium
TGGCGCGGTGCATCTGGTGATCTTCCTGGCGTGGCTGGTGTTGATCTTCGATTGAGGCGAATCGCGCTAGGCCCGGCGAACAGTGTGCTCAGTCCTAGCCCTTGAGCGTGGCCAGCATGCCCTCGACGCTCGCCTTCGCATCTCCGAAGAGCATGCGCGTGTTGTCATGGAAGAACAGCGGATTGCCGACGCCCGCATAGCCGGTGGCCATGCCACGTTTCATCACGACGACCAGACGACTCTTCCACACCTGAAGCACCGGCATTCCGGCGATCGGGCTGTTGGGATCGTTCTCGGCGCCCGGGTTCACGATGTCATTGGCACCAATCACCAGCACGACATCGGTCTCAGGCAGGTCCTCGTTGATCTCGTCCATCTCGAGCACGATGTCGTACGGAATGCCTGCCTCTGCCAGCAGGACGTTCATGTGCCCTGGCAATCGGCCCGCGACCGGATGAATCGCAAATCGCACGTTCACGCCGTTGTCCCGAAGTTGCCTGGTCAGATCCGCAAGGGCATGCTGCGCCTGGGCGACGGCCATGCCGTACCCGGGCACGATGACGACCGACTTGGCGACCTGCATGTGGCCGACCGTGTCTTCGGCCGAGAGCTCCACAACCTCACCCTGCTCGCCATCGCCGGAGGACACCGTCCCCTCGGCGGCGCCGAATCCACCGAGAATGACACTGACGAACGATCGGTTCATTCCGCGGCACATGATGTACGACAGAATCGCGCCGCTGCTTCCAACGAGCGCACCGGTGATGATCAAGAGATCGTTCCCCAGCATGAAACCGGCAGCGGCCGCGGCCCAGCCGGAGTAGGAGTTGAGCATCGAGACGACAACGGGCATGTCAGCCCCACCGATCGCCATCACCATGTGCACACCAAGAATGCCGGTGAGCACCGTGGCGACAATCAGCAGCACGACGCCTGTAGCGTCGATCACGATGCCTTCAGGACTGACCGCCCCCGCCACGAACCACACACCGATCAGCACGGTGATGATCACACCAACCAGATTCAGCAGGTGCCGCGCCGGCAGCATGAGCGGTTTGCCGGACATCGTGCCGTGCAGTTTCAAACAGGCAATGATGGATCCGGTCAACGTGACGGAACCGACACAGATGCCTATGTACACCTCGATCTCATGCACAACCGCCTCTGCGGCGGTCATGCCCGCGTGAGGATCGATGTAACTGGCAAAGCCGACCAGCACCGCTGCAGCGCCCACAAAGGAGTGCAGCAACGCCACGAGCTGGGGCATCTCCGTCATCTGCACCCGCGCAGCCAGCGTTCCGCCAATCAGCGCCGCCGGAATCATGGCGATCGCCAACACGCCATAGCGGGTGACGTCAGGGCTGAGAATGGCTGCGGCGAGCGCGATCACCATTCCGACGATGCCGTACCAGGTGCCGCGGGACGCGGTTTCCTGTTTGGAAAGCCCCGCCAGGCTCAGAATGAAAAGCACACCGGCGACGAGATAGGCCATCGTGACCAATGACCCGCCTCCGGCGTCTGACGTACTTGCGAGGACTATGTCAAAGCCTGCCTGCGCCACGCGCCTACCTCCTGAACATGGCCAGCATGCGGCGGGTCACAAGGAAACCACCGGCGATATTGATCGTGGCGAAGAACACAGCGATGGCACCGAGAACGACTGCGGCAAGCGTCGAATCGGCGGACAAGTGAAGTAACCCGCCCAGAATGATGATGCCGCTGATCGCATTGGTCACACTCATGAGCGGTGTATGAAGCGCTGGAGTCACGCTCCAGACCACTTGCCAGCCCACAAAGCAGGCCAGCACAAAGACCGTGAAGTGCGTCGCAAATGAGGCCGGTGCCCAGAGTCCAATGACCAGCAGGAGCAGCAATCCGAGCACCGCCCCCGATGCCGTCCACAGCGACCGACCTGCCGCAGCGGCAGCGGCCTTCTCGGCCGCATCTTCCTCCACCTCGGGACGCTTCCCGAAGTCCTTGGAATAGTCCGGGGCAATGGTCGGTTCGTCGGGCGCTGGCGGTGGCCAGGTGACCTCTCCCTGATGCGTCACCAGCGCCCCACGCACGACCTCGTTATCAAGATCAACGGTCAGCCCCTCACCGCCGCCCATTTCCTCAAGCATGGCTGCGCAGGCGTTTCCGTAGAGCCGGCTCGACAGGGACGGCATGCGTCCCGGAAGATCGGTGTACCCCAGAATCGTCACCCCGAATTCGGTGACTGCTTCGTGCGGCGTAGTCAACGCGCAGTTGCCGCCCCGCTCGGCCGCCAGGTCGACGATGACCGACCCTTCCTTCATTGACTCCACCATGCCGGACGTAATAAGCACCGGCGCGTCGCGTCCCGGGATCATGGCCGTCGTGATGATGATGTCGACTTCGATCGCCTGCTCGGCGAAGAGCTTCATCTCCGCCTCGAGGAACGCTTCGCTCATGACCTTGGCGTAGCCGCCATCGCCTTCACCGGACTCTTCGAAGTCCAGCACGAGGAACTCGGCGCCGAGGCTCTCAACCTGTTCCTTGACGGCCAGACGCGTGTCGAAGGCCCGCACGATCGCGCCGAGGCCGCGTGCCGCCGTGATGGCGGCCAGACCAGCCACACCGCCACCAATGACCAGCACCCTGGCTGGCTCCAC